>JBCCBE010000042.1:0-25475 GCA_039814425.1 Pseudomonadota bacterium
TTCCTGCTGGTGCGAGCTTTGTAAGCGGTACGGACCTTGGTGGTGGAGTATGGGCGTTTACGCCAGCCGAGCTTGCCGCGGGGCCGGTGTTCACGCCACCAGCAAATGAGCACGGCACGTTCGCCATGCAGCTTATTGCAACGGCAACAGAAGGCGCAAACAACGATCAGGCAAGTTTCAGTTCACCTGTAGTGGTGATCGTAGACCCAGTCCTGGACAATGTTCTCCTAAACAGCGGCACGACAACTGTAGTTGAGGATCAAGTTATTTCATTGGGAGCGGATATTGACCTTACATTGGTGGATGTAGATGGGTCTCAGGCTCTGTCGATAATCATCTCCGGCATCCCGGAGACAGTAACTCCAAACCATAATACCAACCTGCCGGGCAGCATAACCGATTTAGGAGCCGGGGTCTGGCAAATTGATGGTACCGCTCAACAGTCTATCGACCTTCTAAATTCATTTACACTCACCAGCACGCAACATGATGATACGAATTTTCAGGTGTCGATAACTGCGCAAACCACTGAAATCAACGGCGATATGGTTACGGCAAACAGTACACAGGATGTGATCATACAGGCAGCGGCAGATGCACCATCACTTACTGTAAGTTCAACTCCTCAAGGCGACGAAGATACACTCGTCGCTGTACCAATCGAATTGTCACTGGTTGACAATGACGGTTCGGAATCTTTGGATTTTGTGCAGATTTCAGGGGTCCCAGCAAGCTCTACCTTCACCATTGTTCCTTCCGGTTCCACAAGCATTGTTGATCTTGGGGAGGGTGAGTGGGAGATCACTGGTTCTGATGCGGATATCATAGCAACCCTTGCAGGCGGCATTACCATCCAGCCTGGTCAGCACCTGGGCGATGATATCATTTTAACGCTAACGGCTCAGACAAGTGAGAGCAATCCAACTGAAGCTGGAGACATCGCTGTGTCAACTGCGCAGACCGTTTTGCCAGTAACGATCGATATTGTACCAGTGGCTGATCAGCCGAGCGTTTCAGGCGCAAATTATGTAACCGAGGAAGATACGCCAGTATCCTTGTCAGGATTAGCTGGTGAATTGGTTGATACAGATGGATCAGAAACGCATACCTTTACCCTTTCCTCCGTACCAAGCGGAGGCTCGTTTGCCTCGGGAACTGATCTTGGTGGGGGTATATGGTTGTTTACCGCTGAACAACTTACAACGGGGTTAGTTTTCACGCCGCCGCTCAATGCGCATGGCACATATGAAATGACATTGACCTCGATTGCGACGGAGAATGAAAATGGCTCGCAGGCTGTCGCAACGGCTCCGGTTAGTATTGTCGTAGATTCCCAGGCAGATGACGCAACTATTTCCGGTGTGGGAAACGGCAATGAGGATACCAGTATAAATTTTGGCAGTCAGTTGAATGTGGAGCTATCTGATACTGACGGATCCGAGACGCTAACCTCAATAACCATTACCATGACGAATGGTGAAATCCCGACTTATAGCGACATGAGCGGTGGGAGCGTCACCAACCTGGGTGGTGGGCAATATTTAATTACGGGTTCACAGGTCGGTATTCAGGCGACGCTCGATACATTCACAGTCACACCACCGCTTCATTCTGATGCGGATATCCCGATCGTGGTTTCTGCAACGACGCTTGATGCAGATGGTTCAACCTCTTCCAACAGCCGCAATCGCAATATTAGGGTTAGGGCGGTCGCCGATACACCGGGAGGAACTGCTGATGACGCAATAGGAATTGAAGATAATGCTATAGTTTTAAACCTTTCAGCAATTGATTCAGCTGACACTGATGGCTCGGAAGTCACCAGCGTGCTTCTAACCGGCCTTCCGGCAGGATCCAGCGTTACTGGTATTGTCGGTGCTGGTTCAATTTCCCAACAAGGCGATGACTGGTTGATTGAAGCAGCAGACATTACGCAGCTAAACGCAATCCTCGGAACTATTGAGTATATGCCGCCGCCAGATTTCTCAGGGGTTATTGATGCACAGATGCAGGTTATTTCCACCGAAGCTGAAACCGGCAATCAGGTCGCAGACAAAACTGCTACGTTCACCGATAATTTCACAATTACGGTCAGTCAAACTGCTGATGCGCCGATTTTGACCATTGTTGATTCCGTTGAAGGTGCTGCAGGCTTCGAAGATGAATTAATCCCGTTGAGTATTGATGTAAGACTTAGCGATGAAGATGGGTCAGAATTGTTGGGAGATATCATAATATCCGACATTCCCACTGGCGCTAGTTTGGTAGATGCAACAGGTGCACTGGTTGGCACAATTACAGGATCAGGTGAGGTGACAATACCTGTTTCTGCGCTTGCTGGTTTGCATATCCTGCCACAGCAAGATTCCAACGAAGATTTTGTACTCACGGTAACAGCCAGCTCTATTGAGTCTGCGCAAGGTTTAATTGGCGACAATGATTTTGATACTTCTTCAGGCACCCTGGTTGTCAATGTCATCGGTACAGCTGACCCGGCCATTCTTTCATCAATTTCTGTAAATGCCATCGAGGATGAACCCATCGCAATTGGATCTGCGATCTCTGCTTCAATTGGTGACGCGGATGGTTCGGAAACGCTGTATTTTGTGATCAACGGACTGCCCGATGGTATCGTTCCCTCTGCAGGCAGCTATATTGGCGGAGGTTGGCAGGTATCAGCAGCTGATCTGCCTGGTTTGACGATACCGGCCCCTGCGGATTTCTCTGGTGATTTTGTAGCAGAATATGCCCCGGGACTGGAGGTTGCAGCAATCAGTCAGGAAGATGATGGTGATCAGACATTGGTCACGGCCCAGTTGACTATTATCGTCGAACCGGTTGTTGATGATCTAAACTGGTCACCGTCCGTAACAGTGGCTGAGGATAATAATATTGCGCTTTTAAGCGCCGTTCCACCTGCGCTGTCTGATGCAGACTCTTCTGAACAGATTGAAAGTTATACATTCGATTTCAATAACATCATTGCAGATGCAGGAATCAGCAGCAATGTCTTAGATGTAGATGATTTTATCAATAATTTTATAAATGGCAGTTTCAACGATAATCAGGATGGCACAATTACGGTTGCGGCGGAAAACCTCAGTAGCGTCTCATTGGATGCCGCTGCGTTTTTCGATTCCAACCGGGATTTCAATATACCTTTTTCTTTAGAAATCTCAGATACCGGCCTTTCTGTAGTGACCGCTAATATTGCAAATTCGCTTGTTGTTAATCTGGTTGGAGTTGCTGATGAGCCAACCGTTTTTGCCGAAGACTATTCAGGTGGTACCGGAGAAATCATACCGATAAATTCAAGCGGTACAGAATTTGGCGGCGAAAGTACTGATACTGATGATAATCAGGGTCAGGCAACATCAGAGTCAGTTCATTATATTGTCAGTAATCTCAATAGTGATCCGAATTTGCAGATTGCGTTTGTTGATGCCACGACTGGTACGCTTGTTGGTTTTAATAACAATGATGGAACCTGGACGCTAAGGCCTGAGGACTTGACGAATATTGCGATTGTATCAGCACCTGGAACCAGCGGTTCAGTTACGCTTACATTGACGACAATCGCGACAGAAAACGATTTTGACGTAGCAACAACTTCGACTAATTTCGATGTAGACATTGCTCCAGGAACCGGCGGCGGTACAGTTGATGTACCGTTGCAACCAATCGTAAATGTAAATCCGATGAGCGTTGATGAGGATGGTTCGATTACACTGGACATTCAGGTTTCGTTTGATCCTGCCGATCCGTCCAATCCGCCACCCACAATTTCTGTGGTTTTGTCTGGCATCCCTTCAGATGCAGGGGTTGAAGGTGCGTTCTACAACCCGGTCAACAATTCATGGGTAACAGATGCGGCAACGATTTCATCTGGTGGCGTGATTGTTACGCCTGCTCCAGACTGGTCCGGTACAATAGATTTTGAAATAGACGCAATTGCAACAAATGAATCCCTGCAAGAGGCCAGCACAAATGATGTGCCGGTGCAAATCGAAGTTGTTGCTGTTGCTGATGGACCGAACATCTTGTTCGATACCCAAGGCGGAAATGAAGATACGGGCATTCCTGTCTCAATCGGGGTCTCGCTTCTAGATACGAACGGCTCACAAGCCGAAGAACTGGTTGAGCCGATACTTGTTACCGTCGGCAATGGAGCATCCTTATCTGCAGGGGTTGATCTTGGCGGAGGCGTTTATCAACTCACACTAGACCAACTGTCAGGGTTGACCGTCATGCCGCAAACCAACAATGGCGATGACATTCCAATCACGGTTGAAGCGGTGTCGATTGAAACGTCCAATGGTAACACTAATTCGGCAACTTTCACAGGTAATGTACCCATTAATGCCGTAGCGGATGCCCCTGAAACAAGTGCTGCAGATAGTTCAGGTGATGAAGATACAGCGATTGAACTGACGGGATTATCCGCCGGATTGGTGGATGTTGACGGTTCAGAAACTCTTTCTATCGTTCTGGAAGGTATACCTGAAGGTTCTATACTCTCTGCAGGCTCCAATAATGGCGATGGAAGTTGGACTCTAACAAGCGCTGAGTTATCCGGTCTAAATCTAACCCCACCTGCCAATTTTTCCGGTGCCATTGGTCTTACCCTCACTGCTTTTTCAATTGATGATAATGGAACCCGCGCCTCTAGTTCTTCGAGCTTTGAATTAACCGTCAGTCCCGTAGCGGATAGCGCGGTCATAACAACGCTGCCGGTAGGTGGTGATAGCGGAGAGGCCATCGCGCTAAACTTAAACATCGCTCCCGGCGACGTGAATGGATCCAACGACGGAGAAAGCCCGCCTGAAACGACACAAGTGCAACTTGTCGGCGTTGAACCTGGTCTGATTGTTACTGCTGACGGCGGTATCGTGACTGACATTGGGGACACTATTTGGGTTTTTGAGGGAACTGTTGAACAGGCAAATTCCCTGGCAATCATAGCAGACGGTATTGATGGTGACTTCACAATTGGGGTCTCTGTGGAAATGGTAGACGATACATCTGTAGGTACTCCGGTTACCGGCAATATAAACCTGAGCGTGCATGCTGTAGCGGATCAGCCACTGGTTGGAACCACTGATGGTGATGTACTCACAGGTGCCGGTGGCAATGACAATTTAGATGGTCTTGAAGGCGATGATGTTCTGGTCGGTAATGCCGGGTCTGATGTTATCAATGGTGGTGACGGGGCAGATATCATTACTGGTGGCATTGGAGCAGATATACTTACCGGTGGACAAGATGCTGATACATTCGTGTGGGATGCAATTGATATTCTATCAGCTAGTACAGATGAGATTACAGATTTTGACACCTCCTCCGGTGATGTGCTGGACGTCTCAGCTATTCTGCCGGACTTTGATACTGGTTCAGATGTATTAAGTGACTTTTTGAATTTGTCAGTTCAAGGGTCCAATACCATTGTCCAAGTTGATCAGTCGGGTATTGCCAACTTTACCGTCAGTCTGGTGAATTTGACGGATACATCGGGCTTGGATTTGGCAACACTTCAATCAAACGGAAATTTGATCGTATAATCCGAATTACACTTTAAAAGTGTAATTACGCATTATGTTTTTCAATCGAGCTTGTTTGAGTATTGTGTCGACAGCGGTCTTTCAAATACTGATCAGGTTCATATATGGCACCATTCAGTACTTGATTGGAGTGATTATGAATGTACCGGATAATTACATAAATATTTGTAAAAACAGTCATTTAAGTAAATTTTTTCGGCTACAATCTTCGTTGTAAAGATAATAAATTGCTATTTTCAACAGCTTTTCCTGGGCCAATAGAATTGGCAAAAATCAAAACCTTAGCATCCCTTCCATTCTTCTTTACACGTTAACCTTGTATTAATAATGCACGTAAAAAGTGTGCTTTGAAATCAAAACGTGTAAGATGATTCGGAGCAATCAAGTGAAGCGTAACAATCCATATTCGAACAAGAAAAACGATCAACCGGTCGGGTTCAACCAATCAGCACCCATCAGGGTTCGCCGGAAACAATCGAACAAGAAGGTTGGCGCAGCGGCGCTTGCCTGGGCGCTTTTTACCGCAACCTATGGTGTTTCGCCACCAATGGGACATGCGAAAAGTTTGCAGACTGTACTTACAGCCGCGGTACCATCTCATCCGGAATACCAGGCCCTGTTATCAAACCGTGATGCCATTGGTGAGGAACTTAAAGCGGCGCGTGGTCTGGGTTTGCCCGGTGTCAATCTGGAAACCCGGTATGGGGCAATCAATGATGACAATACTGAGCAGGACGATTTTCAATGGTCGCTTTCATTACGACAGCCGTTGCTGGATGGTGGTCGTACCAGGTCGGAAGTAGCACGGCAGACTGAGCGGGTATTTTCTGCTGAGCAAAGGGTCCGGGATACCGGAAATGCAATCGGTTTGCAGGTGGTTCAGGCTTATCTTGAAGTGCTCCGGACCGGACGGGTTCTTTCAACTGCACAAAAGAACGCTGGCCAAATCAAGTCCGTTGTCAATCGCGTCATCAAGCGAGTAAAGGCTGGCAGATCGGGTAGAGTGGATCAGGAATTAGCGCTGTCTAGGCTCTATGCAGCTCAAAATATTGTCGAGGAGGCGAGCATTCGGGCTCAAGACGCCAACACGCTCTATATCACCATTACAGGAGAAGAACCCAGCAAATTGGAGAATGTGAAAATCGATAAGTCTGCATTGCCGCGTTCTCGCGAAGCAGCGGTTTTGCTTGCCAGCAACGCCTCGCCTCGGGTTCTTGCACTGCGTCACGATGCATCTGCTGCAGGCTACGCAATTGGTACGGCACGCTCTGCCATAATGCCAACTCTTGATGTTGAGCTTTCGGCTGATTACCAGGACCAGATACTCGGAACCAACGGTGAGAATGAAGTATATAGCGCTATGTTGGTCGCCAGATTGCCGCTTTATTCTGGTGGCATCAATTTAGCCCGGATCACGGAGGCTCAACACCGCGCAAGAGAATCAAGTGAAGTCGCCGCCGCCGCAGTATTGGATTCTTCAAGAGAAACTCAACTGGCGTGGAATACCTATGCAAATGGTCTGCGAAAGGTCCGTGCATTATCTGCACAGGCAAAAAGCAGTAAGCAGGTTAGAAATATCAGGCAGAAGCAATATGATGCCGGAATTTCTACACTCATCAGCATCCTTGATGCACAAAACGAATATGTCATTGCGAGGATTCAGGCAATCAATGAAAGTTCTCTGCAGAAGTTCTCTTACTTTCGCATCCTTGCATTAACCGGGAAACTACTGGAAACTTACAATATCGATGCAGGTGATCCAAACGTAATATTTGCTACGAATGTGGATCGCGTGATAACGCACTCAGTTCGTTCTGTATCACTTGAAACGTCAGTAACAAGCATAACGCGCCCAACAAAACATTACTCCAGAAAATCACGCAAGAACCGGTCTTATGACTGGAGTAAATGATGGAATTACGTTTAGTTGGAGCCTGAAGTGTCGGTCATGAAGCCGGATTTTATTAAAAGTGATCTGGAACCAGGAAAGCCATTGTGGTTCTGGCTACTGCCACAAAAATCGATAATTCTTCCACTGATAGTCGCAACCATGACCGTTAATGTTCTTGCGCTCGCTATTCCGCTTGCAACGATGAATATTTTCGACCGTGTGATATCAAATTCTGCGTTTGGTACATTGTGGGCTCTTATTATCGGGGTCGTTCTGGCGGGAGCCTTCGAGTTTCTTTTGCGGACGTTGCGCGCGGTTATGATTGATCGATCAAGCGCATCGGTTGATTTGAAAATGACCGGCTGGGTATTTGGGCGAATTTTGAATGCATGCGCGAGTGCTCGCGTACTACCGGTAGGCGTTCAAGCAAATGCCCTGCGCGAACTCGACGGTATCCGCGAATACTTCAATTCATTGTCCATCAATGTACTGGGTGATTTGCCCTTTGTACTTTTGTTTCTTTTCGTGATTGCAGCAGTGTCGGGGGTACTTGTTATTGTTCCACTGCTTGCTGTGCCGATCATATTTTTGGTTGTAGCAATCGCCCAAATTGGAATGCGCAAACAAGCAGAGGCATCATTCCAGGATTCAGCGCATAAGAATTCCGTAGCAGTAGATGTTACAAGTGGGATTGAGACTATAGCGGCTGTTGGTGCAAAATCTTGGGCGGCTAAGCGATGGGAAGCTGCTGTTGCATCACAGATGCACCATTCTCTTTGCTTGCGTCTATGGACTTCAACGAGTGTTCAATTGGTAAGTTTCTTGCAAAGCCTGACGACGGCTGCCCTCTTGGTAGTAGGAGTTTACTTGGTTACTGCGGGTAATCTTACGCCGGGCGCACTGTTTGCCGCTAACCTGCTGACCTATCGCTGTATTGGACCGGTTGCAGCAATGGCAACTATTCTTTCGCGTTTGCACCAGATCAGAATGGCGCTGGAAAGTGTCAATCAAATCATCCAAATGGACCAGGAAAAGCTACCCGGTTCAAACCCATTGAGACCTGCCGCTTTGCGGGAGCCGATTGCCTTTGAAAAGGTTTCTTTTGCTTATGAACCGCTAAACGGCGCTGTACTAAATGAGATGAGTATCACCATCAAACCCGGCGAGCGGGTTGGGATTATAGGCGCCATAGGATCAGGGAAAACCAC
The DNA here is from genome assembly GCA_039814425.1 of Pseudomonadota bacterium. Classification (GTDB taxonomy): domain Bacteria; phylum Pseudomonadota; class Alphaproteobacteria; order Rhizobiales; family Rhizobiaceae; genus JAALLB01. Next base: position 8,658 of record JBCCBE010000042.1, read on the forward strand.
GTTACTAAAACTAATGGTCAACATGTACCAGCCAAATAACGGCAGGATTTTATGGAACAGGATACCGATCCAACATTACGACGTCGACCTGTTGCGTGAGCAGTTCGGGACGGTGTTTCAGAATGCCACTTTTTTCCGTGGTACGATCTGGGAGAATATCGTTCTTGGGCGTACTGATGTGTCAGATGAAACGTTATTGCAGGCGCTGGAAATATCGGGCGCCTATGCCTGGTTAAAAGCCTTGCCACAAGGTCTCGAAACATTGATCGGAGAGGCCGGGCAAGGTCTTTCCAATGGTCAGCGTCAAACCCTTGCTATTGCACGTGGGTTTCTTGGAGACCGATCCTGTTACTTGCTTGATGAGCCAACCAGCGATTTGGACACCGATACAGAAAGAGCATTCGTCAATCGCCTAAAAGCGTTGGAACGGCAAAAAACCGTGATAATTGTCACTCACAAGCAGTCTGTTCTTGAAGCTGTTGATCGCCTCATCATCCTTCAACAGGGCCGTGTGATCATGGATGGACCGAAACATAATTTGATACAGGAACTCCAGTCCGCGGCTGAGCATCAGAAAAGTAAAGTGGCCTGAAAGATGGATCAATCAGCACAACAAACGCATGACTGGTCAAAGCCCACTGCAAGTATCCAACCAGAAGAATTTAACGGGGTTCCTATGCTGACCCGTGCATTGATTTTTGCGACCGCTGGCGCAGTTGCGGCGGGCATTATCTGGGCAAGTCAGGCAGAAATTCTTGAAGTTGCCGTGGGGGAGGGAAGGGTGATACCGGCACGAAAAGTGCAGCTGGTTCAAAATCTGGAAGGCGGCATCATCCAGGAAATTGCTATTGCGGAGGGTGACCGCGTCTCCCTCGGTGATATCCTTGTTCAAATTGATACGACATCGATCAATTCCTCCCTTGGAGAACGTCGCCAACACATTGCCTCTTTGTCTGCTTCACAAGCTTGGCTTACGGCACTTTTAGAAAGCGTTTCTCTTCAATATGATCAAGATTTCGAAAGGGCATTTCCTGAATTCGTCCTGCATGGTCGAATGCAGTATAATGCGCGCAAGGCGGAAAATGACGCTTTGGAGAGCAGCCTGAAAGAACAGATTAGGCAAAAGGAATACGAACTGAAATCTTCAATTGCGCGGATGGAAAGCACAAAGCTCCAGCTTGGAAATGCTACTGAGACTTTATCAATGCATCAGAAATTACTGGTGCAAAAAGCAACAAGCCGTTCCGATGTACTTGATGCTGAGACCCGGGTGCTTGAATTGGAATCAACATTGGAAGATCTGGCAAATTCAATCCCAAGTTTGTCAGCAGGCATTAGCGAAATCAAAAGCAAGCGTTTAGAAACCCGCGCCAGGGCACGATCAGAACTCACACAAAGACTAAATGAAGTGTCTGTGAAACTTGATGCATTAAAAAGTGCCGTTGTTGCAGATGAAGACCGTATAGAACGCACCAATGTGCGTTCGCCCGTTGAGGGAATTGTCAAAACACTTCACACCAATACGCTCGGTCAGGTCGTAAAGCCCGGCGAGAACATACTCGAAATCGTACCGTTGGGAGAACAGCTTGTCGTGGAGACAAATGTTAGCCCGAGTGACATTGCCTTCATCTATCCGACCCAGCCGGCTGTGATTAAAATTACCGCATATGACTCCGCCATTTATGGACATCTAGACGGCAAGGTTACCCGCATCGCCGCTGACTCGGTTGTTGATGATAGAGGAAATGCGTTCTACAAGGTGGACATCCAGTCCGATACATCCCTACTGAATAGTCAAGGTAAACCGCTGCCGATTATTCCAGGTATGGTTGCGAGTGTAGAAATTGTAACCGGCTCAAAGACAGTATTTGATTACGTTACCAAACCAATCCATCGTACTGCGAAAACTGCTTTCAGAGAACGATGATCCAAGCTGACCAAAATTTATCTATCTCGCAATCCAGGCGCTGGGTGCTGGTCACATCACCAAAACGATACCGTTGCCGCGAGTGCAGACATGGATAGTCTTCCTATCGTCTTGAATCACGACCAGCTTAGCCGATCGTGACCGCCAGTACCACAACTTGGAGGGCGACTTGGGCTGTGGCAAAGACGGCGTCCGACATGCGCCTGTCGGAACGGACATAAGGCGAGCTGCGATAATTGAAACTACATTTAACAATTGTATTCGTGCTACGCTTTGCAGGGTGGGTGTTCCACATCGGTAATTCTGGTAAATGGCTGCAATGAGTTCATTGTTACAACTTTCGTATCTAGCTTTAATGTTTGCTATGAGGTGATACAAAAACTTCGACACATATGATTTTGGTACAAATACTTCTAATTCTTACCGTAGTTCTCACCCCATTCCTGTAATGCGACGAGTATAGGTTCAAGAGTCTTACCCTTTTCACTCAGGCTGTATTCTACATGTGGTGGCACAACAGGAAACACTTTGCGTATTACCAAACCGTCCTGTTCGAGTTCACGTAATTGTTTTGTCAGCATACGTTGAGTGACGGTGCCGCAATCGCGCTTCAATTCGCTAAATCTTTTTGCCCCACCCAGAAGATGAAACAGGGCAATGCCTTTCCACTTTCCACCAATACGTTCTAGCGTTGCCTCGACAGGACAACCGTTTGAACAGTCGTAAGTTTCAAACCTCATGAAGCCTCACAGTATAATTTATGTGCCTATCGTACAAAAATGTGCGTACTTGTCATTTTGTCATGACCGTGAATATCTCAATAAAACGACGAAAACAAGGAATTAGGAAATGACTAAGTTAACGATTGTAGCCAACATCAAAGCCAACCCTGACAAGATTGAACTAATCAAATCAGAGCTGTTGAAGCTTATCGAGATTACCCGCTCCGAGGCTGGTTGTATTAACTACGACCTACACCAAGATAATGAAAACCCTGCTCACTTTGTTTTCTATGAAAACTGGGAATCAAGAGAGCTTTGGCAGACCCATATGAATGCTCCTCACTTGGTCAACTATATGGAAGCAACAGATGGTAGTGTAGCTGAATTTACGCTCAACGAGATGAGGCAAATATCCTAGTCGAGGGACACATAATGAAAGCCATATCTCTCAAACAGCATATACCCATTGACGACCCAAATTCGCTGATTGATGTGGAATTACCAAAACCAGTCGCAACTGGGCGCGATGTCTTGGTTGCAGTTAAAGCTATAGCGGTAAATCCGGTCGATACAAAGGTGCGGGCTCGACGTGAAAATGAAGGAAAAGTCGAAGGTACTCCTCGTATTATAGGTTGGGATGCGAGTGGTATTGTCGAAGCTGTTGGGGACGAAGTCACTCTCTTCAAACTTGGTGATCAGGTTTGGTATGCGGGAGATATCACACGTTCTGGTTGTAATGCAGAGTTTCAGTTGGTTGATGAGCGTATTGTTGGACTCAAACCAAAGTCGCTTAATTATGAGCAAGCTGCTGCGTTACCGCTCACAACGATCACCGCTTATGAAGCCTTCTTTGATCGTCTTTGCATAGACCGAGATGGCGGAGATGCCGGGCAATCAATCCTTATTATCGGCGGTGGTGGTGGGGTTGGCTCGATTGGCATTCAACTTGCTAAAAATGCTGACTTGAAGGTTATTGCTACTGCTTCGAGACCTGAAACAGAAGCTTGGGTTAAACAACTTGGTGCAGATTATGTTGTCAATCATCGTGAAAACATGGTTGCGCAAATTCGTGCCCTTGGCATCCAATATGTTGATCATATAGCCATCTTCAATGACATGCGTCATTGGGAAACTGCTGTTGAGCTTATTCGTCCGCAAGGAGGTATCGTTACGATTGATGACACCCATCTACCGATGCCGATGGAAGCCGCGAAGATGAAAGCCGCCAGTCTTCATTGGGAGTTCATGTTTGCCCGATCAATGCACCAGACACCTGACATGATTGAGCAACACTATCTTTTAAACTGGGTTGCAGATGAAATTGATGCTGGCCGTATACGCACCACAGTCACTGATGTGCTTTCTCCAATTAATGCTGAAAACATCCGCGAAGTGCACAGGCAGATAGAAACCGGGACAGCTAAGGGTAAGATTGTGATCGCAGACTTCTGATCAATCATCTGAATCAAATGGAAGGTAGAACAATGGCATTTTTTGAATTACGCCAATACAAAGTTCGTGGCGGGAAAATGAATGATTGGCTTGATTTGATGGAAGGGGATGTAATTCCTCATATCACTTCAAAAGGTATGGTTTGCGTAGCTAGTTTTCGACATCAAAACGATCCTACTATATACTTTTGGCTTCGCCGTTTTGAGGATGAAGCTGACAAAAAAAAGCTTTATGCGGCTGTATATGAAAGTGAGCATTGGAAATCCATCCTTTCACCAAAAGTAGGCGAACTGCTCATTCGCGAAGAAGCCATCGTGTAAAATCTTGTTCCCACCCGCATGTCCCCAATTCAATAATCGGGGTTTGCAGAGGATGGATTTTGCGACTGGCTCCGTTTTAGTGCTTTGTCCACTCACCGGACATAGCCATGTTTTTTGCAAGTGTCTTCGGGGTCAAAGAAGCCGTTGACGGGGGGACTTGTATATAGGCCCAAAGCTTAGTTTTTCTTCCAAAACCGGTCAAACAGGTTTTGCAAAATCGTCAACATTAAGAATGCACAAATGGCCCAAAGTAAAAGTTCGAAAGGTGCTAAATCTGTGCCGCGTAGCCAGCGCTGAACCAGACCGCCCTGGGGTGGTAATGACGCTGATCCAAACAGGCCTGGTCGATCCCAAAGCGAGAATATCCAGAACCGAGAAGTATAAAACAACAGCGCACCGGCAATTAGAGCAATGATTAGTCCGGTGACACGTTTCATTGGACAGCCCTGAGAGTGTCTGGTTTGATCTGCATTATGAGAATATCGCCCTGTCGTACGATCTGTGTTTCCATCTCAACAAACTGTCCAACATAATCATAAGCCGAAGAACTCATTGGACCTCCGACATTGTCTCCAACCAAAAAATAAATTTCATCTTCTATGGGTTGGGAAGAAACAAAGACCGGTGGGATATTTCCTATCAAACATAGGTTTGCGCAAGCCTTGTGCGCAATCCCCCGTCCAGGGTTCATAGCACCGGCAAGGCATTTCCCGTCGCAGATTTCACCCTGTACACGCCATGTGCCGAGATCTTCTTTTACTGGTAAACCGCTGCTTCCATCTAGCGTCTTTAATCCGCGGTTGCCGCCAACAAGCTGAAACATGTCGAGCTCGCCACGTTTGAGTAATATGCCGGTTACCTCGACATTAGAGCCGTCTTCGATGCGGTCCATCGGATTGACACCGCGTTTGCCGCCTCGTGTGACCATAATAGAACGTCCGGTTTTTATGTGTTCAGAACCTTGATCTACATGAACGATTGGATAAGGTTTGGACTGGAATGTTCCAGTTACGGTTTGGCGCCCCAGATCAAAGCGAAAATTTGCCTGTCCTGGATCATCCTGTGAGATACCAGCCAGAATTCCACCAGCAGACAGACCAGCGACAATTGCAACTGAAATCATCAGCAGGAATTTTCGTAAATTTCCCGGTACTGGAAGATAACCGACGAAAAACGAAGTTTGCTTCTGGCTCATCCTGCTACTCCCTGCTTGGGCAAGGCAACCGGTTTCACCGGCGTGCCAGGCGGATTGGCGTTTCGATCAACGAATACCTTTCCTTCAGCTACTTTGACACTGTAGGTTGGAATTTTCTCAGTAAACGGTGCGGGTGACCGGCCATTTCTTACGTCATACTGGAAGCCGTGCCAGGGGCAGGTAACAAGGCAATCTATAACCTTGCCTTCTCCAAGTGGGCCATTTTGGTGGGCACAAGCGTTTGAAATAGCCGAGAGTTTTCCTTCCTGCAAGAAGACAGCAACCCGTTCTCTCCCCTCCAGACGAATGATATTGGCATAACCCTCGCGCATATCAGCGGTTTTGCAAACTGGAACCCAGTCACCAATGGCACCGGCTTTTTGTTCACTGTTGTATTCTTCTTTAAAGGCAGCAAGAACATGCAGCGCGCCAACTATGAAAGCAGAGGCGATAAACATAATCGGAAAAACGATATTCTGTTGGTCTTGCAGTATGCCTAAACCCACGTGGACAACGACAGAGGCATAGGCAAGATAGATCATGTAATGGATCCGTTTCCAAACCGGTGGGGTGAGAAACTTCAGCCAGAAATCATGACTGGTCGCAGCCAGAATGCAAAGGCAAAGCAAAGCTACTATACCAAATACCTCAAATGGAAAGCCGATTAACTGACCGAAACTGGTGTTAGAAAACAACATGGCTTCATACTTATTTGAAGAGGAAAACGCAAAATACCAATTGATAATATATCCGGCATGAGTAATTCCGACGAACGTAGTCATTACTCCAAAATGTCGTCTATTATAAAGTAGCGGCAAAAACCGCCCGTCTAATCTGGTGAGTGGACCGATGCAAAGAATGATCGTTAGCATAAAGAAGGCACAGGAGCCGAAGGCACGGGCATTATGAACCTGCGGATTGATTTGACCTTCATTTTGCATGATCGATGGGGTGATTTCGATAAATAACCAAAGATAGGCAAATACCCCAATTAGCATGATTGAGTTGTATTTCCATTTATTGGGGTTCCACTGAATCGGGATATATTTAACGCTCATTGATTTTCACCACGAGCATTGACAATTTGACTGGTTTAAAATCAGCGGGCCATTTTTGTCTTACGGTCCAACTAACTGCGATTGTGGCAGTGATTGCCAAGCACAATAATACCGCAACTGCGGTATGTACTTTTCTGGGTGGCAAGTAGCGGTTGCGCCAGTTCCCGCGATCAAATTCCAATGCATACCAACGCCACAATACAAAAGGCCAAATAAGCAAGATACCGGGGAGCAGAAGTGGCCGAAATATATAGGCGCCGCGCGCATCTTCGTCGATGCGATCAATCCCGACCGTGAGAAATACCAAAGCCGTAAAAGCACCGCACCATAACCAAATCTCAAGGATCAGAAAAATCGTGCCGGCAACACTCATGCGATACATCCAATGGGTAGATTGGCAAGTTCGCGCTTTTGCCGCGCCAAGGTTTTTGACATATCTGTATTGCACCGTTTCCGGTTGAGCTGCACGCGAAGCATTACCATCACTTTCATAATCTCCTGTGGATTGCATCTTATAGCGGTGATGCAATTCCTTTTAGCATTGATCAACTTAAAGGTTTTGCAGCGCAAAGCACATCACAACTATCCACGTTTCACAATTTATTCCCTTGTTGCAATTCACGATGGATATCCTGGACATCATCTAGACATTGCTTGCGCACATTCACCATGTTGATTGTTATTCGCACTCAAGACCTCTAAAATATCTTTTATGGAGATTCCCGGAGTAGGTAACACATAGATGAAAAACCCTGTTATTGCACTTTTGGGAACGGGCCTTATGGGCGCGCCTATGGCGCGAAATATACTAAAGGCAGGTTTTGAACTGAAGGTCTGGAATCGGTCTACGGCAAAGGCGCAACCGCTCGCTGATGATGGCGCTGTGGTCTGCACTTCACCCGAACAGGCGATACAGGCGGCAGATTTAATCATTACCATGGTGACCGATGGTGCGATAATTGAAGATCTGATTTTCTCCAGTGATCTTTTTCTGAAAATCAAGCCGGGTGCCTGCTTGATTGATATGAGTTCTATTAAACCGGTTGAAGCAAAAAGCCATGCGTCCCGACTTGGTGTGCATGGTGTTGATCATCTGGATGCACCTGTTTCAGGTGGGACGAAAGGTGCAGAGGCTGGAACGCTGGCAATTATGGCTGGGGGCACGCAGTCTGTATTTGATCTTGCCAAACCATTGCTTGAAACAATGGGTCGCCCTGTGCTTGTGGGGCCTAGCGGAGCAGGACAATTATCAAAGTTAGCCAATCAATTGATTGTTGGTGTGACCATAGGTGTTGTCGCAGAAGCAATGTTGTTGGCCGAACAGGGAGGCGCTGATCCTGCTGCTATTCGTGATGCGCTTAAAGGTGGATTTGCAGATTCTACCATTTTGCAGCAGCATGGTGAGCGCATGACCACTGGCAATTTTGAACCAGGGGGCTTGTCCCACATTCAATTAAAAGATCTAAACAATGGGCTTGAGGAAGCGGCGAACTTTAATCTGACCCTGCCTTTAGCAATGCAAGCACGTGATCGCTATGCCCGCCTTTGCGCGGAGCTTGAATGCGCGGACAAAGATCATTCAGGCCTTTACATCGAACTTAAGGAGATAAACGGACTATGACTTCTTTTCGCGATCTTCACCAATCGGGTAATCCTTTTATTTTGGCTAATGCCTGGGACATCGGCTCTGCCCGGATGATGACAGCACTTGGTGCAAAAGCACTTGCGACTACTTCTGCTGGCCATGCATTCACCCTAGGTCGAGCAGATATGGGTTATGTTACCCGTGAAGAAGCAGTCTTACATGCAAAAGACCTCGCGGAAGCAACAGGTCTGCCGGTTAATGGTGATCTTGAAAACGGTTATGGCGATGATTGCGATGCAGTTATCAAGACAATAGAAGCGGCTGCCCACGCCGGGCTTGCCGGTTGCGGTATTGAGGATATGAAATTACCGGAAGGCGTGGCATACGACTTTTCCGCTGCCGTTGAGCGTGCAGAAGCAGCGGTTTCTGCTGTACGTTCTCTAAATGTGGATTTCGTGCTGACCCTAAGGGCAGATGGATGGATGAACCGGGTTTATGACTTCGATGAAGCCATGCGCCGCGCAAAGGCTTTTGAGGCGATTGGTGCGGATGTTATCTACATTCCGTTATTAAAGGATATTGAGCAGGTAAAGCATGTTTGTAGCGAAATTTCCGTACCGGTGAACGTGCTTTGTGCGGGCCGGCTAATCAACCATACAATGACAGAATTTGCCGAGGCGGGAGTTGCGCGTGTTAGCCTCGGTTCGATGCTGTCTCGCGTCACGCATAACGCAATTTTGCAAAATTCACGGGCAATGTTTGATAACGGGAGTTTCAATCTACTATCAGACGCTGCCAACGGTGATGAGATCGACTCATTGCTCTCTATTAGGGCGAATAACATTTGAACCTATTGGTCTAGTTGTATCATTGAAGGCGCAAAAAATTCCAAAGGGGTCGCATAAATTCTTTATTGAATACGCTAATTGCAATAGAGTCTGACCAAATAAATTTGAATCCTGGAGTTATGGATGTCAGCTAGTGTTATCGACGGTAAAAAAGTCGCGAGCGAAGTAATCGAAACCGTAAAGTCTGCGACAGCCGGCCTGTTTAAAGATACAGGTGTAGTCCCGGGCATTGCAGTTGTGATCGTTGGGGAAGACCCTGCCAGTCAGGTCTATGTACGTTCCAAAGGGAAAAAAGCTCAGGAATGCGGTTTTCATTCTGTCTCACATACTCTGGAAGAAGACACCTCTGAGGCCGATCTTCTGGCGATTGTGGAAAGCCTGAATAATGATCCCGCCATAGACGGTATTCTGGTTCAGTTGCCGCTGCCGGGTCATATTGATGAGGGAAAGGTTATTCAGACGATTGCGGCCGAAAAGGACGTCGACGGCTTTCACTTTGTTAATGTCGGCAAACTGGGAACTGGCGAAATGGATACAGCCTTTGTACCATGTACACCGGCAGGCTCCATGGTCTTGTTGCGGAAAGCGCTCGGCAAAAGCGATCTGTCTGGTATGAATGCAGTTGTGGTCGGCAGATCCAACATCGTCGGCAAGCCGATGTTCAATCTCCTGCTTGCAGCCAATGCAACGGTAACCGTTGCCCATTCGCGCACACCTGATTTGCCCGGACTTTGTCGTACAGCAGATATTTTGGTTGCCGCGGTTGGCCGGCCGGAAATGGTAAAAGGTGAGTGGGTTAAGCCGGGTGCTGTAGTTATTGACGTAGGTATTAATCGCATTGATGCGCCAGAGCGCGGAGAAGGTAAATCCCGGCTGGTTGGTGATGTTGCCTACGAAGAAAGTGCCGAAGTATCTGGAGCAATCACGCCGGTTCCAGGCGGTGTTGGTCCCATGACCATCGCGATGCTGATGGCCAATACTTTAACAGGCGCATGCCGCAGGGCAGGTATTGAACCGCCAACCTACTAGGATCAAAACAGATAGGTATTCGGATCGGTTATTGGATCATGTCTTGAACTGTTGATAATGCCTTTTACGCAACGGACAAGCGCCCAGATATAAACTGCAAAGATCAGAAGCAAGCCGATGCCTACAAAGATCAGGATGCCGGCTATGACGGATGCGATCAGTGCTATCCAAAATGTTCTAATCTGGAATGTGTAATGAGATTCTGTGGCGTTATCAGCCTTACCCCTCGACATATAAGCAAAGACCAAACCCACAATTGCGATTACCGGCACTATAAATCCGAGCAGGTATAATACATAAATTAAGGTCGCATTTTTCATGCCGGGGGATGTGTATGTTTCGATCGTATCACTCATAGGGCTATTCCTCATTTACAACGAAATGCGTATTTGCTTTTCCTCATTCAATAGGCGACTAAAATAAATCAAATTTGCTGCGGGTCAAAATTGAATTTTGCGCTACTTTTACAAAAGGAACTTGGATAATGGATCCACGATTTTTAAATGGTCGGGCGCTCGCAACCCGAATTCTTGGTGATGTAAAAGAGCAGTTTTCCTCTTCAGGTGGTCCGGTTGGAAAGCTCGTTTCCATTTCGATTGGTGATATTGAAGAAATTGCCGTTTACATTCGAAACCAGGTCCGCGGTGCCGAGCGGGCGGGGATACCGTTTGATGATCAATATTGGCCCGGTGATCTTTCGCAGGAAGAGTGTAAATCGCGCATCATTGGAATGAATGATGATCCTGAAGTAATCGGAATTATTCTCCAGCGCCCGGTGCCTGAACACATTAATGTTCGTTCACTCCAGTCTGCAATACACCCATTGAAAGATGTGGAGGGCATGAACCCGGCCTCAATCGGTAACATCGTTTACAATGATCTTGCACTCGCACCATGTACTGCAGCCGCCTCGGTTGAACTCATTCGGGAAACCGGATTGACTTTAAAAGGCCTTGAGGTTGTCATGATTGGGCATTCTGAAATTGTCGGTAAGCCTGCAGCCTTTATGCTGATGGCGGAAGGTGCCACAGTTACAGTGTGCCATCATATGACGCGATCTGTTGCTGCCCATTCGCGTCGGGCTGATGCGGTGATGGTTGCCGTTGGTATTCCAAAATTTCTGAAAGCAGATATGATAAAACCTGGCGCTGCGGTTATTGATATCGGAATTAATCAGATTGTCGGCGAGGATGGCACGCCCAGGATCGTCGGAGATGCTGATACTGAAGCGCTGCTTGATGTGGCAAGCTGGGTAACACCGGTGCCTGGAGGTGTTGGACCTGTTACAGTTGCTATGCTAATGCGAAATGCGTTTACAGCACAAAGCCGTCAAATAGAAGCTGGATGGTTGACGCAATAACCAAATAACAGGGCCGCTTTATCTTTGATTTAAGCAGCAGTTACTGCTTTAATTGTTCTTACCGGGAATTAGTGGTTTACTCGGAGTAACCGGTAATTGACATAAATAACTGGAAATTAAGATGATTTTTGTATCGCAAACGACAGATGGAGATAGAGTAACCTATACAGATAAGAAGCGATATCTGTGGGTCCTTTCTATCCTTACTCCAAGCATACCCGGGTTGTGTGCGGTTGCAATTTTGAGCGGTGCATCTCCATTATGGTCACTCTTCTCCGTCGTCTTTAATTTCGGATTTATTCCGTTGTTTGATTACCTCATGGGAGAAGACGTAAGCAACCCGCCGGAAGAGGTGGTAGAGCAGTTGTCGCAGGACACCTATTATCGAATATTGCTGCTGACATCCGTTCCTGTGTTATATTTTTCCTTTATTGCTTCTGCCATTGCTGTTGGCACCGTCGATTTGCCCTGGTGGTCAATTTTGGCTCTGGCTATCGGTGCTGGCGTAGCAAGTGGTGCAGGTCTGACAGTAGGTCATGAACTTGGCCATAAACCAAACCGGATTGATCAGTGGGGCGCAAAATTTGCAAATGCGGTAACTGGGTACGCGCACTTTTGTATAGAGCATAACAAAGGGCACCACACGATGGTTGCGACCCCTGAAGATCCTGCATCATCCAGACTCAACGAGAGTGTATATGCTTTTATGCTGCGTGAAATTCCAGGTGCCGCTGTTCGTGGCTGGGAAATGGAAGCGCAACGGTTGGAGCGTAAGGGCTATGGTTTTTGGACCTGGAGAAATGATCTGTTGCAAGGATATTCAATTACTGCAGTTCTTGCGCTTGTTCTGATTGTCTCTTTTGGGTTGATCATGCTGCCGTTTCTTTTGATCCACCATTTTATTGGGTGGCTACAACTTACCTTTGCCAATTATGTTGAGCACTATGGTCTGAAACGTGAGCGCAAGGAAAATGGCCGTTACAAGCCGTGCGAACCGCATCATTCCTGGAACACAAATCATATCGTATCCAATCTGATGCTATTTCATTTGCAGCGCCATTCCGATCATCATGCAAATCCTATGCGGCCCTATCAATCACTACGTGATTTTGAAGATTTGCCCCGCTTGCCGAGCGGATATGCGGGAAGTTTTGTGCTGGCGGCAATTCCGCCGCTTTGGTTCCGCATTATGAACCCAAAAGTGATGGATTGGGCCGGTGGTGATTTGGCTTTGGTCAATACCGGCAAGTAAACACAACCAATAAGTCTTGACACCATTCAGCAAAACACCCAAAACCAGTCAATGGCCTAGGAGGGATTATGCTGAAAGTTGGTTTGCCAATCGCACTTGCGGTTATAATGTTTGGGATGGGATTAGGGCTAACAGTCGCTGATTTTGCGCGTGTATTTAGTAAACCAAAGGCGTTTTTGGTAGGCACTGTTCTGCAGATTATCTGTTTGCCGTTATTAGCCTTGTTAGTTGTAATGATATTTCCGATGTCAGCACCATTCATGGTTGGCATGATGATTCTGGCAGCCTGTCCCGGCGGTGTTACTTCGAACATTCTAACCTATATTTCTAAAGCGGATGTGGCGCTTTCGGTTTCTCTTACAGCTGTTATCAGTCTTGTGGGTTTCATTACAGTTCCACTTATTACCGGATGGGCGCTGACAAACTTTATGGGAGAAGCTGCACCTGAGTTGCCGATTGCTAAGACCATGATTGGCATACTGTTGATTACGACCGTTCCAGTTGCGCTAGGTATGATCATCCGTAAAGTAAAGCCAAGCATGGCTGATAGTGCTGAGAGAATTTTCGGACCACTCTCGATCATTCTGTTTATAGCCGTAGTAGTAGGCGCGTTGATCCAAGAACGCGCTAATATCATTCCCTACATTGCTGAAACCGGTATTCCGACTTTGGTCCTTAACATCTTGACGATGGGGCTTGCAGCGGCAATTGCTGCGTTTTTGGCTTTGCCGCGAAATCAGCAGGTTGCAATTACATTGGAATGTGGGTTGCAGAATTCAACGCTTGGTCTGGCGGTTGCAATTACGATCCTTGATCGCTCAGATATTTCCGTACCGATTGCAGTTTATGGTCTATTGATGCTCTTTACCGGTTTTGGCTACGCTATGTGGCGGCGGCGAAACGCCTGACATTTATGGCAGAAAAACCAGTCACATCGGCAACAATTCTTGCCCGCCTTGGTGGATTAGTTGATCCGGGTTCCGGTGGTTTAGTGCCACCACTTCAAGCATCAACAACTTATGTCAGAGGTGAAGACTATAATCTGGTGTATCCAGAAAACTCCTATGGTCGTGACAATAATGAGCAGGTGCGTCTGGCCGAATCCTTGATTTGTCAACTTGAACACGGTGCGGACACTAAACTCTTTGCCAGCGGCATGGCAGCAATTTCAACCTTAGTATCGGCACTTCGAGCTGGTGAATGCCTGCTTTTACAAAGCGGCATGTATTGGGGTGCCGTTGCCTGGATCAGGAAATTTTGCAAGCATCGTGCGATTGATCTTATTGAAGAAGATAGTTCTGATACGCAGCGATTTTGTGAATTTATTCAGAAGAAAAAGCCCCGCCTGATCTTGATTGAAGTTCCATCCAATCCCTGGATAAAGCTTTCCGATATCCAGGAAATTGCCAACGCTGCACGGACGGCTGGATCAGCACTGGGTGTTGATGCGACCGCTGCAACTCCTATTTTGCTGCAGCCACTTAAACTAGGTGCTGATTTCGTTATTCATTCTGCTACAAAGGCGATTAACGGACATAGTGATGTCCTTGCAGGGGTGATTTCCTGTGCCAACGAGCAAGATCCGATTTGGCGGCATGTCTGTGAAGAAAGACAGGGGGCAGGCGCCGTTCTTTCGCCACAGGCTGCATGGCTTCTGCTCCGTGGAATGAGGACGCTTGATTTGCGGGTTGAAAAAATGAGCAGTAACGCTCTTTCAGTGGCAGAATTTCTGCAAGACCATCCGGAAATTGAAGCTGTTTGGTATCCAGGGATACAGCAATATGCCCAATATGATTTGGCAGAACGATTAATGCCGAACGGCTACGGTTGTTTGATGTCGTTTTTGTTTAAAGGCGGTAAAGATGCGGCACTAGAATTTTGCCGGCACATTGAAGGTATTCACCGGGCAACATCTCTGGGTGGGACGGAAAGTTTAATTGAGCACCGGCACACAATTGAGGGTAACGTCACAGGGTGCCCGGATAACCTGGTGCGTCTGTCGGTAGGAATTGAAGACATCCAGGATTTGATCTCGGAACTTGATTTTGCCTTAGCAAAAACGCGATGAGTGACGGGGACCTGTCCCGTCACCTTGCTTTTTCTTAATTTGGAAAATCTCGAGCTTAGCTGCCCTGCTTCACAATAACCGGCGTTAGCAGATCGCCGAAGTTGCCGTTTCCGCAATGATGACGCGCTGAACGGATTAGTTCAACGGACACACCTGCCTCAACTGCTTTCATAACGGATTGATTGAGCCGATGCAGATCGTTTGCAACCATCCGGATTGCAGCTTGTTCATCCGCATTCATTGTTGAACCCATTTCCTCTGTTCGTTGTTTAACAGGTGGTTTTGTCGTCGCGTTCATCGCTTTTTTCTCCTGAGCGTTGTACGGGTTAGCTTTTCAGAACAAACTATTACTGTAATTTCTTTACAAATTAAGACCAGACTTACACTTCAAGGCAAAAAATATGAAAAAATCAAGTTGTTTTGTCCGGTTTGTGACCCTCGGCATTGTAAAATTGTAAAAAAATGTAAATAAATGAGCCGGGACGAAATTGCAGAACTACAGAGCTATATATGGCAGATCAGAAAATCTTCGCAGGCCCACGGATTCGACGTATTCGTTCAGGCCTAAACCTAACACAAACTGCCATGGCAGAGGAACTGGGAATTTCCGCAAGCTATCTCAACCTCATCGAACGTAATCAGCGTCCGCTTACGGTGCAACTCCTTTTAAGGCTGGCTTCTACATACAAACTTGATCTCGATGAATTACAGGGCAGTGGCGACGAAAATATATTGAGCCAATTGAAAGAGGCATTTTCAGATCCACTATTGGTAGGCGAGGTGCCGGACCGCTCTGAACTGATAGAGTTTACAGAAGCAACGCCAAATGTAGCCGCTTCGATGATCAAATTGTACCGTGCCTATCGAGAGTCGCTAGAACGTCTGTCTGGTCTGTCCAGCATGATGGCAGAGGAGGGTAGTGATGCGCTTTCAACCGCCGCTCGGCTTCCTATTGATGAAATGCGTCAGGGGATTGAGCAGCGCTCACCTTATATCCCGGTATTTGAGCAGGCAGCAGAGCGGTTATTATCACAGATTGACCAAAGTGATGGACTGCTTGCTGGTTTGAAAAAATGGTTGCGACGAGAGCAGGGGTTAATTGTCCAGGTCATGCCAGTTGAAGCAATGCCTGACTGGCGCAGGCGGTTTGATCGTCATTCCAACAGGCTTATGATATCTGAACGTCTCGCACCGGCTGACCAGTTGCAGGAAATTGCTCAGGAGGTGGCGCTGCTCGCTGAGCGCAGGCTTATTGAGGAAGAGGTCGAATTTCTGAAACTTTCCTCAGATGAGGCAACGCGGTTGGCGCGCTTTGAAATGGCAAGGTTGCTGGCACTTGCAATGATACTTCCTTATGAAAAATTCCTCACTACGGCGCGCCGACTGCGATACGACATTAATGTACTTCGGTCCCGGTTTGGGGTTACCTATGCTCAAGCGGCTTGGCGTTTAACAATGCTACAAAAAAGTGGGCATAATGCTGTGCCGTTTTTCGTAATGGAAACTGATGCGGCCGGGAATCGACTGCGACGGGCAGGCTCCAGTGGCTTTCCGGTTAACCGTTTTGGTGGGGATTGCCCTAAGCTTGTGGTTCATCAGGCATTTGGCAGCCCTGGTCAGATATTTGCCGAAACAGTTGTTACTCCCCAGGAAGCAAAATTTGTCGTTGTTGGCCGGACTATTGAAGGGTTGCGCTCCGGGTATTTTGATCGTCCCCAAAGAACGGCCCTGCTTGTGGGATATGATATCGCCCACGCTGAAGAAGTAATTTACTCGGATGGGTTGGTGGGAGGCCATGCCAGACCTGCTGTCCCAATCGGGCCTGGTTGTCGCTTATGTGAACGTTCAGGCTGTATTTCGCGCGCACATCCGCCACTTACAAGACCGCTTGGTCTTGATGAGATGGTACGCGGTGTTTCCGCATTTGATTTTCAATAATCTGTAAATGTCATTTAGCAGGGGTCTGTTACGGCTGTGGGCGAAATAGTACGCTAAGGAAAAA
>JBCCBE010000051.1:0-23930 GCA_039814425.1 Pseudomonadota bacterium
AAACGGTTAGTCCTAGGCTAGCTTGTGTGGAGCTTCTGATGTCAGCTTTTCGACTGACGATGTAATGGGTCTTTGTGAACAGATTGTTCACTTAATCCATATTTGCGCGCGCACCGGATTTTTCTTCCTCCGAAGAGGCAAAAATCGAACTGATAAAACTGGAAAGCCCCGGTTTTTGAAGCGCATTAAAAGGCATTGGACGGCAAAGGTCTATTGCGGCTAACCCAATGCGCGCTGTTAAAATTCCGTTTACAGTTCCTTCACCAAGCTTGGCCGATAGACGACCTGCCACCCCTTTACCCAGAAATTGTTGAATGAACGTATCGGATAAGGCAAGGCCGCCGGTAATCGCAAGCTGTGATCCCACCATGCCAGCAAGACGCATGGTACCGAGCGAGCCTGGTCGATTTCCATAGAGGGCTGTTAATTGCCTCAGCATTCGCAAAATCTGATAGCCGGTAAAGATGACATCCAGAGCAGGTGCAGGATTAATTGCCGTGACAACCGAAATACGTTTGGCAGCAGAGGTAATCATTCTACCGGCTTCGCGGTCTAGCGGTGCCATCACACTGCGCTCAAACAAAAGCAGGCGATCTTTGTCATCAACGATATCTTCTTCGTGAGAAAGATACTCGCTTAAATACCAGTCGATGTCATCACGATCCCGATAAAGGGTGGCGATGCGCTTGATGATTTTCTTTGCGGCTACTCCAGTTTGTAGTCCGTTGGTGACATCTTCTCGCAATTGTCCAAGCTTTCGTAATCGCAAAAGGCTGACCAACTCCCGAATAATCAAAATACAAAAACTGAAGATTAAAATCCCAACCAAGGCGAATGCTGCCCACCCAAGCCATTCATGTCGCGCGAAGAGTTCCTCAACAATGCTTGTTACCCAAAGCCCGATGCCAACTGAAATCAGTGCAATCAACGCAGAAGCAAATATCACGGCCCAACGAGAAGAGGATTTTTTAATTGGCAAATGGCTTGGAGTTAGTGGACCTTCAGCCATCTGTTCAAAATAATCTTCCTGCGCCTTCTCTTTTAACCGTGCAGCTGGAACCGCCTGAGGTTTTCGAGCCCGGCCTTGCGTTTGCTGTTCATGGCTTTTGGATTTGCCGGTATTCTTGGACGTGGGTTTGGATGCAGGCTTGTTCTTTACTGCGGCGGCCTTTTCAGCGGCGCTTTCGTCCAGCGATATTGCAACGGGTCTTCTTGCCATGGTTTGTTTGCCTACAATCGATCACTGATCAAGAAATTCAGCACCTTGTCCAGCCTTATATGAGGAAAGCTGCCGTTGCTACCACTGGTGGAATCTGCTGAAAGAAGTGGAGGGCGAAACCGAAGGAATTCCAGTTCTCCTTCTAATCCCTCATTGCTAAGAGCAACCTTTGGATTGTCGGGCAGATCGCCTGGGAAAAAAGCAATTTCCTCTTTTCCATCATAGGTCTTTTTATCAAGCTTTTCGCCATTTTTTGGGATGCCGATAATTGCGGGTAATTCTTCGTTGCCCTGCATGATTGTGTGTTCGCGGGTTGCACGGATTGAAGCAATTGCAGCTACGTTATGTTCTGCACCACTATCTTCCGTCCGGCTGATTGCTTGGCTTACGATCATCTTTAAGATGTTTTCCAGATGATCATGATCAATATGATTGAGCTGATCGGCCTTCGTTGCAGCAAATAAGATGCGTTCGATACGTTTGCCCAATATAGCATTAAGCCACGAGTTCTTGCCCGGGCGAAAACAGTCTAGAATGGCTGTCAGCGCCATTTTAACATCTGCTACCGCAGCCGGCCCCGCATTCAGTGCAGATAGTAAATCCACCAAAACCACCTGGCGATCAAGGCGTGAGAAATGATTGAGGAAAAATGGTTTCACAACTTTTGAAACATATGCGTTGTAGCGCCGTTCCATTAACGCACCCAGAGAATTTTTCTGCATTTTCTGCTCGTCATTTAAGACCAGCGGCGCAAAAGTAATGAGTGGTGAGCCTTCCATGTCTCCCGGCATCAAAAATCGCCCAGGTGGTACGGTAGAAAGCGCAAATGCATCTTCCCGGCACTTCTGCAAGTACTTGGTATATAACTT
This sequence comes from Pseudomonadota bacterium, assembly GCA_039814425.1. Classification (GTDB taxonomy): domain Bacteria; phylum Pseudomonadota; class Alphaproteobacteria; order Rhizobiales; family Rhizobiaceae; genus JAALLB01. The sequence goes on from JBCCBE010000051.1 coordinate 2,089, forward strand.
GGACGATTGCAAAATTAGTTGCTCATCTTCAGCCTGATCCGGATCAAGTGTTTCAGCAAAGGATACCCATTCCTTTGAAAGTATGTCCCTGGGCGCAACTTGTGCCTGCGAGAGTGCTTGTGAACTCCACTCAGAGTAGCTCATATCAAGTAGTGGCAAATCCAATAACCATTCACCGGGATAATCGACAATATCGATATTGAGTTGCCCCTGCCCAAAGGTAGACGCTAAAAAGCCTTCCGGCTCGTATTCTATAGTCAGTCGCAATTGCGAAATACGCCGGGTTGATTGAGGCCAGTCCCGATCATCACCTGAGGTCAAGGCTTCAAGATGTTTTTCGTAATCAAAGCGTGGCACATCATCATCGGGTTGCGGCTGCAGAAAGGCCCGTTTGATACGGCCATTTGCATAGGGCGCAAACATTGGCAACCGTCCGCCATTTAACAGATTATGTACCAGGGCAGTAATGAAGACAGTTTTCCCTGCCCGTGAAAGGCCGGTTACACCCAAACGGATGGTTGGATTGACCAAATCACTTGCATAATCTGCAAGCCCACCGAGCGCTATCTGTGCTTCATCGACGATGGATGTAAATCTCAAGCCCTTTTCTCCCCGGGTCAGTTACCCTAGGGGACGTAAGAACTTTATATCGGGTGTTCAATTAGAAACTTACCATAAGGCACTTTTTGAAGTAAAAATTATACTTCGAAATGCTGGATTTTTATGAAAAGGAATCCGAGAACTCTCCATTAATTCTCTCGCATCGATCATATGTTTCAGAACCGGTAAGGTTGATTTCCGGTTGATATCGCGGGCTCCAATAGGTTTGATATCCTTGTTCCCATAAGGAACGCCAGTCATTCTTGGATTTATCACCAAAATCGATTGGGAATCTCATGAAGTGACGCCCCTCCATAAGAACATAAAATTCTCCTGGAAGCCTGTAGGCGGGAGGAACATCTATATAGTCGCCCGGTTCGGTCATACGTTCCCGACGAATGCCGTTCCAAGTGCGATGGAATGACCAAAGAATACGGGCTCTTGCATTATTGGGATTATAATCGGGGTCACCGGGGGACAAAACTCTTATGCCATGGATCTGCAAACGTAAGTCTTCTGCGCCGCGATCTGTCCATCCATCCTGATAATAGGGGCTTCTAGCACTCAGTTTGCCCCAGTTTCCATATTCATACCCTTCATATGCAAGTGTCGTAACCCGATCCAGAAAATCGCAAGTAATGGCCGTTTCCTTCGATGAAATTACATCGCCGGTTGAGTAAAATGAATAGTAGGCTCTACTTTTTTGCATCAATACAGAGCCATAGGCATACGAACCTAGCAGGATTGCTCCCATCACCGGAAGAATGATCGCGGCTTCTATCGAAACTACGCCGTTTTCGTTTGTTAACAGGGATTGAAAGCGCTCATTGGCGTTGCGCAACCACTTAGCAAAGTTTCGCATTATATCGGCTCCGTGAGAACGACCATGCCACTTTTCATTATGATCGGTGAACCGATGTAATTTTTCATTATAACCGAAGCGTTAAACGGCAATTCTACATTCAAATGAATCAGTTTGGTTTCGGAAATAAACTGATCGTTGGTTGAATTTTCAAAATTAGCGTCATCGTCGTATTGTTTGATGTCTACATTGATTAATTCGATGCAATTTTTGGAAAAGACTTTGCTGCATATCGTTTCGCGATAATATTCTTCAGCTGTCCAGTTTTTCGCTCTGGCAATTCTGGAAGATTCATGAAGTCGGATTTCCTGAACAGCGGATACAACCGCATGATCCAATTGACGCGTACTGAACGCAAAAGCCATAAATTCCAATCCGAATACAAGCAACCCTATAAACGCGGGTAGGATTAAAGCAGCCTCAATTGCTGCTACTCCGGCTGTATCTCTTTTGAAAATTCTTAGCTGATTCATTAACAGAAGCTTTTACATTATTTTATTTGAATTTAAGGGAAAATGATAAAATAGAATCTCAAAATATTATTTAATTAAGTTGGTTAAATTCATGTGAATACAGTTTGAATATTTATCAGTATGTGAAGAATCAATTTTTAATAAGTCTCTGCTATTTTCTACCTAAAGGGGGTTATCGAACGAAACCTAGGAAAGTTTTGAGGGTAAAAATGAAAAAACATATTGTTAAATTTGCCGTAGATAAAAAAGGCGTTGCAGCGCAAACGTTTGCAATTAGTGCTGTACCAATGATTGGTTTAATGGGCCTTGCAGTTGATATTGGGCATACCTATCAACAGAAAATCGAAATTCAATCTGCTCTGGAGTCCACCGCTTTGATGCTTGCAAAGCGAAGTGTCCTCAATCCCTCCATGTCTGAATCTGAACTTGTAAGTGCTGGCAAACAAATGATCGCAGCCAAGACGAATTCAGATGTATTCTATGAAACATTTATGGTCGACACCGCTGGGGTCGAGGTAAAGATAGTGGCTTCTGCTGAAGCAGATTCAAATTTCTCTCAGTTGGCAGGACAAGAGTCCTATACGATTCATGGAGCCGCTCGGGCTTTTTATGGCCGCCAGGATATTGAAATTTCCCTTGCCGTCGATATGACCTATTCGATGTTGGCAAGAATGAATGGAAAATCAAGATTGCAAGGGGCTCAAGATGCAATGAAAGTTCTCGCTGAATCAGCAGCTTCCGGAACAGAAGACCTAGAAAATACGTCGGTCAAATTTGCTCTGGTTCCTTTTGATGGCCAAGTTAAAGTATGGCCTGATTCAGTTTCCGAAAAGCATTTCGAAAGCAGAAAATGGTCTAACCGGCGCATTGACTGGAACGGTGCGAACAGTGTCCACGACGATAATCTGCCCGCCTATGAAACAGTTGATGGACGAACTGAACAGAAGATGTCTCGGTGGCAGGCATTTAAAAATCTAGGTAGTGCAAATCCCAGCTATAAATGGCAGGGGTGCTTTGAAGCCAGAACAGGTAGACATGCATTTAGTGTAGCAACGCCAAATCCAAACGATGCTGAATCACTTTATGTTCCGTATTTTGCGCCTGATCAAGCTGCGTACAATGGGGGAGTTTGGGGGTCATCACGCCCAAACGATTATTTGCCTGATAATGGCCCTGCTTGTGCAAGCGCCAGCCACCCCAGCGGAAAAAACGACGCCGATGCAAGAACCAAGAATACGTGCAAGTACGATACCCTCAATGGTACAGTAACACTTGATGCAAAACGTCAGAAAAAGGCCTACACTAAATCAAACCCGAATGGATTTTGCACCAACAATGATCCAATTCTCCCGCTCACTAACAATGTCAACAAATTCGTTGAAGCAGTAGACGAGCTTGAAATTGATAGTAGCTGGGGGGTGACTGACCAGACCCCAGGTTTTTATTGGGCATGGAATACGGTGACGAAGGGGTTTCCTTTCAACCAGGCAAAGCGAGTTGATGAATCTCTTAAATACATAGTCATGTTGTCTGATGGTGCTAACTGGATGAGATCAAATCGCGGAAATAACTATACGTATTTCGGTTATCCTGATGAAGACAGATTGGTCAACTTGACCGGAATTCAGGATGTAAATAGAGGTGCGAGAGACCAAACGATAAGCCTTACGAAAAGCATGTGTGATGCAATCCACGCAGATGCAAATGGTATCCAGGTATATTACATTTTTTACAATCAGCAGCTGAGCAGCCAAGCAGCTGATGTTGGTCGCCATTGCGCCAGCACACCTGACCATTTCGTTCATGCTTCGGATACCAGAAAACTGGTTGAAACCTTTAGAAAAATCGGTGAGGACATCGGTCGCTTACGCTTGGCTTCGGCAGACTAGCATTGGTTGATGCAGAAATTGTAGACGTTTTACCTACAAATTAGTGGTTATAAATCCCAAAAGGAAAGGGTCGGCTATTAACCGGCCCTAATTTGATGCGATGATTAAGGCAGAAGCCTTACATCATGCCGCCCATACCGCCAGTCAAGCAAAGCGCAAGCTTGTTGACCAATTTGAATCATGGGGTTTTAGACAAAAGAAAGGGCCGGCGATTAACCGGCCCTAATTTGATGCGATGATTAAGGCAGAAGCCTTACATCATGCCGCCCATACCGCCCATGTCAGGCATTGCAGGAGCACCGCCACCGCCGTCTTTCTTCGGCGCTTCAGCAACCATTGCCTCTGTTGTGATCAACAGTGAAGCAACAGATGCAGCGTCCTGAAGTGCATGACGAACAACCTTAACAGGATCGATGATGCCCATTGAGATCATGTCGCCATACTCGCCGGTTTGAGCATTGTAACCAAAGGTCGCTTTACCTTCGAGTACCTTACCCACAACGATTGATCCTTCATCACCAGCATTTTCAGCAATTTGGCGGATTGGCGACTGAAGCGCACGGCGAACGATGTTAACGCCAGCTTCCTGATCAGGATTTTCACCTTTTGAGGAAATTACAGCAGAAGCTTTAAGAAGTGCAACACCGCCACCAGCGACAATGCCTTCTTCAACCGCGGCGCGCGTTGCATTCAATGCATCGTCAACACGGTCTTTCTTCTCTTTAACTTCGATTTCAGTTGCCCCACCAACACGGATCACAGCAACACCACCGGCAAGTTTTGCAAGACGTTCCTGCAATTTCTCACGGTCATAATCAGAAGAAGTTTCTTCAATTTGCTGTTTGATCTGGCTAACGCGACCTTCGATCTCTTTTTTCTTGCCGGCGCCATCCACAATAGTGGTGTTCTCTTTTGAGATGTTCACTTTCTTTGCGGTGCCGAGCATGTCTAGAGAGACGTTTTCAAGCTTGATGCCGAGGTCTTCAGAAATCACCTGACCACCAGTTAGGATCGCGATGTCTTCAAGCATTGCCTTACGACGATCACCAAAGCCTGGTGCTTTAACCGCAGCAATTTTCAAACCACCACGCAGTTTATTGACTACGAGTGTTGCAAGTGCTTCGCCTTCAACATCTTCTGCAATAATCAAAAGCGGGCGTGAAGACTGAACAACAGATTCAAGGATTGGCAACATAGCCTGCAGGTTTGAGAGTTTTTTCTCATGCAACAGGATGTATGGGTCTTCCAGGTCAGCAACCATTTTTTCTGGGTTAGTGACAAAGTATGGAGACAAGTAACCACGGTCAAACTGCATGCCTTCAACAACTTCAAGTTCAGTTTCAGCAGTTTTTGCTTCTTCAACGGTGATAACACCTTCATTGCCTACGCGTTGCATCGCATCGGCAATATCTGCGCCGATTTGAACTTCGCCATTGGCAGAAATTGTACCAACCTGCGCAACTTCTTCAGAAGTTTTGATTTTCTTGGCTTTCTTGACAAGTTCAGCGATTACTTCAGTAACAGCCATATCTACGCCACGCTTCAGATCCATCGGGTTCATGCCGGCAGCAACTGCCTTTGCACCTTCTTTAACGATAGACTGGGCAAGAACTGTAGCAGTGGTTGTTCCATCGCCAGCAACGTCGTTAGTTTTTGAAGCAACTTCGCGCACCATTTGTGCGCCCATGTTTTCAAACTTGTCTTCAAGTTCGATCTCTTTAGCAACAGAAACACCATCTTTCGTGATGCGCGGTGCGCCAAATGATTTCTCTATAACTACGTTACGGCCTTTAGGACCAAGGGTCACTTTTACCGCATTTGCAAGAACATCAACGCCAGCAAGCATCTTGTCGCGGGCATCTGATGAGAATTTTACTTCTTTAGCAGCCATTTTTAGCTCCTTTAGTGAGTGGTCATTCCACTCTGGTTACATATTAACTAGTCGGACGCACAGCTGATTAGCTGATGATGCCCATGATGTCGGATTCTTTCATGATCAACAGGTCCTGACCTTCGATCTTGACTTCGGTTCCGGACCATTTGCCGAACAGAACATGATCGCCTTTTTTAACGTCAAGCTCTACAAGTTTACCGCTTTCGTCCCGTGCACCGGAACCAACAGCTATTATTTCACCTTCAGAAGGTTTTTCCTGTGCAGTGTCTGGAAGAATGATGCCGCCTGCGGTTTTTTCTTCTGAGTCTACACGACGAACAACGACCCGGTCATGGAGCGGGCGAAATTTAATCTTTGCCATGGTTTGTTTTACCCAATTGGTTATGTGCACAAACGTGCACTTTTACTTTTCATACAAATAAGCACTCTACCATGAGAGTGCTAACAGCGGGGAGATAGGGTTATTTTAAGGGAGAGTCAAGAGTGGGGGATATAATTTGCCTAATTGAATTACCAGCGCCTGATTTGTGTCCGCCGTTGGCAAACTTTAAGCAAAGCCATCAAGAAATCCTTGGCAAATTCTGGCAGATGCACTAATCCGCTATTCATCATCTAATGCCAGTTTATAGAAATTCCCTTATGTCTATCACTTCAATCTCAGGCCTATCCGAATGCATCGATCAGTATGACTTAATCCTCTGTGATGTATGGGGCGTGTTGCACAATGGTGAGGCGATATGGCCGGATGCAGCCAACGCTCTTTCAAAAGCGCGCGAGGCTGGCAAGACGGTTGTCATGATCACAAACGCGCCGCGGCCGCAAGGTCCAGTTTTAAGGCAGTTGGCAAGTATGAATTGCCCCGAAACGGTATTTGATGATCTGGTTACTTCTGGTGATGTGACACGTGAATTGATTAAACAACTAAAAGGCCCGGTCTATCACATTGGCCCAGAACGCGATTACGCGCTTTATGATGGGTTAGATGTCAGTTTCGCTGATCCGGAAAATGCCACAGCAATCGTCTGCACTGGTCTATTTGATGATTATAATGAACATCCCGATGAATATATCGAGCGCTTTGAAACCTATGTAAAGCAGGGTCTGCCATTGATTTGCGCAAATCCTGATATTGTGGTCGAGGTCGTGGATCGTTTGCTGTGGTGTGCTGGTTCGCTTGCTCGCGAGTATAATAAAATCGGTGGTGAAACCCGTATAGCTGGTAAGCCCTGGAACCCGATTTATCAGGTCGCTGTGGAACGTGCCGCTCAACTTTCAGGCCAGACAGCAGAGAAATCTCGCATTCTTGCGATTGGTGACGGCCTGCCGACGGATATTAAAGGTGCCGCTAATTTTGAAGTTGATGCACTTTTCATTACGAATGGCATCCATGCGGTGGACTATACGCAAGGTGAAGTCGATGCAGAAAAGCTCAATGCATTTCTGGTCGCCAATAATGCCGCACCCCGCTACTGGATAAAAAACCTTGTCTGGTAAAGCGGAATTTGGCAGTCCTGATCCCCAATGAGTATCAAGCGCATTCATAATCCTGATGACTTTCCCGAAAGCCTAAAAGGCGGTGCGGTCGCGATAGGAAATTTTGACGGGGTGCACCGAGGACATCAGGCTGTACTTTGCGCAGCAGTTACTGCTGCTCAAAGTAACGATGTGACTGCCAATGTCCTTACATTTGAGCCGCATCCGCGAACATTTTTTCGGCCGCAAGCGCCGGTCTTCCGTTTGACAGACGCAAAAACCAAAGCTGAGCTACTTGGTCAAATCGGTTTTTCCGGCGTGCTCGAACATGTTTTTGACAATACCCTTTCCTCACTTTCTGCAGAAGCTTTCATTCAGGATGTACTGGTAGACAAGATGGGTGTTTCCCAAGTTATTACCGGGTATGATTTCCAGTTTGGAAAGGGCCGAGAGGGAACACCGGAATATCTCATTGAGGCAGGCAATCGGCTTGGATTTACAACCACGATCGTCAATGCATTTTCCGACGAAGGCGGCGGTACGGTTTCTTCCAGTCGCATTCGCGAATGCCTTGCTTGCGGTGAGATGGCCGAGGCCAACGGATTACTTGGCTTTGCGTATCGTATCAGCGGTGAAGTAATCAAAGGAAAACAGTTGGGACGCACGTTAGGATATCCTACTGCGAACGTAGCACTACCAGCAGAGGTCACGCTTGCCCACGGCATATACGCCGTCAGAGTTCGCTTGTCTGACGGTACAACACATGACGGGGTGGCAAGTTATGGACGCCGCCCGACGTTTGATAATGGTGAAGCGTTACTTGAAAGTTTTCTGTTTGATTTTTCCGCTGATCTCTATGGGACGGAAATGACAGTTTATCTGCATGCCTGGCTACGCGGTGAAGAAAAATTTGATAGCGTGGATGCCCTTGTCGAGCAAATGGACCGCGATAGCGCGGAAGCGCGAAGCCTGCTTTCCTCCCTTGCTCCCGATCATGGGGTATGGCCGGTTGTTACCTGCTGATTTTTCAGCTATTGGCAAGGTAAGATGAAACCAAGATTTGTGATACAGATTATTCGAATTATCAGCCCGGATTGCTGAAATAGGCAATTCCGGGAAACGCCTGCCTTGAGCGCAATAACAGGGCAATCAGGAACATATGGGAAAATACCCGATACAGATCGAAGAAGGTTCTTAAGGAACCGGAAAAGACATTGACCGGAAATGACATTGATATGACCGACGAGAAAAAAACTGAGCGTGATTATTCCAAAACACTTTTTCTGCCTCAAACAGAATTTCCTATGCGTGCAGGCCTGCCGAAAAAAGAGCCGGAAATCATTGCGCAATGGGATCAGCAAAATCTCTATAAAAAACTGCGTGAGCAGTCCAAGGGCAGACCAAAATATGTGCTGCATGATGGCCCTCCTTATGCAAACGGAAACCTGCATATTGGCCATGCGCTCAATAAGATTTTAAAAGACATGATTAACCGCTCTTTTCAGATGCGGGGCTTTGATGCGAACTACGTGCCAGGTTGGGACTGTCATGGCCTGCCTATCGAGTGGAAGATCGAAGAGCAGTATCGCGCCAAGGGTAAAAACAAGGATGAAGTACCGGTAAACGAATTCCGAAAAGAGTGCCGGGATTTTGCAGACCATTGGATCGGGGTTCAGACCGAAGAGTTCCGTAGACTTGGCGTAGAAGGGGATTTTGAAACCCCTTATAAGACAATGAACTTTAAAGCCGAAGCCAAGATTGCAACCGAGCTGCTGAAGTTTGCCACAACGGGTCAGCTTTATCGTGGTTCTAAGCCAATCATGTGGTCGGTTGTTGAGCGCACAGCATTGGCGGAAGCTGAAATCGAATATGAGCAATATGAGTCTGACACGATCTGGGCCAAGTTTCCAATTTTGTCAGGTCCTGAAGAATTGCAAGGGGTTTCCGTAGTCATCTGGACAACTACACCCTGGACTATTCCGGGTAATCGGGCGATCTGTTTTTCCGCACGGATTGGCTATGGGCTTTATGAAGTTGCAGCTGCAGAAAATGATTTTGGGCCACAGCCAGGCGATCAGCTAATCTTTGCCGACAAGCTTGCATCTGAATGTTTTGAAAAGGCAAAGCTTGAATACAAACGTATCCGCGATGTAACCGGCGATGAACTGGGGTCAGTTACCTGTGCGCATCCTTTCCGGGATGCAGGCCTTGGCGGTTATCAGTTTAGTGTTCCGCTTCTTGAAGGGGATCATGTCACCGATGATGCCGGTACTGGCTTTGTACACACAGCTCCCGGTCATGGTCGTGACGACTTTGAAATCTGGATGTCTCGCGCCCGTAAACTGGAAGAAAGCGGGATCGACACCAAGATACCTTTCACAGTGGCAGATGATGGTTCGTATACCGACGAAGCGCCAGGATTTACCGGCGAAAAAGTAATTGACGACAAGGGTAAAAAGGGCAAGGCCAACCAAGCCGTGATTACTGCATTGATCGGGCAGGAACGCTTGTTCGCCCGAGGCCGGGTGAAACACGAATACCCGCATTCGTGGCGTTCAAAAAAGCCGATCATTTTTCGCAATACACCGCAATGGTTTGTCTATATGGACAAAGGTGGGGTGAGCGGCAACTCAACACTGCGTCAAACATCTCTAAATGCAATTGACGCAACCCGGTTTGTGCCAGCTGCAGGTCAAAACCGCCTGCGTGCAATGATAGAGCAGCGCCCGGATTGGGTGTTATCCCGTCAACGCGCCTGGGGAGTTCCGATCTGCGTATTTCGTAATCCGAAAACAGATCAGGTTATCCCTGGTCCAGAGTTTGAACACACAGACGAATTGGTTTCTCGGATTGAAAAATCCTTCGAAGAGGAAGGTGCAGATGCCTGGTTTGAGGAAGGTGCCCGTGAGCGGTTTCTGTCCGGACTGGTAGATAATCCGGCAGACTGGGAACAGGTAAGCGACATCCTTGATGTATGGTTTGATTCCGGTTCTACCCATGCATTCTGTCTTGAAGAGCGTGAAGATTTGAAATGGCCTGCCGATCTGTACCTGGAAGGGTCTGATCAGCACCGGGGCTGGTTTCATTCGTCACTTCTGGAAAGTTGTGGTACCCGCGGTCGCGCGCCGTATGAGGCTGTGCTGACCCATGGGTTTGTTATGGCTGAAGACGGCCGAAAAATGTCGAAGTCTCTCGGCAATCAGGTTACCCCACAAGAGGTAATCAAAAACTCTGGTGCTGACATTTTGCGCTTGTGGGTTGCCTCTGCTGACTATTCAGAAGACTTGCGGATTGGTCCTGAAATCCTGAAGACCTCGGTTGATGCTTATCGCAAGATGCGAAATACGCTGCGTTGGATGTTGGGCAATCTGGCTCACTTCGATGGCGAAGCTCCAAACTATGAAGACCTGCCTGAGCTGGAAAAACTGATGCTGCATCGGTTAAGCGAACTGGATCAGGTAGTTCGTGATGGTTATGATGCATTCGACTTTAAGCGTATTTTTGCTCAGCTTTTTAACTTTATGACGGTCGAGCTATCTGCATTTTATTTCGATATCCGCAAGGATGCGCTTTATTGCGATTCACCCTCCAGCGCAAAGCGAAAGGCTGCTCTTTACGTCGTAAGTGAATTATTTGACCACCTGGTACGCTGGATGGCTCCGATGTTGCCTTTTACAATGGAAGAAAGCTTCCAGAGCCGTAACGCATCAACGCAGAATTCTTTGCATATGGAACAGTTTCCCGAAGTTTCTGAAGAATGGAAGAATGACGCGTTACTCGCTAAATGGAAAAAAGTTAGAACGGTAAGAAAAGTTGTTACAGGCGCACTTGAAATCGAGCGGCAGGAAAAACGTATCGGGTCTTCACTTGAAGCAGCACCCGTTGTGCATATTACCGATGCAACTCTGATGGACGCAATCAGGGGCCTTGATATGGCTGAGATTTGCATCACAAGCACGATCACAATCGTGTCAGATAAGGGCCCGGAAAGCGCTTTTTCATTGGAAGACGTTGCTGAGGTAAGTGTTGTGCCGACCCTTGCGGAAGGTAAAAAATGTGCCCGCTCTTGGAAAGTTCTGCCTGAGGTGGGATCAGATGCGGAATATCCTGATATAACTTTGCGCGATGCAGCGGCGATGCGTGAAATTGATCAGGCCGATTAAGGTGGCTTTGAGCATTAACTGTTACATAGGGTAATTATCTGTGTAACAGCCTTCCGATTGTGTTCATTGGCTTATTAGTATAAGAAAAAAGTGTCTTTAGATCGCCGCAATTGTGTGTGATCTGGTTTTTGTATGCAATTTTAAGAATTCTGGCGTGGTATTATGAAAAGCTTTGCATCAGTAGTGAGTTTGAGTGCAGCTCTGGTATTTGTTGCTGGTTGTACCGGCGGTACAACCTATGGCACCGGTTCAAGCCACGAAAAAGATACGCTTAAAAGTCTTGCAAATATCATGGCGGTTTCTTCCGATGACAAGGATGATATTGACTATTCATCCCGTCCCGATCTTGTGATGCCTGCAAACAAGCAAGCTCTACCTGCGCCGGTTAATCAGGCGGATACCCAAGCTGATTGGCCGGTCACTCCTGAAGAACGTATTGAGACTGCGCGCAGTGCAGTTCCCGAAGCGGATTGGCGCAGTGGTGATTTACCGACCGAATATCTTACAAGTAAAAAAGACGGTATTCGTAATTCAGCTGAAACTCAAAAAAACAAACATGTTCGCGGAGCCAGATCAGGTGGCGGTGAGCAGCTGATTGAAGAAATTCGCAGTGATGCAAAAACCGGTGGCGCCAGTGAAGAGATTAAGCGCCGAAGAAACCAACTTGCCTATTCTACTGGTGTGAAGCGCAAGTTTCTTACAGAACCACCTGTTGAGTACCGCACACCTTCAGCGACTGCTGAGGCAGGCGAGCTTGGGATTACAAAAGAAGAAGTGTCCGAAGCGCAAAAGCAAGCAGCTAAAGAACGCAAAGCCATTGAGGGCGGTGTGCTTCTGCCGGGTGGCTGAAACTTACCTTTCAAGGTCAGCACTTCGTAAAACGCTTATCGTTTATTTTCAAAAAATTCCTTCAGAATTTTTGAGCAGTCCCGACCCATAATACCGGCATAAATTTCCGGTTTATGATGACACGTAGGGTGTGCGTAATATCTTATCCCGTTTTCAACACCACCGGACTTTTCATCTGAAGCACCAAAGTACAAACGTCGAATGCGTGCAAAAGAGATTGCAGCAGCGCACATAGGACAAGGTTCAAGTGTTACATAAAGATCGCAATCTGTTAGCCGTTCAGAACCCAGAATTCTGGCTGCCCTGCGGATCGTAAGAATTTCTGCATGGGCTGTTGGATCTTTGAGCCCCAGATTTCGATTACCATCAGCAGCAATGATTTTGTCTTCGTGGACAATCACTGCTCCTACAGGAACCTCATCACGAAGTGCAGCTAGTTTTGCCTGTTGAAAGGCGTCTTCCATATAACTTGCATTTTCTAGCATTCTGCCTCACCTAGATATAAAAACTAAACAACATAATTCGCCTTACCTAGATGTAATAATTATAGAACATTAATATTGTATTCCCGCGGACATGGCCAACAAAGTTACACCAAACAAATCACAACACTCAGATATCGGGGCAGATGATCCTGATTCCGGCGAGCGTATTGCAAAAACGATGGCCCGCGCCGGACTTTGTTCGCGTCGTGAAGCAGAAAAGTGGATTGAAGCAGGCAGGGTAAACGTCAACGGAAAAACCCTGACAACGCCTGCCTTTAAGGTAACTTCAAAGGATAAGATTGAAGTTGATGGGAATAAAATAGCAAGCCGTGAACGCACGAGGCTATGGCTTTTTCACAAACCAGCGGGAACAGTGACTACCAATCAGGATCCTGGTGGCAGGAAAACGGTGTTCAGTATTCTGCCGGAAAATCTGCCTCGCGTAATCACAGTAGGTCGCCTCGACATCAATACAGAGGGGCTGTTGTTGATGACCAATGATGGGGGATTGGCGCGCGCGCTAGAACTACCTGCCACGGGATGGCTGCGTCGCTACCGGGTGCGTGTCCATGGTCAGGTTGATGAAAAAAAGCTGGAGGCGCTTGCAGATGGTATTGCGGTTGACGGCGTTTTGTATGGCGCAATTGAGGCTCAGCTTGAACATGTTCAAGGCTCAAATGCCTGGCTCAATGTAGCTTTGCGTGAAGGCAAGAACCGCGAAATCAAAAAGGTGATGGCAGAACTTGGCCTGACGGTGAACCGTTTGATCCGAGTTTCCTTTGGACCGTTCCAACTGGGTGATTTACCGCCTGGCACGATACGCGAAGTACGCAGTCGTACCTTGCGCGATCAACTGGGCAAGCGGTTGATCGAAGAAGCGGGTGCGGATTTTGACGCACCAATTATAAATCTGACACCGGAAATTGTCCGAAGTGAAAAGCGTGCGGTCGCTGAGCATGATGCCAAGAAAAAAGGTTCCAAATCAAAAAAGAAACCACCGGTAAAGCGCGGTGCTGTTCGCGATGAAACACTGTCGCGTTTGACAACCAAACCATCGAAAAAGGCAAACCGTGCGAAAACGTCTCCCTCTTCAAGACGTGGTCCAAAGGTCGGTAGATGAGAATTATCGGTGGCCGCTTCCGCGGACAGTTTATAAACGCGCCAGCCGGTTTTACTGCCCGGCCTACCACAGACCGGGTACGGGAGAACATTTTCAACATCCTTCAAAGCAGATTGGAATTTGATGGATTGCGGGTGCTTGATCTATTTGCCGGAAGTGGAGCGCTGGGCTTCGAAGCAATCTCGCGTGGGGCAGGGTACTGTCTTTTTATTGAACAGTCGAAGAAGGTATTGCCAGTGCTTCATCAATCCATCCAAAAATTTTCGCTTGATGATGAAGTAGATGTTCTGGGCATAGATTGCAGGCAACTTGGAGCTATAGGTGAAACGAACCCGTTTGATCTTGTGTTTGCTGATCCACCTTATAGTAAAGGCTTGGGAGAGCGTGCGGCCAGCATGGTGGCAAAGGACGGTTGGTTAGCCCCAGGCGCCTTGTTAGTCCTTGAAGAGGACAAGGGATCTTTGCCGGATGAAATTACTCATTTTGATATGATCGACCGGCGGTTTTATGGTCAAACAGGAATTGGTTTGTTTAAATTCGAAGGCAGTGACCCTAAGTGATAAAGAGAATGAAAGAATTGGAACCCCTATGAGATTTTTCTTTGTCCTTGCACTGCTGCTTGTTTTTCCATTTGCATCGATTGCAAAGGAGCCGATTGGAACCAATATCCAACTTTCAGATAACACGCTGGACAATGGAGTGCGTGTTGTTGTGATACCAGATCGCCGCGCACCGGTGGTTACCCATATGATATGGTACAAGGTTGGATCAGCAGATGATCCTGTGGGAAAATCGGGAGCGGCGCATTTTCTGGAACATCTACTGTTCAAAGGTACGCGGAATGTGCCAGCTGGCGAATTTTCAGAAGCAGTTGCTGCAATTGGTGGCCAGGAAAATGCTTTTACCAGCCATGATTACACTGCTTACTATCAAAAAGTTTCGCCGGGTGCTTTGCGTCAGATGATGGAATATGAAGCAGACCGGATGCGCAACGTTGTTGTGAGTGATGAATTTGTGTTGCCCGAACGCAAAGTAATTTTGGAAGAGCGGAGTAGCCGGGTTGATAACAATCCCTCATCGATACTGTCTGAGTTTACCCAGCGCGCCTTATACGTCCATCATCCTTATGGCATTCCCGTGATTGGTTGGGAGCATGAGATTGCAAAACTTGAACGTACAGACGTGCTTGAATTTTATGAGAAATGGTATCAGCCCTGGAATGCAATTGTTGTTGTTGCGGGAGATATTGAACCGGATATGGTTTTAAAAAATGCAGAAGAAACCTACGGGAAAATCAAGGCAACAAGCCCGAAAATAGAGCGAGAACGCTTAGCTGATCCCAAGCCCGTAGCGGCAAAGAGATTGGAATATTCCGATCAACGGGTCACCAACCCGGTTTTTCGAAGGTTATATTCTGCTCCCTCCTATAATCAGGCGGCGGAACTGGAAGGCGAAGCTCTGGATTTACTCGCAACGATCCTTGGGGATTCCGTTTCCAGTCGTATCTACAAAAACGTAGTGTTGGAACAGGAACTGGCAACAAGTGCAGGTGCTTTCTACCAGGGGTCATCGCGTGACACGGGCTATTTTGGAATTTACGCAACTCCGCGAGGTGAAAACTCACTGGAGACGGTTGTGGCAGCTATTCAGCGTGAGATTTATGCCATACTCGAAAACGGTGTTACCCAGGAAGAATTGGACCGGGCGCGGGACAGTTATCTCCAGTCCCTGATTTTCAGTCAGGACAGCCAGGTGACACTAGCACGTATATTCGGTTCTATTCTTGCTGGCGGCGGCACAATCGAAGATTTTACTGGTTGGCCCGAACGTTTGAACCGTGTCAGCATAGATGACGTGAAAAAGGCAGCGCAATCCTATCTTAACAATCAGACTGCGGTAACTAGTTATCTACTTCCGCTGGAAGACAATCAATGATCAGATTTAATACCCTTTTCTCTCTTGCCTTTGTTTTCACCTCCTTGCTGGCAACAGCAGTTTCTGCTGTTGAAATTCAACAGGTTAGATCGGCGAAAGGTATCAATGCTCTTTTGGTTGAGGATTATACCCTTCCAATCCTGGCAATGACCTTTTCTTTCGCAGGCGGTAGTACTCAAGACCCGGCTGGAAAAGAAGGGACTGCACGCCTTATGACTTCGCTGTTTGACGAAGGTGCCGGCGAGCTGGATAGCGTATCTTTTCGTTCGAAACTGGAAGAAAACGGAATTGAGCTTGGATTTTCTGTTGGCAGGGAACAATTGTCCGTATCTTTGCGAACGCTTGTTCAAAAACAGGACATTGCTTTTGATCTGCTAAAGACCGCCCTTATTTCTCCACGATTTGATATATCAGCACTTGAACGCATGCGCGATGCAATCCGCACTGGTCTTAAGCGTGGCAAGACTGACCCCAATACGCAAGCAGGCAAAGTCCTGCGAGAATCGCTTTTCCCAGATCATGCTTATTCGCGTCCGGTAAGCGGTACGTTGGAAAGTATCGATTCAATCAATATTGATGATGTCGAAGCGATGCATAGAAAACTGGTTACCCGTGGTGATTTAACAATCGGTGTGGTTGGTGCAATTTCTCCTGAAGAACTGACCAAAATATTGGATAAGCTGTTTGGAGATATTTCTGCGCAATCTGATTTGCAAAAAGTAGCGGATATAGATCCTAGTCTTGATCAGGAAGTGGTTCTAAACATGCCAGTTCCAAACACATCAATTACGGTTGTTTATCCTGGCGTAAAACGAAATGATCCCGATTTCTTTGCGGCCCATATTATGAACCATATTCTTGGAGGTGGAAGTTTCACTTCACGGCTTTATGAAGAAGTTCGTGAAAAGCGCGGCCTCACCTACGGGATTTATTCGCAAATGGCGACGTTTGATCATACTGCATATCTATCGGCGAGCACTTCGACGCGCGCCAGTAATCGTGATGAGACCATAAAGGTTATTCAGGAAGAAATTACCAAAATGGCAAAAAACGGTGCAACACAGGAAGAATTGGACCAGGCAAAGAAATTCATCAAAGGTGCTTACGCCATCAATAATCTGGATACATCGTCGAAGATCGCTCGCGTTCTAGTTGCGATCCAGAATCAAGACCTCGGCATAGATTATATTGATACCAGAGAAGCAGTGATTGACGCGGTAACACTGGAAGATGTCAACCAGATCGCGAAACGGCTACTGTCTAAGGCGCCTACAAGGGTTATTGTTGGGCCAACTGATTAGAAATCTGAATAAATAGGCGCTTAAAAAAGGGTTTCTGGTTGCGGAAACTGGTTTTTAAAACCCCGAATAATTACACCGATTTCTTTGATGAATTTTCCTTAGTCAGCAATCGCGGATTATCGCTCCGTTCATATTTATTAAAAAATCCTTAATTTTTTGGTTTTCTGGCACGAATTTTGCTGCTTAAATACCAACTTAATTAATGGGCAATTGCTATGATACTTGAAATTCTGCTTGCGGCAGCCTCAAATGATATCCTGTCCCACAAACCAAAAGTTGAAATTACTGTTCCGAGTGTTCGACAAGTCTATGACCCAGACACTCCTACGGTCAGCATGGTTGTGAAGCGCCCATTGTATCGTGAAATATATCTGAAATGCCCAAACAAGCAGAACGATAAGTATTTGGCGATAATGTCTTACTCTGAGGTCAGTGGTAAGTTTTGCACACCAAAACATAAGTGCCATTTTGATATTTTGGCTGCTGCGCAAGAAAGCTGTCGCTAGTTACCAGTTTGCGCAACCATGTAACGCTTTACACATATTCTTAAGCAAAAACGGTGCGATCATAGCCGCGTTTAAGCGCTGTCTCAATGACTATATTCAGCATGTCCGGGTGTTCAGGGACAAGCTCAATTTCAAGTGCTTTGGATGCATTATGAAGTCGCTGCTGAGCCTCGCCCATTCCTCGCAATCGGGCACGATCTTTTGTGGTTGTTACTGGCACCAGGTTTTTTGATGATGCGGTCTGAAGCAACTCATTGCACTCCTCGTCAGTGAAATAGTGATGATCCCCGAAGGATTGCCTGTCTTTTATTTCAGCACCAGCCCGGGATAAACTGAAATAAAATTTTTCAGGATCTGAAATTCCAGCAAAAGCAAAAACTTCTTTGCCATCAAATTCATGACCGTTTCGCTCTCGAATTTCAGCATGAAACGTCGAGCGACCAAGTTTTGCTGTCCTGCGGATTACTTTGTCTGACTGCTTGCTTTCGCCAATAAACAATACCCCGTTTGCATATCGTAACTGTTCGCCAAATGGGACCCGGAGAGGGCCGGCAGGAAACGTCATGCCGTTCCCAAGCCCGCGATTTGAATCAACGACAACGAGACAATAATCCTTACTGATGGATGGATTTTGAAATCCGTCATCCATTAGGATGAGGTCACACCCATTTTCTACCAATAATTTAGCGCCTGATGGGCGGTCAGCCGACACAACGGTCATGGTTTGTGAGGCGTGTAATAGTGCTTCATCACCCACATCTTTAGAATTGTGTTTATCCAGTCTTACGATAGTGGCGTTTTTGATTGCACCGCCATATCCACGGGTCAGGATACCTGGCCTCATGCCACGTTCGATTACATCTTTTGTCAGAAGCTCTACAGTCGGTGTTTTTCCAGCGCCACCGATTATGAAATTTCCGATACAAATTACCGGAACACTTGGTAAGAAGCTCGGCGGCACATTCATTCTGCTTCCGGCAATCTTCCCGTAAATGTATCCAACCGGTGCCAAAAAGATCGCCTGTATTCCAGGCCTTTTCCACCAGAAAGGTGGGGCTTCTTCCAGGGCCATTAGCGAACCCCTTCCAAATCCCGTTTGACAGTTAAAGGAAACAGGTAAGAATCGAGAATATAGTTGGTCTTCTCCAGTGATCCTTGCATGCGTTCAACCGTTTCAAGTGCTGCATCTGTCATACGTCTGCGCTCTTTGGCATTGTTGAGCAAATATTCGACATTGGCTGCTAGCATTTCTTCATTTGAAACCAGTCTGACGGCTTTTGCAGATAATAAAAGGTTATAGGCTTCGCGAAAATTCTGTACCGCTTGGCCTGAAACAATAGCGGTTTTGGTCATCGCCGGCTCTAGTGGGTTTTGGCCACCTTTTGCCTTCAAGCTTTTACCAACAAAAGCCACTTGGGCCATTCGCAAGTACAGTCCCATTTCGCCAATTGTATCGCCAAGATAGATATCTGTATCAGGGCCCGGTAACTGATTTAAGCTTCTGCGGGCAACCTGAAGTCCTTTTTCCTGGATCATTTGGGTAATCGTATCTGACCGATCCGGGTGACGCGGCACAATTATGGAGAACACATTGGGTGTGCGATTTTTGAGGAATTGATGTGCGTTGCATACCGCCTCCTCTTCACCATCATGGGTACTTACAGCAACCCATGAGGGTCGGCCACCAACATTTTTCATAATCCCGGACAACTCATCTTCACTATAGGGAAGCGAGTCCGTATCAACTTTCAGATTTCCGGAAATATCTACCTGTTTTGCACCCAATCGCCTGAAGCGCGCAGCATCCAAATCCGATTGGGCGATAACATGGGAAAAATTATCGAAAAGACTGTAACCAATGCTGGAAGTGCCGTTCCATCGCTTAAAGGAGCGATCAGACATTCGTGCATTCACAAGGATCCGTGGGATATTGCGTTCCACCAGTTCCAGAACTGTCATCGGCCAAATTTCAGATTCAGTAAAAATCGCCACATCCGGTTTCCAGTGATCCAGGAACCGTTTCAATGCAGGTTTCAAATCAAGTGGTACGTATTGGTGAAAGCATAAAGGGGGTAGTCTTTTGCGAACAATCTGTGCTGAGGTGACAGTGCCGGTCGTCATAATTGTATTGATGCCCAAGCTATTTACATGCTCGATCAGGGGAATGACCGCCATCGATTCTCCTACGCTTGCAGCATGAAACCAGATGATTGGGCCGGATGGTTTTTCTGCACTTGGGTATCCATAACGCTCGTAGCGGCGTTTTCGGTCCTCTTTGCCTTTGCTGGCGCGAATTCGCAAAAACGGTCCCATGAACGGGTAAAGCAACAGACCGAGGTTCTTGTAGGTCTTAAATGCCAGTTCGTTGAGAACATTCTTCATAGCGGGTTTCCGGTCAATTCATAAGCCTGCTCGGTAATCCGATGCATTTCTGCTTCCAGGGTATCACGACACTTTTCACGCTCTTCATCACTTGCCGAATGTGGGACGGAAATAAAGTCTCCAACGCATATGGATGTGTTTCCAAAGGGAAGATTTAGAGCTGCCTTGTCCCATGCTTTTTCAAAAACATGCCTCCTGCTTGAAGCTATTGCCAACGGCAATATGGGTCTTCCGGATTTCTGCGCCAAAGTAATAATTCCAAGTCCAACGCGTTTGGCAGTTCCTTGCGGAATATCTGCGGTCTGGACAACATTATCACCTTTTTCCAATGCTTGCAGCATTTCAAGAAATCCGGTTATCCCGCCTTTTCTCAGAGTTTCACTTTGTTTGCGCCCACCAGAAGCGCGAATAACTTGATTTCCAAAATGCTCAACGATTCTGGCCGTTACCTCTCCGTCAAAGTTCCGCGATATCATTGCAGATGCATTAAGCCCAATTGGTAAAATCGGAAGTAGGATATGCTGGCCGTGCCATACCGCAACAATGAAAGGTTGCTCCGGTCTGACCGTATCGAGAATGTCAACGGGCTCAACGACGTAAGAGTTGGTCTTTTGAACCAGTTGCAGAAACCAGATTGCCAGCCTTGAAAGAATGGAGAGCGCAATTTTACCCTGCGTAAAACGTCGTAACGCTTTGCGCATGCGCTTGTTTGCCTTCTTTTTTGGCGGTGGCGATTCAACTTTCATGCTTATTATACCCTCGGCAAAGTTCAGCCGAACTTTCCATCACCATCAGGGTCTAGCAAACGATGCATGTGTACAATGAAGTAACGCATGTGAGCATTGTCTACGGTTTGTTGTGCTTTGGTGCGCCAGGCGCGTTCCGCTTCAGAATAACTCGGGAACACGCCAACTATATCCAAATTTTCAAGATCACGAAAGTCAGTACCTTCCAGGTCTTCCAATTCACCTCCGAAAACAAGATGCAGCAATTGCCGGGATTCTTCAGCCATGTCGTACTCCGTCATTATCGAAATTCATGTGACTAATGGATAATCCTGCTCGAATTGGCAAGAGACATAATGGTGTCATGATTGTTATTCGATGCAGCCAGAAGCGAGGGCAATGTGACGCTCCGCTGATTGTAGCGAATTGCATCCCCGTCATTGGTAGTTAGTTGGCACTTTGCTTCGCGTAAAATAAGATCGGCTGCTGCTACATCCCATTCACTTGCACCAGGCTTTGCAAAAGCTGCGTCAAGCTCACCAGTTGCCACCATTGCCAAGCGATAGGCAAGCGATGGTATAAACGGTGCCACGTCAAATGGTTGCCCGGGCAACTGAGCCATGGTTTCTATGAGTTTCTTTGAGCCGGTGGCTAAAGGTTTTCCGGGAGTTCGCTTTTTCGGTTCGACTAACGCAGAAAACTTAACGCCCTGACCAAGTTTTGCATAAAAGGTCCGTTCCAACGGAGGGCAATGCAGTACAGCTTCAACCGGACGGTTGTTTTCGATTACTGCAAGTGAAATGCACCATTCCTTACGCCCTTCAAGGAAGCCGCGCGTGCCGTCAATTGGATCGTTTAGAAGTTAGGGTCGTGTTCACAGACCCTCAGCGTGACGGCGGTGCCGCCGCCCGAGCGCGGCGATGCGCATGCCACGCTGGGCGGCCACGCCGCGTAGCCAGAAGAGAGCGCTCTGGCGCCCCCCCCCCCCCCCCCCCGCCCGCCCCCCCCCGCGGGCCAACAACACACCCCCCCCCCCCCCCCCCCCCCCCGCCCGGCCCCCCCGCCCCCCTCCACCGCCGGCGTGGTCGAGCCGGCCGGCGGGCCGCGCGGCCCCGCCCCCCCAAGAAGCCGCTCATCCTTGCTCCGAGGGTAGAAACAAAAACAAAAGGAAGGTATGCCCATTAG
>JBCCBE010000128.1:0-6465 GCA_039814425.1 Pseudomonadota bacterium
AGTCCAAACCGGCGCGGTCCAAATCGAAAACCCGGCAAGTGAGCCACCCGGATCATCCTCTGCTGCATTGTAACTCTGGGCGTTGCCGTAAGGAACCGCAGGCATATCGAGCGCGTACTTTGCAGCAAGCGCAATAATTTGGTCGCCCGGCGGATCTGATTCTAAGAGCGCATCGAGGTCACGCCCTATCAAACCGGTATCAACCTCCCCGGCCGAAAACTCGTCATGGCGACAAAGCGCCTGCAGGAAGTCCCTATTGGTAACCGTTCCGGCAATTAGCGTCTCTCCAAGCGCAAAGTCCAATTTTGAAAGCGCTGCTTCGCGGGTTTCCTCATGGGTGATAATTTTTGCAATCATCGGATCATAAAACGGGCTAATCGAATCTCCTTCAACAACGCCAGAATCGTTTCGGGCAGCAGATGAAAACTCCAGATATTCCAGTTTGCCGGTTGCCGGTAAAAACCCTTTTGGAACATCTTCTGCATAAAGACGTGCCTCAAATGCGTGACCCTCGATTGATAAATCATCCTGAAACCGGGGCAGATACTCGCCATCGGCGATCCTCAATTGCCATTCTACCAGATCAATGCCGGTTATAGCCTCAGTAACCGGATGTTCTACCTGCAACCTAGTGTTCATCTCCATGAACCAAAAACCGTCGGGACTTAGACCTTCTGATCCATCTACGATGAATTCAACTGTTCCTGCACCGCAATAGTGAATTGCTTGCGCTGCTTTCACTGCTGCTCCACCCATAGCTGCACGCATTTCCTCGGTCATATCTGGCGCTGGCGCTTCTTCAATAACTTTTTGATGGCGGCGTTGTAGCGAACAATCCCGTTCAAACAGATGCACCACATTGCCGTGGCTGTCTCCAAACACCTGAATTTCGATATGGCGCGGCGCAGTGATGTATTTTTCAATCAAAACCCGCCCATCACCAAAACTGGCTACTCCCTCTCGCACCGCGCCTTCCAGAGCCGCGGCAAAATCTTTCGGATGATCTACCTTACGCATCCCTTTGCCGCCACCGCCTGCACGTGCTTTGATTAAAACCGGATAGCCGATTTTCGTTGCCTCACCAGCAAGGAATTTCTCTTCTTGATTATCACCATGATAGCCCGGTACGACAGGCACATCGGCCTCTTCCATCCGTTTCTTGGCCGCATCTTTTAGTCCCATCGCGCGGATGGCTTCTGCAGATGGACCGACAAATGTTATCCCGGCCTTCTCGACTGCATCAACAAAACCCGGATTTTCAGACAGGAACCCATAGCCCGGATGGATTGCATCTGCACCTGTTTCTATCGCTGCTCGAATTATTTTTTCAGAATCAAGATAGCTTTCTGCAACGGGTGCAGGGCCAATGTGAACTGCCTCATCTGCCCAAAGGCGATGCTGCGCGTTGGCGTCTGCATCAGAATAAACCGCGACTGTTTTAATATCCATTGCGCGAGCGGTTTTGATAATTCGGCAGGCGATTTCACCGCGATTTGCAATAAGGAGTTTCTTTGGCATCAGCGTGCAAGCTCCGTACTCGGAAGGTTAACTAAAACCCGTTTCCCATGAATTTCCGTATCTATATCCTGACCCGGTTTCGGGAAGAGACGCAATCCACCAGGCAACGCAAACGGCGCAAGAGATGAATATATATGAGCAAACATTGCATCTGCCTCCAGGCCGATCAGATGTATTGTACCCATGCTGTTTGCGGTATCAACAGAGTGAAGTTCTATTTTTAGCGTTGAGGAATCACGTATTTTTTCGATAAGCGCGTCTTCTACTTCATGCAATAGCGTGAGGTCCTGATCACGCAAAGGAATATCAACAAACAGGTTTTGTGATTTGCGTTCTTTTGCAAAGGATTTTCGATCGGCATACTTCCATTGAAATAACCCGCGCCCGATCTGGATAGCACCGACCAGCATGATCGCAATAAGAAGATAAGATCCAAATACGCCTAGCTGATATTTCAATCCATGATAGGCGAAAAATCCGAGCGCAAACAAAATTGCGCCAACCAGCATGCGCTCTCCTCCCGGAGTATTGGCGATGCGATCATTGTTCATGGCGAACGTTCTGATGAACAGGAATTGATGAGTTTTGCCATAGTATCAAGAGACGGGTCGACATCTAATTTTCAAGCCTGGAAGTCAGTAATTTCACACTTGCGGCCCCGAACAATGTGCCGAATGCAAGTTCAAACCAGCGCTTCGATGTCCTGTAGGATTGCGAGATTTTTTCAATCGAAAACAAAAACCCGTATCCGATAAAGACACAAATTGAAGCACTGATCAGAATAAAAAATAATCCCATAATCTGATAAACATCTGCACCAGGTGGGAGCGCTACCGCATATACCGATCCCCAGCCTAACACAGCCTTTGGATTGGTCAGGTGAAGCAGAAGACCTTTTACAAACAACCGGTTGTTGCTGGCCTTTACAGTTAACCCCGCATCCCCTTTAAATGCGCTTTTGAAAGACTTTAACGCCAGATAAAGCAGGTATAAAGCGCCCAGATAGCGGATGGTTTCAAAAACCCAAACATTGGCCAACATCAATGAACTAATTCCGAAACCGGCCGCGATCCCCCAACACGCTGATCCGGCTACAATTCCGCTGGCAATAAGTAGGCCTGACCGGCGACCATGTTCCATGGCAGTTGCAGATATAGCAAGAGTAGCAGGACCGGGGCTTCCGCCGCCAATTACCCATGCCAGTAGTACTAACATCAGAAATCCATAATCCATTGACTTTAATCCATGTAGTTCGACTTATTTGCAGTCTGTTTCCCGCAGACCAATGCAGAAGGCTTTATAAACGCACTTGTCCTCAACGATTGTTACATTCGGAATACGCCAAATTTGGTTTCTTCTATTTCTGCATTGAGCGATGCGGAAAGGCTGAGTGCCAATACTTCCCGTGTCTTGCGCGGATCGATAATACCATCATCCCATAACCGGGCAGATGCGTATAAGGGATGAGACTGCTCTTCAAACATATCCAATGTGGGTTGTTTAAAGGCTGCTTCTTCTTCCTCGCTCCAGCTTCCGCCCTGTCGCTCAATTGAGGCTCGCTTAACGGTTGCCAGAACACCTGCTGCCTGTTCACCGCCCATGACCGAAATACGCGAATTTGGCCAGGTCCATAAAAACCGCGGAGAATAAGCGCGACCCGCCATGCCATAATTACCGGCCCCAAAGGAGCCGCCAATCAGCATGGTAATTTTGGGCACTTTGGTTGTTGCAACTGCTGTGACAAGCTTTGCGCCATCTTTGGCAATTCCGCCTGCCTCATATTTTTGTCCGACCATAAAGCCAGTGATGTTTTGCAGGAATAGCAGTGGTATTTTACGCTGTGAGCAGAGTTCTACAAAGTGTGCGGCCTTTAGCGAACTTTCCGAAAACAATACGCCATTGTTTGCGATGATACCGATCGGCATGCCCATAACATGGGCAAATCCACAGATGATCGTTACGCCATAACGAGCTTTAAATTCATCGAGCCGCGATCCATCCACTACTCGGGCAATTACTTCTCGCACATCATAGGGTGTTTTTAGATCAGCTGGTACTGCGCCCAAAATCTCGTCCGGATCATAAGCAGGATCTTCCGGTGATTGCATTGCAAGCTGGGTTGATTTTTGGCGATTAAGCTGACCCAAAGCCTGACGGGCCAGGGCAAGCGCATGCGCATCATTGTCTGCCAGATAATCGGCGACGCCGGAAAGGCGCGTATGCATATCCCCACCGCCTAAATCTTCTGCACTTACCACTTCACCAGTTGCAGCTTTCACCAAGGGTGGGCCTGCAAGAAATATAGTGCCCTGCTCTTTCACGATGATCGATACATCCGACATTGCTGGCAAGTAAGCGCCACCTGCCGTACATGATCCCATAACAACGGAAATTTGCGGAATGTTTTTGGCGGACAAGTTTGCCTGATAAAAAAAGATGCGGCCAAAATGTTCGCGATCTGGAAATCCTTCTGCCTGCTGTGGCAGGTTTGCTCCGCCGCTATCGACCAGAGTGATACAAGGCAAGTGATTTTGTTCAGCTATTTCCAGAGCCCGCAAATGCTTCTTTACGGACATCGGATAATATGTCCCGCCCTTCACGGTCGCATCATTGCAGATCACCATGATTTCCTGACCATGCACACGGCCAACACCTGCGATCACACTGGCGCAGGGTGATTCATCACCATACATACCATGAGAAGCAGTTGAACCTATTTCCAGGAATGGGGAACCGGGATCAAGCAGATTGGAAACCCGATCGCGCGGCAATAATTTGCCCCTGGAAAGATGCCTGTCACGGGATTTCTCACCACCCCCGGCAGCAGCAGACTTTACCGCGTTACGTACCGTTTCCAATTGCTCAAGATTGGCTTTGCGGTTTTCAGCATATTGGGCAGAACTGATGGAAATCTTGGATTGGATCTTGGTCATTTTTGTGCTGCTTCCGCCGCTGCCCTTGTTTTGAGTTCCTTGCGGATAATCTTGCCGGTTACCGTCATCGGCAAATTATCCACAAACGCAATTTCGCGCGGATATTCGTAAGCTGCAAGTCTTGTTTTCACGTGCCGCTGCAATTCTGCACTTAATTTGTCAGATGGTTCAATCCCATCCCGTAGCAATATATAAGCCTTCACAATCTGCGTGCGCTCCAGATCAGGCTTGCCAACTACCCCGACCGAGGCAACCGCAGAATGTTTCAATAGGCAATCTTCGATTTCTGCCGGACCAATACGATAGCCTGCCGAGGTAATGACATCATCATCGCGCCCGATGAAGCGGATGTAATCGCCATCGCGAATGCCCCTATCACCGGTTAATAACCAATTGCCGCGAAATTTTTCCTGAGTAGCCTGGGGATTATTCCAGTATTCAAGCATCATAACCGGTGTACCGCGTTTGATTGCAATATCCCCCTCCCCATCGCACGGCATGCCTGTTTCATCAATCACCGTAATTTCATGACCGGGAACCGGTTTACCCATGCAACCAGGCTTTGCATCGAACAGACTTGAGCAGGAGGAGACAACCATATTGCACTCAGTCTGACCGTAGAATTCGTTGATTGTGACACCAAGCGCCTGCCTGCCCCAATTGAGCATTTCTTCGCCAAGCGGCTCCCCACCACAGGCAACGGATCGCAAACCGGAAACCTTAAATCCTTCAGCCTTCAACATGCGTAGCGCGGTTGGAGGAAAGAAGATGTTGCGCACACACGCCATTTCGATAATGCGCTGACATTCTTCAGCATTGAATTTTTTCATCCGTGCTGCGACCACAGGAACCCCCTGATGCAGGCCCGGCATCAGCACATCAAATAGTCCACCAATCCACGCCCAATCTGCCGGTGTCCACAGAACATCGTTTGGTTGGGGTAGAAAATCATGACTGATTTCGACACCGGGCAGGTGACCCATCAACACACGATGGCCATGCAGAGCGCCCTTTGGTGACCCCGTAGTTCCAGAAGTATAGATCAGCACTGCTGGTGTATGCGGATTAGTATCAGCAATAAAAAACGTATCTGGTTGCGCAGAAAAATCGAGCGCCTCTGGCACAATGAGATGCTTTAAGGAATTCGGCAGGCCGTTTATCTGTTTCAACTTTTCCAATCCGTCAAGATCCGTAACCACCACCATAGCGGACGCATCTGCAAGCCGTGTGAGCAAGGCTTCCTCTCCAAATAGCTTGAAGAGCGGAATGGAAACTGCACCAACCTTCCAGGCGGCGATATGTGCAGCAGCTGTCCAGGCAGATTGGCTTCGCAATACGCCTACCCGATCGCCGGGCTTAATTCCAAGGGACACAAGATAATTCGCAAGTTTGTCAGACAGCGCTTTTAGTTCACCGAATGAAATGTCGCAACGTTTGCCACTGGTCAGGTCAATGATTGCTATGCGTTGCGGATCGTCATCAGCCCACTTGTCACACACGTCCCAACCCATGTTAAGGTTTTCAGGAAGGTTCCAGCGGAAGGAATTAATAAGCAATTCATATGAAGTTTGATGCGTTAGCATACCGGAGCCGCGTCTGGTTAATTCTCAAAATATCCATAGAAACCCTGAAGCTTCAGGAATTGTGTCGCTGTCTCGTTCAAAATACAACCTGCATTTGCCGGACCTGTGCCCGTACCGCCACCCCATTGAGACATCTCATAATCACAGATCGCGTCGCGGTACATGATCCACTGGCGTTGCATGTCGCGCAGGCGTGGAAACTTTTCCGGTGCATGGATAATACCATCAGCCTTATTTTCTGCATCCGATTGCTTTTCGCGTTGAGCAAGTTTCGTGTAAACCGAGTTTAGCTGACCGTCCCACCATTCCGCTTCATTGTATAGGCAAGCACCCATACCAACCGTCGTACTACCGCCCGGCTGGTCATTCATGCAATTGCCCGAAGCTTTCCCAATACATTGATATCGCTCATATCCTTGTTTTCCTTCAAG
>JBCCBE010000016.1:0-47578 GCA_039814425.1 Pseudomonadota bacterium
AAAGGCGACGCTGTAGTGGATCAAAAAGTAGTGGTGCGCGGACAGGAAACAAACACTGTGCGAATTTATCGTCGTAATAGCCGTGAAACACTTGCTTGTGCGCCTGTTTGCGAACCAACATTAACTATTGGTGATGATAATTCAGCTTTCAATTTCGCATCTGGGCAAATTCAGGCACGCAACCAGCTGTCTGAAGCTAACTCCAACTAAGTAAACAAGCTTCAGGCACCGGGGGCCATCAATCTATATAAAGGATTGATTGTTCTATATAAAAGCAATTTTCATAGAGTGAATTTGGCCCGTTTTCGTACGCGATTTTGAAAATTCTAAATCCGGGTGAACAGCTTAAGCGCTCTAGTTTGCTTGTTTTATGAAAAAGGCCCGAAACCAATCATACATCAATTTTTGATTGACCATGTAAACGAAACAGCAACGTTCAGATGCTAACATTCGCCTGATAAACATATAAATTTGCTATGGCGGTGTGAACTAAATCATGAGATCGACAAGAATTACTTCCTGTCTTCGACAATTTCTGTTTTTTAAGAAAGATCGAAAAGGAGCTACAGCGGTAGAGTTTGCACTAATCGGCGTTCCATTTTTTGCGCTAATATTTGCAATCATTGAATCTGCACTGTTTTTCTTTGTAAACCAATATCTCGAAACATCTATAGATGATGTGACCCGACTGTTCCGCACCGGACAACTCAATCAAGCAACAACAGAAGACGAATTTCGCGAAGCTCTATGCGGTCGGATGACCGTTCTTATTACTTGTAATGGTTTGCGTACGGAAATTCAGGTTGCAATGGAGTTTAACAATCTGGAAAACCCCAAACAGCCAAAATCCAATGGTGATCTGGAAGATAACGAATTTACTGCGCCTGGCCCGGTTCAAATCTTACAGGTAAGTGCTCAATACAAGTGGCCGGTTTACACAAATTTTGCCGCCCCTTTGGTTAGCTCTGGTAGTGGAAATTATGCACTCATTCAGGTCGTGGCGGTGACCCGAACGGAACCCTATGAATAAGCTTTATAAACCATATGCTGAAACGGCAGGATCCATAGTATGTTGAATATACGTTTCTTACAAAAACTCGGCAGAAGCTTCAGGAAAAGTCAGCAGGGGGTGGCCGCAATCGAATTTGCGATTCTCGCTCCAATACTGATACTTTTGTTTGTTGGCACATTGGAGATATCGCTTGCCGTAGCCGTTGATCGGAAAGTGTCCCGTGTTTCAAGTTCAATTGCCGATTTGATCACCCAGTCAAATGATCTGTCTTCAAACGAGGTGGACGAAATATTGGATGTCGCCAATCGGATCATGCAGCCCTACGACGACGATATCAGTATTTCAGTCGTTGGTGTGGAAATTAAAGACGATGAAGCAAAAGTCGTCTGGGCTTGCCAGAGAAATGGTGGCGGAAAACCATCCGTCGGTAGCGATTATACAATTCCGGCACAAATTATGGTAAACGACACTTTTCTTGTTTCGGCAACCGTAGCAACAAGTCATGAGCCAGCGTTCAAGTTTATTGGCTACAAAAATGGCAAACTGACATTTGATGAAACTGCTATCGAGATGGAAGAGCAAATGTTCCTGCGCCCACGCCTTGGTAGTAGCGTTGAAGTTACTGGCTGCTAGGGATTAAACTGTTTAGGTTTTTGGCCGCTTCATCTGCATCGTCAGGCTCTGAATACGATTGAATAAAATCCACAAGGGTTTTGAAACGGTCTGTTCTTGCAGCTGTAAAGCCGCCTGCATAGTGTGGTTCGATCGCGTCATAGGCAACTGGATTTCTCTCAAAGAGATTAACTAAAGTATCGCGCAAAATGGTTTTTGCTTCTCCCGGTAGTTTTTTCCTAATCACGTGCGGGCGATGCGGGATTTGAGATGAACGCCAGAAAATTTCAAGCTCCGACAGGATTGCCGGGTTCGATTTTCCAATCATATTGAGAGTTCCGCGTGAGTATCCAATGGCGGGATCGCCACTCAGGGAGCTCCAGCCAAACAAAACATCAAATTCCCCGTTCGTAAAAGCTGTTAACGTTTCTTCCGAAGACGGACGCTTTTGAAAATCCAGCGAATTAAGATCCGTATTCTTAATGTTGCTCAGTAATAAATAACGAATGAGTGCTTCACCGATGATAGAATCAGCCGAAAGGGCCGCCACTTGCTTGGACAAAAGGTTTTCCACGCTGCGAACTGATTCACGTTTGCCGATCGCAACCAGATAATAACCATCTGTACTGTCCGATGAACGAGGAATTACCAGCGGCTCCACGCAAGCGCATCGTACAGTTGCCAATGCATAGCCAGAAGACGACAAAATTGCGTATTCTATTCTATCGGCACTTAGAGCATTGATGAGATTAATTGAATCACGCGCAGGAAAGAATTCCACATCCATTCCGAGAGATTCTGCAATCTCCATTCGAAACGGTTCAAGCAGATCAAGACTGCCTGCTCGGCTAGCGTCAATCACAACGCCAATTCTGAACACGCCAATATCACTTCTCCAGTTTGCACTTGCAAACGAAGACACCACCATCAGTGTTGAAAAGAAAGCGATAAATATCAAATGGGGTCGCATTTTAATGATGCTCAATGTTGCGAATCGTACTGGCTGAGAATTTGTTAACTATTACTCTTATTTAGCCGGAAAAGCACGTCCGTGTTTACGTTACGGTGGCTAAATTCAGTTAATCTTAAATATTCAAGCAATTACGCTTGTAGTATCTTTTGATGTTGAGATCTGAGGTAGCCGACATGTGGCAATATATACTTGGCCTTTTTCTCGTTGGCGTAGTTGCAGTTCAAACTGCACAACACCTCCAAACTAGCCATGAGCAGGCGCTCATGCAGCCTGGTTCCCAGAACAATGTTCAAGCGGCGGATAAAAGCGAAGCGGTACAAAAAACCTCGGCTTCCACATCAACAAGTTCCTACGCCAGTCGCAACGCCCGTATCCCGATGGATAACCGGGGACATTTTATTACCAACGCAAAAATGAATGGTCGGCAAGTTAGTGTGCTGGTTGATACCGGTGCTACCAGTGTAGCAATCAATCGCTCTACTGCGCGACGCATTGGGATTAAACTTGAAGCTTCCGATTTCAAATATTCGGTGCATACCGCAAACGGTGTAGCTAAGGCCGCTGCAACGATTATCGATCGGATATCGATTGGACGGGTAACCGTAAAAAACGTTGAAACCGTGATATTGGAAGACCGGGCATTGGGCGAAACTTTACTTGGCATGGCATTCTTGCGCGAATTGAAGGGGTTTGAGGTTCGCAATCAGGAGCTAATCCTGAATCAGTAATCACAGAAGATTACCTGCATTCTTCATCGACCATTAACGGGTAGGATGCAATTTAGACCCACACCATATTCAAACTAGAATCAAGAGCGCTAAAGCAGACTTTGTCCAGTGTTTCTTGTCTGCATCAATTATCGAGGAAAATGATGTTCCCTAAACCAACCCATGCCGTTTTACCAAACACCCATGAATTTGAAATCACGCCGCTCGTTAAACCGACCGGATTTAGAGAATATGATGCACGCTGGTGGTTTGGCCATCCAGCCTCAGACAAACCACCCGAACTTAACCTAATGGGCGTTCAGGCTTTGGGAATGGGCCTTGGTACTTTAATCCAGGAATTGGGCGCCGGACCGGACATTGTAACCGGTCATGATTTTCGCGGTTACTCAATGGCAATCAAAAATTCTTTGACTGCTGGGTTGCTTGCCGCTGGCGCACGGGTGAAAGATATTGGCCTTGCACTATCCCCGGTTTCCTATTTTGCCCAGTTTGAACTGGACGTTCCTTCAGTGGCCATGGTGACAGCCTCCCACAACGATAATGGTTGGTCGGGCGTAAAGATGGGTTGCCAGAGACCGCTTACTTTTGGGCCAGACGAGATGGATCGGCTGCGCGAGATCGTTCTCAATGGCGAATGGAAATTAAAAGGTGGCGGCTCTTACGAGTTTGTCGAGAATTTTGCCGAACGCTATATTTCCGCCCATTCCGATCGCAAACCATTCAGTCGAAAAATTCGTGCCGTTGCCGCTTGCGGTAACGGAACAGCAGGAGCATTTGCTCCGAAAATTCTGGAGCGGTGCGGCGTTGAAGTTATCCCGATGGATGTCGAACT
Organism: Pseudomonadota bacterium; assembly: GCA_039814425.1. Taxonomy (GTDB): domain Bacteria; phylum Pseudomonadota; class Alphaproteobacteria; order Rhizobiales; family Rhizobiaceae; genus JAALLB01. Next base: position 4,158 of record JBCCBE010000016.1, read on the forward strand.
TGATTACACGTTCCCAAATTATAATCCGAACCCGGAAGACATGGCGATGTTGCACAAGATGCGCGACAAGGTGATGGAAACCGGCGCTGATGTTGCGCTTGGATTTGACGGCGATGGAGACCGGTGCGGCGTAGTTGATAATGAGGGCGAAGAGATTTTTGCGGACAAGGTAGGCGTAATGCTTGCGCGTGATATTTCCGCCGTGCATCCGGGATCGCAATTTGTCGTTGACGTAAAATCAACTGGCCTGTTTCTGACTGACCCTACGCTTCAGGAACAAGGCGCCAAGACTGACTACTGGAAAACCGGTCATTCCTACATCAAACGCCGGGTCAATGAACTCAACGCAATTGCCGGTTTTGAAAAATCCGGCCACTTCTTCTTTAACGCACCGATTGGTAAAGGTTATGATGATGGGGTCGTAACCGCCCTTGCGGTCTGTGATATGCTGGAACGTAATCCTGATAAAACAATGGCTGATCTGCGTCGAGACCTGCCAACGACCTATGGTTCACCGTCAATGTCACCCTTTTGCTCAGATGAAACAAAGTATGATGTGGTAGACCGGGTGGTTAAACGTTTTGAAGATATGCAATCCAATAATGATGCGGTAGGCGGGCAGAAAATCCGTGACCTGATAACCGTAAATGGTGTCCGCGTGGTCGCAGAAGATGGAACCTGGGGACTTGTACGCGCCTCATCCAATGAACCCAAATTGGTAGTGGTTGTTGAAAGCCCTGTATCTGACGAACGCAAGGTCGAGATGTTTAACGCGGTTGATGCGATCCTGCGCGAGAACAAGGAAGTTGGCGAATATAACCAAACCCTATAATCTCCCGGCAAAAACCAGGAGATTGCGGTGCGCATCAAACTGCTATTTGCGCTTGTCTTAAGCCTTCCGACATTGGTCAGCGTCCATAGCGGCGCGACTGGTGTCGTAAAACAACGCTTGGATGTCATGAAAAAAATAGGTACCGCCACGAAGCGGTTGGGCCTGAAGGCAGCCGGCAAAAACTGTCAAAAACCGTTTCGTACCGAGCATTAAAAATCATGAATGCTCTGACTATCAAAATCACATCAGAAAAATTTTCACTTGCATCTGCATTTACAATTTCACGGGGCACAAAAACCCATGCGGAGGTCATTGTAGTTACGGTTGGGGATGGCACTTTTCTCGGCCGTGGAGAATGTGTTCCTTATGGCCGGTACGAGGAAACAATTGAAAGTGTTACCAGGCAAATTGAAAAGTTACCTAGTGACGTAACCCTCAAAACACTTCATTCTGTTTTACCAGCGGGTGCTGCACGCAACGCAGTTGATTGTGCCCTATGGGATCTGGAAGCAAAAAAAAGCGGAACTTCGGTTTGGAAGATGACCGGCGAGGTCGAGCCAAAGCCGCTTACAACAGCCTATACCCTTTCGCTGGATGCACCCGCAGTTATGCAAGAAAATGCAAAGGCCAATGCATATCGTCCACTGCTGAAAATCAAACTGGGCGGTCCGAATGACCTTAGCCGCCTTGAGGCTGTTCGCACGGGTGCACCGGATGCCGAAATTATAATCGATGCGAATGAGGGATGGACCGAGCCGGTATGGCTTGCACTGCAACAGGACTTGCAAGATCTAGGCGTTGTTCTTGTTGAACAACCTCTGCCCGCGACAAAGGATCAATGTCTTGCAGATCACGAGCACATGGTACCGCTTTGTGCCGATGAAAGTTGCCATACAAGTCTGGAACTTGCGCAACTTAAGGATCGCTATGAATTCATCAATATCAAGCTGGATAAAACCGGTGGTTTATCTGAGGCGTTGATTACCAGAGAACGCGCGATCGAACTTGGCTTGGGCATTATGGTCGGCTGTATGGTGGGCACCTCTCTGGGAATGGCTCCAGCCATTCTGTTGGCTCAAGGCGCAAAATTTGTGGACTTGGATGGCCCGTTACTATTGGCGGAAGACAGACCTAACGGCTTGCGATATGATGGATCAATTGTTTACCCGCCAACAACAGATTTTTGGGGATAGAATGAGCAGAATTGTTTACGTGAACGGGGAATTTGTTCCCGAAGAAGACGCAAAAGTTTCAGTGTTTGACCGAGGGTTCTTGATGGCAGATGCGGTTTATGAAGTGACTACCGTGGTCGCGGGTAAACTAATCGATTATCCGGGGCATGAAGAACGGTTAAAACGTTCGCTTAATGAGCTTGATATGGACGCGCCTGCGCAAATGGGTGATCTGCTGGCAATTCACAAACAATTGGTCGAGGATAATGGCATAACCAATGGCCTGGTTTATTTGCAGGTCACACGCGGTGTAGCGGATCGGGATTTCGCCTATCCTGAGGAAGGTACACCAACTTCTCTGATTTTGTTCACTCAGAAAAAAGACCCACTTGAAAACGCGCTTGTGAAAAATGGTGCGCGCGTGATCACCGTACCGGATATGCGTTGGGGCAGACGGGATATTAAAACCGTGCAACTGCTCTATCCATCCATGGCCAAAATGGCTGCCAAAAAAGCCGGTGTAGATGATGCCTGGTTTGAAGAAGAAGGCCTGATTACGGAAGGTACCTCGAACAATACCTGGATCGTTACAAAGGACAATAAGCTGGTGACCCGCCAGCTATCAAATTCCATTCTGCACGGCATCACCAGAAAGGCTACCCTAAGGGTAGCGGAACTATTACAGATGCAAGTGGAAGAACGTCCCTTTACAAAGGAAGAAGCGGCAAATGCAAAAGAGGCATTTTTTACCTCTGCATCCGCCTTTGTATGCCCGGTGGTGGAAATTGACGGCAAGCCGATTGGCGAAGGAAAGCCCGGAAACGTCGTAGGCAAATTGCGCGAGGTTTACCTTGAAGAAGCAATGAAAGCTGCGGTTTGACCGTGAGGATATTCAGGCCGCAAAACTGTTCAATGAATGGCGGTGAACTTATATTGTGACGCTCTTTGAAATTGCTGCATTGTTCGTAATCTTGGCAGCAATGGCTGCTCTTCCAAGTTCTAGTGTTGCGCTGGTGGTTGCGCGTTCTGCCATGTTTGGCATTAGCAATGGTATTGCAACCGCACTTGGGATCGTGGCGGGTGATCTGGTCTTTATCGCAATGGCGGTTCTTGGCATGACAGTCCTGGCCGAACAGATGGGCGCGCTTTTTGTGATCATTAAATATGCAGCCGCAACCTACCTGATTTGGTTTGGTATCACGCTGGTGCGCAGTCAGTTACAGAGGAACAAAACCTCCGCCGCACCGGACGCAGTAAAAACCAGCTCAGGAAAACTAGCCACGAGTTTTAGTGCGGGATTATTGCTCACACTGGGCGATGTTAAGGCCATTCTGTTTTATGCAAGCCTGCTGCCAACTTTTGTTGATCTCGCCGCGCTCACTATGGGCGATATTTTCTTGGTTTCAGCGGTTACAGTGGTTGCAGTAGGCGGTGTCAAAATTATTTATGCTATCGTTGCAAAGCAAATTGCGGGTGCCGCATCTAGTTTAAGGTATGTTCGGCAATTGAAAATTTGTGCGGGTAGTGCACTTGTTGCCGTTGGAGGTTATCTGGCGCTTAAAGCTTAAGGTCGCACCGTATCGATTTTGCCGCTGATAGACTGGCTAAGCAATCGACGGGTAACCCGGCGCAGCACCTAATATAATTGCGTTTCGGGTTTTGGCTTTCTGATCTTTTGAAGACCCGGCATCGCTCTTTCTTTCTGCATATGACGCCAGAGCGTACCCATCACGTCCATTGCGCTTTGCCTCATAAAGGACAACATCAGCCCGCCCCAATACACTTTCAACCGTTTCAGCAGCGCTGAAACCATAATCTGCAATGCCGATGCTGGTCGTGACAGTCAGAGTTTCACCGTTTTGCAATTCAATAGGATTAGTGCGTATCGCATTGCAAATACGCTCCGCCACAACGCAGGCGCTCTTTGCATCTGTTTTAGGAAGGATAACCGCGAATTCTTCACCACCAATCCGAGCAAATACATCTTCAGCACGAAGCGTAGCAGTTGCAAGTCTGGCAAATTGCTTCAACACTTCGTCGCCTATCTGATGTCCATGGGCATCATTAATCGACTTGAAGTGATCTAAGTCGCACATCAGTACAGAAATTGGATCCTCGTATCGTTTGGCACGGTCGAATTCACTTTCAGCGGTTGCAAAAAAGGCTCTGCGGTTGGGAACTTTTGTCAATTGATCATGGGTGGCTACAAATTCCAGATTCTCGGAATATCGTTGCAACCGTTGAACCAGTGGATTGAAGATCACGATCGCTTCCGCAATAAGCGCTAAAAGGATAGCCATGATACTGAAACGTTGAATGCTGATTAAGTTATCAATTTTCTCATTGGCAGATTTTTCATAGGCTTTCACGACCATATTGAGCGCAAAAAGAAGATCAGTTTCCGTATATTCCAGGACAGCACTGATTTTGGCCTGCGCTATCGCTTCATCGTTACGAAGCTGTTCGTAAAAGCCTTTTAAGGTGTCTATGTGTTTTATTATCATTGCATGCAGCTGATGTTCTGGCGCAAAGTAAATGGTTTCCACCGAAGCTGGATATACTCCAGGTAAACTCAATTCCTCGTCACCGTTCAGCAGTCCAAAATGATTGCGTTCGAACTCGGTTACAGCGTCATGAAAATGCAAGATATCATCAGCATCTCTGGTTTGGACTGCAGTCACCAAGAAATAGGCCATTCGCTGCGATAACATCCGCTGCTTGCCGGCTATGTTGATTGTGGATGCGGAATATTCAGACTGATTGACGACGCGATCAACGATCACATGTGCCCCAATGGACATGCCTGCTATAATTGACAGGCCAACGACATAAGCAACTCTGATTAACTTAATAGGTGTATCGGATAAGTATCCGAAGATGGAGGACAAACTCATTAGTAACCCCACGCAGAGCGTTGTTAGAGTATCTAAATCACTTTGCCCCCAAAGATGATTTATGTGTGTGTAAACCATGCTGCATAATGGTTTACAAAATCTTAATCGTGCCCAAGGCACCGATCCTGACCTCAGTTTCACACTATCGGCGTCCCGATCTTCATTGTGATAAATCTTTGATTTTTAACGCGACAAGCTTGAAATTACTCTTGAGAATTTGTGCATAATAGTGTCATTTCTGACTTCAAAAGGGGAACTAAATGCCAACCAATGTAGCGCTGACGGGGCTTGCTCGCGATCTTGAAACCCGCGCAGACAATAATAAACCTATTCGTATCGGCGTGGTTGGTTGTGGCGAAATGGGTACGGATCTCATTACCCAAGTTGCCCACATGAAAGGCATTGAAATTGCCTGCATGGCGAACCGAACCGTTGAAAATGTCGACCATGCACTTGATATCGCATTTGGCCATAAAGACGCTGGGCGTCGGGTTGAAAACCCTGCTGCGATGACCGCTGCCATTGAAGCGGGTAAAATGGCAATCACGAACGATACGCAAATGATGCTGGAAAACCCCCTGATTGATGTGGTCGTTGAAACGACCGGCATTCCAGGTGTTGGCGCGACCGTAGGACTTGAAGCAATCGAACAAGGCAAGCATCTTGTCATGATGAATGTCGAAGCTGATGTGTGTATTGGTCCCTACCTCAAAGCAGAAGCAGATCGCGCGGGCGTCGTCTATTCATTGGGCGCAGGCGATGAACCATCATCCTGCATGGAATTGATCGAGTTTGTTTCAGCAATGGGTCATGAAGTGGTCTGTGCCGGAAAGGGTAAAAACAACCCGCTCGATTTCGACGCCAAACCACATGATTATCAAAAAGAAGCTGATGCCAGACATATGAATGTCCGTATGCTGGTTGAATTTGTCGAAGGTTCTAAAACAATGGTGGAGATGTGCGCGATTGCAAACGCCACTGGCCTGGAGATTGATATTGCCGGAATGCATGGACCGGCCGCATCGGTTGATCAGTTATCATCAACGCTTATCCCGAAGTCAGATGGTGGGGTATTATCCAAAAAGGGCTGCGTGGATTTTTCGATCGGAAAAGGCGTATCACCAGGTGTGTTTGTAGTTGCCGATATGGCTCATCCCCGTATCACTGAACGCATGGTGGATTTGAAAGTCGGCAAAAAAGGTCCGTACTTCACGTTTCACCGGCCCTATCATCTGACCTCACTGGAGGTCCCGCTTACCTGCGCCCGCGTGGTACTTTATGGAAAAGCAGACATGGTGCCACTTGCTAAACCGGTTGCTGAAGTCTGTGCCGTTGCCAAGAAGGACATGCAACCGGGAGACCAGCTTGAAATGGTTGGTGAATATTCGCACCGCTCCTGGGCACTATCGAAAACTGAAGCTATCGCAAACCAGGCTTGGCCCTGCGGCCTAATGGACCGGGCAGAGGTAATTGCACCAATCAGAAAAGGCGACTTGATTACACGTAAAAATGCCAAGCCGGAAGCCGGTTCAAAAATCGCAGAAATTCGTGCACTTCAGGATGCTATGGTGGAAGGTATATAATTAAATGTCAGGCCCCCTTTCAGGTATTCGCGTTCTCGATCTTACCATGGTGATCTCCGGGCCAAGTGCTACACAAATTTTGGGGGATCAGGGTGCTGACATTATTAAGGTTGAACCGCCACACGGAGATTTCACACGTCACGTGGCCGATGGTTATTCCGCATCTTTTCTCAACAACAATCGAAACAAGCGCTCGATCGTGCTTGATCTTAAATCCGATGAAGGGCTGGAAGCGCTCAAACTACTGGCGAAATCATCCGACGTATTCATTCATAATTTCAGACCGGGTGTGGTTGAGCGTTTGGGAATAGATGAAACAGTAATTCGCTCAATGCGAGCGGACATTATTTATGTATCTATCTGCGGATTTGGCTTTGAAGGTCCCTATCGCGATAAGCCTGTTTATGACCCGCTAGTCCAGGCAGTTTCTGCGCTTACTACAGTTCAGGCCGGTTCAGATGCAGAACGCCCAAAACTCGTGCGCACGATCCTGCCGGATAAACTAACAGGTGTTCAGGCAAGCCAGGCTATAACTGCTGCTTTGTTTCACCGTGAACGAACTGGGGAAGGCCAGCATGTCCGCCTTTCTATGCTTGATACAGTGATTGCCTTTTTATGGGGGTCAGACATGGGCGGGCATACGTTTGTCGGCCATGAGAGCGAAGAAGAAACCACGCAATCGTTTATTGATCTGATTTATGACTGCGCAGATGGTTACGTCACAGTTTCGGTTATGCAGGACAAGCAGTGGCATGGGTTTTGTAAAGCGATGGAAAGATTTGACCTGTTGGAAGATGCCCGCTTTACAACCGCAGCTTTGCGGGAGGCCAACAAAGAAGCACGGTTACAGGAAATACAAGAAACCGTGCGTCCCTATTTACGCGATGATCTCTTGTCTAAACTGGAGGCTGCAGGTGTCCCTTGTGCTCCGGTCCTTACCCGAACGCAAATGCGCGATGATCCGCAAGTGATAGCAAATGGAGTAATAATTGAGACAGATCACCCTAAAGCTGGCCGCTTAAGGCAGGCCCGCGCAGCGGCAACCTTTTCAAAAACGCCAACTGCGATCCGAGCCGGTGCCCCGGACCTGGGTGAACATGGCAAAGAAATTCTTGAAGAAGTCGGAGCAAGTGCGAAAACAATTGGCCGTGTTCTGAATAAAAAACCGGACTAGTGCTCAATGCGGCATCTGATTTCGCAGGTTATGCTTTTTAATCCTTATCCTGAACACTAGGCTCGTCCCGGGAGAATGCCGTGACCTACAAAAAACCCGCTTAACATTGCTGATAGCGATTATAGGCTGCAAGGCGCCGGACAGGGTAAAAGAAGTTTACAATCACATGCTTCCCCATTACGAACACATGCATCAATATCACCTGGGGGCTTGATGTTTTATCACCCTAAAACTCCAGGGTCAGAACCGATCAATTTGAGCTGAATTTTATGACCAAGCTTACCGAACTTATGCATTCTCTACTTCCCTGCGCGAAGGAAGCAGGCGAGGCTATAATGCATATTCATGCCGGCACGGTTACTGCTGAGATAAAGGGAGATGGCTCACCGGTTACTGCAGCAGACGAAGCTGCTGAGGTAATTATACTTGATGCCCTTAAGAGCAAGGCTCCGGAAATTCCGATAGTCTCGGAAGAAAACAGCGAAAGTCACGCAATGAAGGCACCGGAAACATTCTTTCTGGTAGATCCATTGGATGGAACCAAGGAGTTCTTAAAGAAAGATGGAAAAGGTGCATTCACTGTCAATATAGCTCTGATCAAGAACAGTACACCGATCATGGGAATTGTTTATGCACCGGCTCTTGAACGTTTGTTTTATGGCTCAATTGATGATGGTGCCTTTGAAAATGGCAGAGAGATTTCGATACGTTCCTTGCCGCAGACTGGACCGGTTGCTGTAGCAAGCGCATCGCATCGCGACGCGGAAACTGACCAATGGCTATCAAATAACAAGATCACCGATACCGTATCCATCGGTTCATCACTAAAATTTTGCCTTGTTGCAAGTGGTGAAGCTGATGTTTATCCACGTTTCGGCCCAACCATGGAATGGGATACCGGAGCAGGTGATGCCGTCTTACGGGCGGCAGGTGGCTCGGTATCTAATCCGGACGGTTCCCTATTCAAATACGCAAAGCCCGAATATCGCAATGGACCTTTTATCGCCAAAGGCCAAATGGAATAGCAAATCCAGGACAAGTCCGGAAAGACAACATGAGCATTATAAAATCTGTTGATGAACTGGAAGCAATTTATGGCAAACCCAGCGAAGCTTCGCTGATAAAAGAAGTTCCTAACCTCATCACTCCTTATCGGATTTTTATTGAGGCTTCTCCTTTTTGTACGCTTGCCACCATCGGTCCGGAGGGTATGGATTGTTCTCCGCGTGGCGATGTACCTGGCTTTGTTCGGATACACGATGAGCGGACCTTGATGATGCCGGATCGTCGCGGCAATAATCGTGTGGACTCGCTAAAGAACATTGTCCACGATCCACGCATCGCCCTTTGCTTTCTTATTCCTGGTTCGCGCAATACGCTGCGGGTCAACGGTATTGCGCACTTAAACGTAGACCAGGAACTCAAACAGTCCTTTGTTATGGATGGCAAGGAACCACGCTGTGTAATCGTAATTGAAACACAGGCCGTTTATTTTCAATGTGGCCGGGCAATTGTCCGGTCAAGATTATGGGATAAGGATGCGCAAATCGACCCAAGGTCATTGCCGACTCCTGGAGAAGTTTTAGCAGAATTATCTGAAGGTAAAATCGGCGGGCCCAGCTATGATGGTGAATGGGAGGCCCGCGCAAATAAAACTTTGTGGTAGGTTAATGTAAGATCCAAGCCTTATTTCACTGGAGCTACAACCATCATCATTTGACGGCCTTCCAGCTTTGGTTCTGCCTCGACTTTTGAAATTTCTGCGATCTGGTCGCGAACGCGTGCCAAAAGATCCATACCGAGTTCCTGGTGTGCCATTTCCCGACCTCTAAATCTCAGTGTGACCTTGACCTTGTCACCTTCACCAAGGAACTTCTCAATCGCTCGCATTTTTACGTCGTAATCATGCGTGTCGATATTGGGACGCATTTTGATTTCTTTTACGTCTTGAGTCTTTTGTTTCTTGCGTGCTTCAGCCGCTTTCTTCTGAGATTGGTATTTAAACTTACCAAAATCCAGAACTTTACAAATCGGTGGATTATTGTTCGGGGAAATCTCTACGAGATCAAGCCCTTGCTCGCCAGCGATACGCTGTGCATCCTCGATCTTAACGACACCGTGGTTTGTTCCCTCAGCGTCGATCAGCTGCACCTCCGGGACCGTAATTTCCTGGTTTGAGCGTGGTCCTTCTTTCTTTTGCGGCGCTTGTGCCCGATGTGGTCTGCGAATGGTCATACACTCCTGTATTATGAACGTTATTATACTTACTGGCCGGTTCAGCCTAATGTGCTGCATATAGCCAATTGTTAACATAAGTGCAAACGGGCCGTATGTAAAATACGACCCGTCGCAAATTTGAAATAATTAGATTATTACTCTGCCAAATAGACGGTAATGATTTTGTCGGAAATTTCCTGAAATGCCGACAGCAGATCGGCACCGGAACCTGCGTCAAAGTAATTTTTGTCGTTTGATGCACAATTGGTCATTATCCCTTTAGTCACCGCACTCACATCACTACCAAACGTGATGGAAAAGACTTCAATACCTTCATCTTTCACATTTTGGCAGACTTCTTCGAGCGCAGTATTTGCTTTTGCCGAGGTCTCGGTACCTGACGTGTAATCAATATGCAGACCAGCAAGCTTGTCATTGTGATCTAGAGTATTTTTAACACCGGTGCTCGGATCGGTATCATCTTCATCGAAAGATGCTGCCGTTGTGTTGTTACCATCGGTCATAACTACCAAAAACTGTTTTCGCTTATCAAATTTCGGGTCCGTTGAAGATAAGGCTTCCGTGAAAGGTGCTTGGCTGCTAAGCGTTCTCATCCCCCAGACAATACCCTGTGGTACATAAGTACGTTGCAGGTAGATAAAGTTATCCTTTTGCATACCGTTGATCGTTGCAACCAGAGTATTTCTTTTGTTTGTAAGTGGAACAATTTCCTGCGGGCAACCAATGTTTAGCGGTCCAGGAACCTTTTTGCTGAAGGTTGAATCGTTCAGATTGTAAGGATCCTTGCGCGAAGAAACGCAGCCATTCCACTCAACTACGTGGGTCGTATCCGGTGTACAGGTTGTAACTTCCGGGCCATAATTGATATTTGTGCATTGTGTCGAAGTCGTAGTGGCAGGTGGGTTCCATGTTCTTTCTGTACATACCTGTGCCTGGACCAATACACCGTCATTATAAGTTGGGCCAGTACAGCCACCACCAGTCCAAGAACCAGCACTTGTACTTGTTACTTCCGAACACCCTGTCTGTGAAATAACTGGACGATGGGTAAAACATCCGCCCGGGATAGTCGTAACTTTGTCTTTTGCATCAAGCCAAGGAGCGCCATAATTACTGCGTCCGACATTTACATATTTTGCGAACGGAACAATCGAGATCTTCACTTTGTCTTCTAGATGATCTGCAAGCATGGTATCGACAAAATCCACGGCAGTAGATTTCAACGCATCAAGCTTCCCGTCTTGGTTCATCGAGCTTGTATTGTCCAAAACAAGAGCAATCTCGACCGGATTGTCGGGCAGCCTGACAACCGAACGGACAACAAATGGAAATTCTTTATATCCGGCGATCGAAAGCAAGGCGTTCTTACTGGATCCTTTAACAGTTGCGACCACAGCTTCATCAATCAGCTCAAAAGTAACACTGGTTATTTCAATGCTGGCTTCGTTTGCAATCTGAGAATTGTAAAATTTTTCACCAACCTTTTTGGATGCTCCCCAAGGCTCGCGCTTATATTCAATCGCCGCTGCCAACGCAGCTGCATCTGCGATCACCTGATAATCATTTTTCGCATTGTTTAAGCGAGTATAATCCACTGCACCACCTGCAAGGGTCAATACTATCGTCGCTGTTAGGGCAAATGTCATCGCCACATTGCCGCTAGAATTTTTAAGGAACTTTTTCATATGCAAATCCATCCGATCTTTGATGACTATTATCCGTGGTTGTGCAAGAATCAGTTAATTCCAGCGTATTTGATCCTCAAATTTGCTTCTAAATTTGCAGCAAGGATAACAAAGTATGAATGAAACTCCTTTGTTACGCTTTCTTGATGTAGGCGAGCATGAAAACAAACGAAAAATTGCAATTCGACATCGTTCCGGTACTGGGCCTGGAATTGTTTGGTTGGGTGGCTACAGATCAGATATGCTGGGTACCAAAGCAGAAGCAATCGATGCTTGGGCCGTTCAAAACGGCAAGGCTTACTGCCGCCATGACTATTCTGGGCATGGCGAATCCGACGGCTCGTTTCAAAATGGGACAATTTCCAGATGGCTAGAAGAAAGCCTCTCCGTTTTTGACACATATTGTGCCAAAGGTGAACATTTACTGGTCGGTTCTTCGATGGGCGGATGGATCGCACTACGTATGGTTCAGGAACTGTATAAACGCAATCAGAAAAATCGAATAAAGGCGCTGCTTTTGTTAGCGCCAGCGCCAGATTTTACTGAAGAGTTAATGTGGCCAAGTTTATCGGAGGAAATGAAACAAACCATCATTCAAATTGGATATCTAGAAGAACCATCAGAATATTCCGATGAGCCAAACATTTTTACAAAAGCGCTGTTTGATGATGGCAAGAAAAACTTGGTGATGACCGGTCAATTGGAAACCGGCTGCCCGGTTCACATAATTCAGGGAATGCAAGACCCCGATGTCCCTTATACGCATGCAATGAAGCTGATTGAGTTTCTGCCCTCACAACAGGTTTCCATGACTTTGGTCAAAGACGGTGATCACCGTCTTTCACGCGAGCAGGATATTGATCTGCTGCTTCGAACAATTTCTCAACTTGTTCAGGCCGGACCTAAAGCTTAATCGCGATTAATCCAAATGAATAAATCCATGCAGGGACCGTTGGCAAAGAGTGACAATTCACCTCCAGAACCGCTCATATATATACCGCCAACTGACAATGGCCTCAGTATAATTTATAACGATGATGATCTGATTGTGCTGTCAAAACCTTCAGGGCTCCTTAGTGTCCCGGGAAAATCTACTGATCATCATGACAGTATGGAAATGCGAGCAAAGCTGCGGTTTCCTAAAGCTCGACTTATACATCGTCTGGATCGCGGTACTTCTGGTGTGTTCGTTATGGCGTTAAATCCAAAAAGCCAACGACACCTGGGACTTCAATTTGAAAAGCGAAAGACCCAAAAATATTACACGGCTATGGTTTCGGGATCAGTTAAGGAAAATGCCGGTGTAATTGAAATGCCTCTGCGAACAGACTGGTATTGCCGGCCGAAACAAATGGTGGATTTTTGTCTTGGTCGCGACGCAGTTACCCATTGGAAAGTGATGGAACGCAATAACCGGCAAACCAGAGTTTCTCTAAATCCTGTAACCGGTCGATCCCATCAACTTCGTGTCCATATGCAGGCAATAGGTCATCCTATTCTGGGCGACACATTTTATGCGCGGTCTGCAGACATCAAAGCTGCAAAGCGTTTGATGCTGCATGCAGAGATACTTGAATTGGCGCACCCGTCTACGGGCAATCGACTACGACTTCATGACCCCTGCCCGTTTTAGCTTGCAAATTAATTGTCGTATTTGGTCGCTATTGTACTATTTTAGAACTGAAAATTCCGTAGGTTCTTGAGTTTCCTATTACGGCAGCCCAAATTGTATTGGAATAGGTTCAAACCGATTGTATGGATGTTTTTAACAGCGCTTTTCCAATTTGATGAGGCTTCGCATGAGTGAAGTGGATCCTGACAAACCCAAGGGACTTTTTGATCGATTTCTTTCGGCTATTGGTGAACGACTTGCGTACAAACTTGTGCGTACGAGTTCTGGATATCATCCCTATACCCCGTCGGACCCTGAAACGCTTATGGAGGTATTGAAACCGGGTGATGTGCTTTTAGTAGAAGGCAATCAACATATATCTGCGGCGATCAAATATCTAACACAATCCACCTGGTCTCATTCAGCTCTTTACGTCGGTGACGCGCTTGGAAAAATTGATAAGACCGGCAACTGCCTTTGTCTGGTTGAAGTCAATCTGGGTGATGGGTGTGTGGCAGTACCGCTTAATCGATATAGAACCTATAATACGCGCATATGCAGACCGGTGGGACTAACCGAAAAAGACCGCCAGGAGGTGGTAGACTTTATGGTTGGTAAAATTGGCCTTCAATATGACTTGCGAAACATCTTTGACTTGATGCGATATTTCTTTCCTACGCCTCCTACACCAGTTCGCTGGCGGCGGCGTATGCTTGCATTTGGTTCATCTTCACCTACGAAAGCAATTTGTTCTTCCTTGATTGCGCAGGCCTATCAATCGGTGAAGTACCCAATTCTGCCAGAAATTAAACGCGATGAAGAATTATCAACGGCTGCGTCCAACTATTCACGGCGCGAGATCATGCATATTCGTCATCACACCCTATTTGCACCACGCGATTTTGATTTGTCGCCATATTTTGAAGTGGTGAAACCTTCTATCCAAAAAGGCTTTGATTATCGCTCATTCTCTTGGAGCGAAAAAGTCTCCCAAATAGACATTCTAAATCGTCCAGCTGGCACGGGAAAAAATGAGTCTTAGTCCGTTTTACAAAATTGATCAGCTATCATCCTCTTAAATCCAAATACGTACGTAGTAAATTTCGCATCATATAAAGATTATGTCGCAAATACTGGGTATAGCCATGGTTGCGATTGCTGCATTGACATGCAAGTATGACAACTCACTTAATGGGAGGAACAAAAACACATGAGTGAAGTGAAAAAACAACACACCCTAGTACCCACATTCCTTAAGGATGTGAAAGAGGGAAATATTGAGCGTCGTGAATTCCTGGCCCTTGCCAGTGCTTTCGGCGTAACCACTGCGGCAGCCTATGGTATGCTCGGTCTTGTGGCTCCAAAATCTGCAAAAGCTGCAGGTAAAAAAGGCGGCACATTGCGCATCCAGCAGGAAGTGCGCGCAGGTAAAGACCCACGTACTTATGACTGGTCACAGATTGCTAACATTGCACGTGCTCATCTTGAGTATCTGGTTCAGTACAACCGCGACGCAACATTTGAAGGCAAGTTGCTTGAAAGCTGGGAAATCAATGATGACGCAACCGTCTACACTCTGAACGTCCGTAAAGGCGTTAAGTGGAATAACGGCGATGATCTGACTGCAGAAGATATTGCATTCAATATTGAACGTTGGTGTGACAAAAGCGTTGAGGGTAACTCAATGGCCGGTCGTTTCGCCACTCTGATTGACGGCGAAACTAACAAAGCTAAAGAAGGCGTTATTGAGGTCGTAGACAGCCACACTGTCAAATTGAACCTGCCTAAAGCTGACATAACTTTGATCCCAGGCATGGCTGATTATCCAGCTGCTATCATGCACAAGTCGTACGACAACTCGGACCCTTACAAATTCGCAATCGGAACCGGTCCTTATACGATCGAAACGGTCGAAGTTGGCGTTAAAGCGGTTCTTGTTCGCAATGAAGGCCACACTTGGTGGAATGACGGCAATGGCGCATGGTACGATCGCATTGAGTTCATTGATTATGGTACTGACCCTGCTGCATTCGCTGCTGCGATTGAGGCTGAAGAAGTTGACATGGTTTATGAATCAACCGGTGAATTTGTGGAAGTCTTCGATAGTCTTGGCATGGAAAAATCAGAAGCAGTTACAGCTGCAACGATTGTGATCCGTACCAACCAGGCAGCTGAAGTTGACGGCAAGAAACCATATGCAGACGTCCGCGTACGTCGTGCATTGGCACTTGCAGTCGATAACTCCAAAATTCTGGAACTGGGTGTTGCTGGACTTGGTATTCCTGCGGAAAACCACCATGTCTGCCCAATTCACCCGGAATATGCAAAACTGCCTGCAATCAAACGTGACGTAGAAGCGGCACAAGCTTTGATGGCAGAAGCTGGCATGTCTGATTTTGAGCATGAGATTCTTTCTATCGATGATGACTGGCGTAAAGCTTCTACCGATGCTGTAGCTGCTCAATTGCGGGATGCAGGCTTTAAGGTAAAGCGTACAATCCTTCCAGGTTCTACTTTCTGGAACGACTGGGCGAAGTATCCATTCTCTTCCACGAACTGGAACATGCGTCCACTTGGCGTGCAGGTTCTGGCACTAGCTTACCGTTCTGGTGAAGCATGGAATGAGACTGCATTTGCTAATGAAGAGTTTGATAAACTTCTTGGTGATGCTCTGGCAGTTGCAGATGCAGACAAGCGTCGCGCTATTATGGAAAAAGTCCAGAAGATCATGCAAGATGAAGGTGTAGTCATACAGCCATACTGGCGTTCGCTGTATCGTCACGTGAAGCCAGGCATTGTAAACGCTGAGATGCATCCGACTTTCGAAATTCATCTACATGACTTTTATATGGATGCATAAAAATTGGAAAATTGGAGACCGGGGAATTCCCCGGTCTTTTTTTATTCAATATCAGTATGAATAAATTCAAATTTTTGACTCTTGAAAATTCAGGTTGCATACTGAATTTTCAAAAGCCAAAAATGGTGGGGGGAACCAATGCTGCAGTTTATCGCCAAACGATTTGGCGTCATGTTGCTTACTGTGATTTGCTTGACGTTTGTCGTTTTCTTTTTAACCAACCTATATCCAAACCTGGAAAGGCTTGCAAAAACACAAGCCAATAACCGGATGACCGACGAACAAGTCGCTAGTTGGTTGTCAGATCGCGGTTACACACGAAATGTCTTCGTAAAATATGGCGAATGGCTTGGGGTGGTACCCGGTTGGAAAAAAGAGATTAACGAGGTTCCATCAGGACGCTGTGCAGTTAAAGGCCAGGCGCCAGAAGAATGGCCAACCTATTGTGGTGCAATACAGGGCTATCTTGGAGATTCAACAGTCTTCAGAGAGCCCGTTTCAGATATTATAAGTAAGCGTCTTGGACTTACCGGTTACCTGATGCTTTGGACTTTTACCCTGATGGTGGGTCTTGCGCTGATCATTGGTATCCTTGCCGGTATGCGCGAAGGATCCAAACTTGACCGAGGTTTATCAACCTTCTCAATCGCCACAACAGCTACACCAGAATATGTATCGGGTGTTATTTTGATTGTCGTATTTGCTTCATCTGCTGGCGGACTTAAATGGTTTAAGGGTTCAGCCAGTGCCGCGATGGATAATCCAACCTTTGAGAACTTCACGTTACCGGTCGCAACAATTGTCCTTTACGGCATGGGATATATCGCACGTATGACACGAGCTTCCATGGCGGAGGTTATGACATCGCAATATATCAGAACGGCGCGGCTTAAGGGTGTCAGCTTCCCAGGTATTGTCATTAAACATGCCTTGCGGAATGCACTCATTGCACCGTTTACGGTTATCATGCTCCAGTTTCCCTATCTTTTGACCGGTGTGGTAATCGTCGAAACTTTGTTTAACTACAAAGGGTTCGGCTGGACAATGGTGCAGGCAGCTTCAAACAACGATATTGAGTTGTTGGTCGGTGTCTCGATCGTCGCGGTGGTGGTTGTTTTGCTGACACAGTTGTTGTCGGATATCGGCTACGCCTTCCTCAATCCACGTATTCGCGTAAGCTAAGGGAGGCTAATGATGGAAAGACTTACCGCTCTCGAAATTACTGGCCAAGTCCTGGCTCAGTTATCACCAATCTGGCTTGCTTTGGGCCTTATCCTGTTCCTGTCGTTCTTTTTCAAAAGGCGGCTTGGACTGTACGGTCAAATCCTGGAGCATCCACTGGGACTAATTGGCGTGGTTATCGTCATGTTCTGGATCCTGGTCGCAATATTTGCAGATTTAATTGTTACGCATGATTATCTCGCTCAGGTTTCCGGAATGAAAAACAAGGGCCCCGGCTGGGCAATGCCTTTGGATGTCCTGGAAGCTGCAAAGGTTTCCGGCACTGAAATTGGCTCACACTATCTGTTGGGTGGAGATAATCTGGCCCGGGATATTTTCAGCCGCGTCATAAAAGGCTCACAAATCGTTTTGATTATTGCGCCGCTTGCAACCCTGTTTGCATTCATGGTTGGCGTAACCCTTGGTCTGCCGGCAGGATTTTACATGGGTCGACTTGATACAGTCCTGTCATTCTTGGCAAACTTGGTTCTGGCGTTCCCAGTTATCCTACTGTTCTATCTGTTGGTTACAAAAGATATCGTGGAGACAGGAATACCGATGATGCTGGCAGGCTTTTTGTTCCTGTTTCCGATCATTTTCTTCTGTATCCTGATGTACACAAAGTATCGTACACGACCAGAGATCTTGGTCCCATCGTTTGTAGTAATACTGGTTGTCGGCTTTTGGTTATACCTGACTGCGGTCGTAACGCCGCTAGCTCAGCCTGAAAGCGCAACCGGAATTGCCTGGAACGCTTTCTCGGGGCTGGTCGATTATATTCGACTGTTTGATATGAACTCAAATATGTTGAATATCTTCGTTTCGGTGGTTTTCGTTAACTCGCCAACCGTGTTCCGGATTGTTCGCGGGCTCGTAATCGATATTAAAACAAGAGATTATGTTGCTGCTGCACAAACCCGGGGCGAATCTCCTTGGTACATCATGCTTTGGGAAATTCTGCCAAACACACGGGGTCCTTTGATCGTCGATTTCTGCCTCCGGATTGGTTACACAACCATCTTGCTTGGTACACTCGGCTTCTTTGGCCTTGGCTTTTCACCGGAGAGCCCAGATTGGGGGAACACAATCAACGAAGGTCGTAAGCTCTTGCTGATCTATGCTCATGCAGCACTACCACCGGCTATAGCACTCATGTCACTTGTGCTTGGCTTAAACTTCCTCGCAGATGGTCTGCGTGAAGAATCACTCAAAGACTAAGGGAGGAAAGTATGGCTGAAGAACAAGTACCTGTCCTTGAAATCAATGACCTCAACATCTCCTTCTTTGTTCGCGCTGGGGAAATTCCAGCGGTAATGGACTTCTCCTGTAAAGTTATGCCAGGAGAAACCATGGGCTTGGTGGGTGAGTCTGGTTGCGGTAAATCCACCGTTGCTCTGGGCATAATGCGTGACATGGGGAACCGGGGTAAAATTGTCGGCGGCAATATTAAATTCAAAGGCCGCGACATGGGGGATATGAGCCAGGAAGAACTGCGCGATATTCGTGGCTCCAAGATCGCTATGATCTACCAGGAACCAATGGCGTCGCTTAACCCGGCAATGAAAATCAGTAATCAGCTGATGGAAGTTCCAATGTTGCATGATGGGGCTTCTAAAGCAGAAGCCTATCAGCGTGCATTGGATATGGTTGCGTCAGTTAAACTACCGGACCCGTCTCGTATTCTTGACTCTTATCCGCACCAGTTATCTGGTGGTCAGCAGCAACGTATCGTTATTGCTATGGCGCTTCTGTCCAACCCGGATTTGCTGTTGCTTGATGAACCAACGACAGCGCTTGATGTTACAGTCGAAGCAGGTATCGTTGAACTTGTCAGAGAGTTAGGCGAGAAGACCGGCACCTCGATGCTATTTATTTCGCATAACCTCGGTCTTATTCTGGAAACATGTGACAAGATTACCGTGATGTACTCTGGTGAAGCGGTTGAAACCGGCACCTGTCATGATGTGTTCGACCGCATGCGCCATCCTTATACGCAAGGGCTTTTCAACTCCATTCCATTGCCCGGAGCAGACAAAAACTCTCGCCCATTGCTTTCTATACCGGGCCAATTGCCATTGCCGCATTTGCGTCCACATGGATGTAACTTTGGGCCACGGTGCGAGCACTTCGATGAAGAAAAGTGTAACTCCGCACCGGTTAAGATGCTGCCGGTTACCGGCAATGAGGAGCACCGCTCTCGTTGTAACCGCGTACCAGAAATAGACTGGAATGCAGAACCGGAACGCCCAGTGGTATCAGAACCTGTAGCTCCTGGTGAGGTTGTGCTCGAAATTGATGATATGAAAAAATATTATGCAGTTTCAGCCAATAAGATGTTTGGTGGCGGGGATACCCGTACAGTCAAAGCCAATGAGAGTGTTTCGTTCAGCGCTCGCGAGGCGGAAACAGTGGCGATTGTTGGCGAATCCGGTTGCGGAAAGTCAACGCTTGCTAAGGTGCTGTTGGGGCTTGAAACGAAAACCGATGGTAGTGTGAAACTTGGTGACCTGGAAATTGGCAATGTGGAAGTCAATGAAAGAGATACCGGCACCGTTGCTTCTATTCAGATGGTTTTCCAAAACCCATTTGATACACTCAATCCAAGCCATACGGTCGGCAATCAGATCATACGTACCCTTGAGAAATTCAAGATTGGGAATACAGTTGCAGAGCGCAAACAAAAGATGCTCGAACTTCTTGATCTAGTGAAACTGCCTCGTGCATTTGCTGATCGAATGCCAAGACAGCTTTCCGGCGGTCAGAAACAACGTATTGGTGTTGCTCGTGCATTTGCCGGACAACCAAAAGTCGTTGTGGCGGACGAGCCAGTTTCGGCTTTGGACGTTTCGGTCCAAGCTGCGGTTACAGAACTGCTGATGGAAATTCAGCGT
Source organism: Pseudomonadota bacterium (assembly GCA_039814425.1). Taxonomy (GTDB): domain Bacteria; phylum Pseudomonadota; class Alphaproteobacteria; order Rhizobiales; family Rhizobiaceae; genus JAALLB01. The sequence continues at coordinate 24,320 of JBCCBE010000016.1, forward strand.
GAAGCCAAAACCACCATGCTGTTTATTTCGCATGATTTGTCCGTTGTTCGATATATCGCTGACAGGGTTGTTGTGATGTATCTTGGACATATTGTTGAACAGGGTGATACGGATACAATCTTCTCTCCTCCCTACCATCCTTACACGGAAGCACTGCTTTCAGCGGTTCCGATTGCAGATACAAGTGTTGAGAAAAAGCATATTGTTCTGGAAGGCGATATTCCTTCCGCACTCAACCCACCTGCAGGTTGTCCGTTTCAGACCCGTTGCCCACGCAAAAACCAGGCTACTGGTGAATTGTGTGAACTGGAAGTTCCACCGATGCGTGATCTGGGTAACGGTCATTTCATGAAGTGTCATCTGGATGAAAGTGTTCTTGCAGAGATGGAACCGGTTATTGTTTTGGGTGGTAAAGATAAATCATCTTCTGCAAGCAAACCCAAAACTTCAAAGGCTAAGGCATCGTCTTCCAAAGCCAAAAAGACCGCAGCGGTTGCAAGTATTGCGGCCGTAGGTGGAGCGTTAGCAACTGCCACCGCTACTCGTAAGGCCAAGCCATCTTTAACGCGCACCAAAGCTGTTGCTTCAAAAACAACGGTCGCAAAAGCAAAGGCTAAAAAAGATGATTCACCACCGCGGATGAAGAAGCCTAAACAGCCAGATGATCTAAAACGGATCTCAGGTGTGGGCCCGAAACTTGAAGGTGTCCTGAATGGGTTGGGCATCTATAAGTTTGAGCAGATTGCTAAATGGAAAAAGGCTGAGCGCGAATGGGTAGATGGTTATCTTAAATTTAAGGGCCGCATCGACCGTGACGATTGGGTCAGTCAGGCTAAGAAGTTTGCAAAAGAAAAATAGGCAGTAAGACCTGCTGGTATTTAAAAAACGCGGTAATTTAATTGCCGCGTTTTTTTATTCAGCCGCGGCGCTTTGATCGGCAGGGTCAATTGATCTGGTTATCAACTTGAGCAGATCATCCAATTGAGTTACCTCACCAAGCCCATCAATAACAGTTTCTATCTGTAGTGCTCGACCCCGGCCTATAACCGGTTCGGCAAGCCAACGAAATTTTTCTCTAATGTCCTCATCTGAAAGTGGTGTTTCAGGATCACCAGATGCACGGTGGGTTTCGGAAGTAAGGACATCGCCATTGCGTAAATGCACTTTTACATGAGCCAGCCGGTCATGCGGGAATATTTCATTGTAAGGTTCGTGTTCTGACAACACCATCGAATTGGCAAGCCTTAAGACACGTTCGTCCTGTAAGGCAGGATCACTGATTTCTTTAGGGCCAACAGTTCCAAACACAAGTGCCGCGGAAACCGGAAACGGCAGTGAATATTGCGCCTGCTCTGTATCTGTCGGGTTCCAAGTTGCCAAACGACACGCCTCATGGAAACTGAAGACTTCGATGTGATCAATATCTTCGTGAGAGAGCTTGTGAAGCTTCTGGACTGTCAAGGCAGCCTCGGTAGCCGGTTGTGCCCATCGGCAAACCGGATATGGTTTGAAATATTGCTCAACTATGGTCCAGCGGCTGCCAAGGTCCTGCCAGAATTCAGCAACCTCATCGCCTTCTACCGTTATCGCGGGCGCGCCGGTAAATCCGCTTCCTGCGAGATAGGTCGCACTGACGCCTGCCATTGCGCCCCAGCCAGATCCATCCTTCAGCATGGTTGGGTGATCAATACATCGCATCATCTGACTGCGCGGCCCGTGATATTCCCCAATGCCAATTGCGTGACGGGTCTTATTCGCATCAAATCCTAGAATACGGCTGCCCAAAGCCGCTGATGTTACAGCACCCCATGCCCCTGACGTGTGATAGTCAGGCGCACTTGCGTGCAATGCCAACGCGGAGCGCGCACCAATTTCATAGCCAATAACCAGATCTGTCAGAAACTCACGGCCATCCCTTTTCCCTTCTGCCTGATAAAACGCAAAAAGGGTGGGTAGTAAATGGCAACCGATATGACCCTTGGCTTGCTTGAAACCATCATGGGCATCGATTGAATCGATCATCATGCCATTTGCAAGAGCCGCACCGAGAGGACTCACTTTTGCACCATCTAACATGATGGAGGCTGATTTGCCGGCGGATGAAAAGTGTTCCTTTACATGCGAGCAGATTAGTTCGGAAAGTTTAGTTTGTGACCCTGCAGCCATGACACCGATCAGATCAAGCAGACATCGGCGGGCAAATTCTCTTACGGGTTCGGGAATGTCATTCCAATTCGATTCATGCAGAAAACTCTGAAATCCTGGTGTGATCAAACCGGTGCCCCATTCCAGGGCAAGGCAGCTACAATATGCACACGGTTGCTTTCACCCCCATTAAGAGCGGTATGATACCCCCGAGTATCGGTATAATAAACCGACCCATCTGCTGGCAAATGAGTAGCGTGATGGTTTACCAAAAACAGCGAACCGGGATTTGTTACAATCGGAATATGCAGTCTGGGTTCCGGATCCCTATGCCAGGAATTACAGTTATACGTGCCCTTTGAAAGGACTCGCATGCGGCCAATGGGAAATCGATTTTTCAATTCAGTATGGACATGTTCGAAATAGGTACCCTTGAATGCAGGCACAAGTTCAGTGAACTTAAATTCATCGACAACGTCTTCCCGGCGTACTTCTTCATAGGTCTCGTCCACCCGAGTGAAAAACAAACCAGACAAATCATTTGCTGTTTCTTTCTCAACACCAGGACGTCGGGTCAAAGAAAATGCACCAAACCCGGCAGTGAGGTCGCCCATAAATTCAGTGTGATCCAAAGCGTTTGCCAGCGCCTCACGCAGGGCATTAATATCAAAGCTAAGGTCGAGTTTCTCAATACCCGGTCCTGGGACAAAGTTTGCAACCGACTGAGTGTCTGGCATTTGGGATAGGTTTTTCTGGATGCGTAGCGTATCAGAATCAATAATCTGGTTCATGTTGACACTCCTGACTTAAATATCTCTACCGGTATTTTCCGGTCGCGGACAATCGAGAATATGCCTAAATCAATTCCGGTCAAGGCTTATTGTTAAGCATCAAAGCCTATTTACACTCCAAGCTCTCCGGATAGTTCTTGCATCTGCTGCCATGTGCTGGCGGGTAACTGGATAACGCCATTTGCCCGATTGCGTGCTTCGCGTTCACGCTCCCCAGGTATTTCCACGCGATCAAACCCGGGCGCTGGGGGGCAATTGCGCAGCTCGGCAAGGATCGTTTCCGCTTCGGCTTGTATTCTGCCGGGTTGTTTATACCGGGTAGTATCAAGTGCGATCATCAGCCAATTGCATTCACAAGCAACCGGTCCAAGCATAGCTTCACAGATCATCTCCGCCATTACGGCCATCGCGTAGCCTTTTTGGGCAGCGGCTGGTAGGATCGCGCCGCCGTCAAAATAATCTTCCGGGTCCTGTGTTGGATTACCGTCTTTATCAATCACAGTACCAGGTGGCAGTTTGGCTCCTGCACTGCGTGCAGCATATACCCAGCCACCGGCAATCTTTGACGTAGCAAAATCCAAAACAACCGGACCGTGTTTACCGCCGGGCATGCCCATGCAAAATGGATTGGTTCCAAGCATAGCTTTTGCGCCGCCGAACGGCGTTACCTGGCGCCATTTTTCGCGATTGCCACCACCAACGATGAAAAGCATGTAACCTTCATTTGCTGCCTGCTCCGCAAAAGCACCAAGACGCCCGGTATGACCAACATTGCAAATTGCTAAAGCAGCCACGCCCTGTTTTTTTGCTGCACTACATACTTCTGAGGTAGCAATACGCATGGCCGGAATTCCGATCGTTCCACCGCCGTCAACCTCGACTGCACCACTTTGTAACTTGTTGACTGTGACATCTCCCTTGCTATTGAGATAACCGGATTGTAGCTGGTCGTAATATTGTAGGACGCGCATTACGCCATGAGATTCCACATCGCAAAGACTTGAGTCTGCTAAATGTTCGGCAATCTCTATTGCGTAACTTGATTGGAAACCGCATGCTTGGAATATCTGGACGAGTAAATGAACTACTTCTGTAGCCTTTACCGAAATGCGCTCTTCTGAGAGTTTAAGTTTTGAAGCCATGCTCGAAACCTATTATCAAATTTCATTCTATTGCAGCCAATCGCTATCTTCTTCGACAATGATCAACGTGGGTCGTTCCTTCTCAAGTGCTGCTATGAATGCCTTGCGAAACGCTTCCATTGAGGTCGGCCGCACACCATCACAATGGCAGGCATGGGCTAGAGCAACAAAATCTGGATTGAGCGGATCGACGCCAACGCGATGAATATCCCGTTCGTCCATCCCATCCCGGATTTGCCTGAGACCTTCATTATCCCAGATGATCACTGGTATTGGCAGTTTATGTTCTGCTGCTACCATTAATTCCGGCATAGTGAACATAAAGCCACCATCACCCACCAGAACAGCAACCGGCGATTCCGGCTTAGCCATCTTTGCTCCGATTGCATTGGGAAGCGCATTACCAAGTGCGCAATACCCTGCAGGGAAAAACCACTGTTTTGGTTTACGCATGGGTTTTGCAAAAATGCCCGTATACATAATCTGGCAAGCATCGCCGGAAAAGATTGTGTCGTCAGCTGCAATTTCATCTAGCACATCAAGTAGCTTGATATGTTGTTTTTCAGAGCTTGTTAGCTCTTGCTTTACCCGGTTACGCAAGTTGGAAACGGTATTTTCTGCGGCATCGCGCTTGTTTGAAATATGGCCATCTAAGTTTTCACATATCTGACTAATTGCAGATGCAGCATCGGATACAATGCCCAGCTCACAAGGATAAAGATCATTCATTTTGCCCGGATCAATATCAACCCGGATTATCTTGCCGGAAAAATGAAGCTTCTCGGTAAAGATATCCGTTTCAGAAAGTTCAGTTCCCACCGCCAGTACAATATCAGCGTTTTCAACGATCGCACGCCCTTCAAGCCTGCAAATTGCAGTTCCCATACAAAGTCTATGATCATCAGGTACGATGCCTTTGGCCGCAGATGAATTTGCGACAATTGAACCGGTAGCTTCGGCTAACTTGACGATTGACGCGGCCGCGTCTGAGGCTCCACCCCCTACCATGATTACTGGGCGTTCCGCCTTTCTGATTAATTCAGCTGCAGCCTTACATTGATCAGATTGAGCTGCTGGTCGTGCAGGGGGTGTGCGGGGCTGCCAATCCTCCTTTACTAATTCTTCCTGCACATCAATCGGGATTGAAATGTGAACCGGCCTTGGACGCTCACTTTTGAAAACGCAGAATGCCTGTGCAATTAGTTCCGGTACGTCTGCCGCCCGTGCTACGGTCGCAGAAAACGCGGTAATAGGTTCGGTAAGCTTTTTCTGTTCTGTAACTTCATGCAGTACCCCCCAACCCTTACCAAGCGTATAGCTTGGTGGTTCTGCAGAAAGCAGCAACATGGGTAGGCTATCACAATAACTCTGCGCAACTGCTGTCGTTGCGTTGGTAACTCCAGGTCCGGAAATTACCAATGCAACGCCTGGGTCTCCAGTCGCGCGTGCCCAACCTTCTGCCATAAAGCCAGCGCCTTGTTCGTTGCGCGCTTGAATGTGTTTGACGTGCTTATCAAGTCCCCGACAAAACTCCAGCGTATGGACACCAGGAATGCCAAATATAGTAGTTACACCATAGGCTTTAAGCAGCTTGATCGTTGCTTCGCCACACGTAATAGCTTTATCCAAATCAAATACTCCTATTGGAAAATTCAGATTACTGCTTTTTCAATAAATGGTTCGCCAGCTTCAATTCTGGCATATCCAAATGGTGTTAAGTCGATACTGCGATACTCACTATAGGTGATGAGTTCCGAAACACCACGACCAATTGCCGGAGATTGCTGGAAGCCATGGCCTGAAAATCCGTTGACGAAAATGAAATTTTCAACCTTGTTATGGGGCCCGATAATTGCGTTTTGATCCAGTGTGTTAAAGGCATAATGCCCAACCCAGGAGTTGATGAGTTTGATTGCCTCAAACTGGGGAACACGATGGGCAATAACGGGCCAAACTCTTTCTTCCCATAGGCTGTGATCCTGTGCAAAATCTTCATAATCTACAGCAGGATCCTCACCGATTGGTGGAGACCCTGCAAGATAATACTGACCGTCCGTACGCATGTGAATTCCAGACGGGTCAATCGTCAGCGGAAGGTCTCTGTCCAATGGTTCCGCCGCATCAAAGATAAACGTATATCGCTTGCGCGGCTCTACCGGTATTTCAATACCAGCCATACGGGCGGTTAATATCGCTCTTGGGCCGGAGCAATTGAGTACTCTTCCACAGGAAATTTTTTCACCAGATTTGAGTGTGATGCTATCAACCGCGCTACCAAGTGAATTAAGATTGATGGCTGTTACTTCATTGGAAATGTATTCAGCTCCCCGCTCGCGCGCCGAACGCTTCCACCAGTCAAATATCGTGGCGCCGTCAAAGTAACCTTCGTCGATCAAATTATGATTGCCGACAATAATATCGTCCATATTGTAAAAAGGATAATCGCGCTTAATTTCTTCAGCACTCATGTGTTTTGTTCCGGCACCGAGTTTTACCTGAACTGCCTGAGTCTTTTTCAATGTGGCTGCAAAAGCCTCATTGTCAGCAAGATACATGTATCCAAAACTTTGGAGTACGATATCCGGCACCCGTTCATCTCCGCCCATATACTCTCGAAAATTCCTGACAAACTTTGCTGCGAACTGGGAAATTTGAATATTGACCTCTGCGGAGAATTGCTGACGTAAACAGGAATTTGTATGGGCAGTAGAGGTAAATTCATAGGTAGGATCACGTTCCACCACTAGAATGGAACCATCAAAATCTGGATTGGATGCCAGCCACCAGGCGACGGAAGAACCGTACATGGCACCACCAACGATAATCACATCATAACTAGTTAGCTTTGGAACTTGTAAATCGCCCATGCTCACTCCCGTTTTCCTATTATGTGTAAATCACAATGGCATTATTTACCAAGCCACTTTTTCGATTGATTTGAAACGGTATTAGGTTCTAGGCTTGCAACCTATTGAAAAGCGCAAAGTGGCGGGAAAACTATGGATTTAACGGATAAGTCAACAATCATAACCGGCGGCGGCAGTGGTATTGGCAAATCACTGGCCAAACGTTTTGCAACTGCCGGTGCAAGAGTGACGGTTGCCGATCTTTCCGTGGAAAAGGCAACGCAGGTTGCCAATGAAGTAAATGGTTTGGCAGTTGAGTGTGATGTTCGGGATGAAGCACAAATTGAAAACCTGGTGAAAATATCAGAAGAAACTTACGGGGCTGTTGATCTTTTCTGTTCTAATGCCGGCCTTGCGTTTGGCGAACCGAGCCACTCCGCTTCTGCGTCCAACACCGTATGGGCTACCTGTTGGGATGTGCATGTGATGGCGCATGTTTATGCAGCACGCGCAGTATTACCAAGTATGATCGAGCGTGGTGAAGGGTATCTGTTACAAATGGCATCTGCGGCGGGCCTTCTCAGCCAGATTGGAGATGCAGCTTATTCTGCAACCAAACATGCAGCAGTAGGCTTTGCAGAAAGCCTGGCTATTTCCCATGGTGATGACGGGATTAAAGTTTCCGTAATCTGCCCGCAATATGTGGCGACACCGTTGCTCGGTTACGAAGAAGGTGGTGAGCGCGTGCAGGCTCCCGGCACTCTTTCTCCTGAGGATGTTGCTGAAACGATTTACGAAGGTGTGGTGAATGACCGTTTCTTGATCCTCACCCACCCAGACGTAAAAACGTATATCCAGCAAAAGGCTGGAGATACTGATCGCTGGATTTCCGGCATGCAGCAATTGCGCCGAAACATCATTGAGCAAACCGGCGGAACCGATCTCAAATCACTTTCAAAATTGCTGTAACCCGTAGTTTCTCCGCTATTGGATCATTGCTTTTCTTGCGGGAGTTTGGAGTTCACTTGATGCGATATTTTGCGGTTTTGGGTAGGGAACACCAGCGACATTGTTTGAGATTTCACGAATGAGTTTCTCACGAATAGCCCGTCCAAAATCTGGAAAGTCTTTTGCCACGATGACAAACGAACCCGGCCCGGTAATTACCTGCTCCCGGTAATATTCATCAAGCTTTGGAAAATCCTGTGACAATATCGGCAATCCGTTGACTGTGACCCCTGCCGCTTCAGCCAGTAATTTGGCATCTGCTGTTAGTACCGACTGTGCAAACCAAAACTCCGTTTCGATCCCGTCTCCTGAAACATCAATTACTTTTCTGAGCCCCCGAAAGCGGTTGGATTGAATAAGCTTTAGTGCTTCTTCAACACCTGCGCCTATCCCCGTACCACCACCACCCACGCCAATTTTCCGGTCATCGGTCAGCTGAAAATCACGCATCAACACTGAAAAGGTATTGGCTGACTGTGGGCTGTCTAGTATAAACCACCCGCTGTTGATCTTGGGGAAGGCGGCGTCTGACCATAACATCACATTAACGGCTATTTTTCCGATAGGGCCTGAAGTAATTGCCGCCTGGATTGCCGGGTCCCGAAAGGCTGCTGAAGTTCCTTCGAGCTGTAGAATGTACTCTTTATGGCTGATCGAACCAGAGGCATCCATTGCCAAAACCAGTTCCAGGTCAACTTCTTCAGCTTGCGCCAATTGAGACAAAGCAAACAGGCCGATCAGAAACCAAAACAATCGCATTATGAGTTCTCCCTGTTCGTATTTTCGTTGGAGCCAATCAACTTGGCAAGGTCTTCAAGAAGATTTGCTTGACTTGCAGGCTTGTCCCAGCGGATCCGATTGATACGCGGAAAGCGTAAAGCAAAGCCGGATTTGTGACGTGTACTTTCATGGGCGCTATCAAATGCAACCTCAAAAACAAGCTCTTTCGAAACTTCCTGAACAGGACCAAACCGTTGTAACTTATGGGACCGGATCCAATTGTCCAGTTGCTTTAGTTCCTCATCGGTAAAGCCAAAATATGCTTTTCCGATCGGTAATAACTGTCCCTGCTCATTCCAAAGACCGAATGTATAATCTGAATAGTAGGACGACCGCCTGCCATGGCCACGCTGAGCATACATTAGTACGGCATCGAGTAGATAGGGATCACATTTCCATTTGTACCAGGCGTGTTTGGGGCGTCCTGCTACATAGGTGCTTTCTTGATCCTTTATCATCAGGCCTTCCAGTAAACCGTTTGACTTATCAGCCCGCTCTCTTAGTAACTTAAGGTCTTCAAAGGTTTTAAATGATAACAGGCCTGACAAAGAGAATAACTGTCCAGGGTAAGTTTCATACCAGTTTTCCAGAAACCGGCGTCGCTCCGTCAAAGGTCGATCGGTAAGTGCTTGGCCTTTATACTTCAAGATATCGTAGGCGCGAAAATGCGCAGGCAATCTTGTGATCAATGCACGTGTTGGTTTCTTCTTGTTAAGTCGCTGCTGAAGATCATTGAAAGATCCAATTTTTTCATCCACTCGGACGAGTAACTCACCATCCAGCACAGCATTAAATTTGACCGCTTCCACAAGATCGGGAAACGATCCGGATATATCATCACCGGTGCGCGAGAATATTCTGGTTTCATGACCATCCGAGGTAATCTGAACCCGAATTCCATCCCACTTCCATTCAGCCACATGCGTCTTGGGAGATATTCGGGATGCGTCTTTTTCTTCATCAAGCGGATGGGCCAGCATGACCGGCATGTAATTGAGTGAGGCGGATATGTCTGGTATTTCCGCCTTCCCATCGATCCAGGCAAACAGATCAATATAGGGTGGCTCGAGACCGTGCCACAATCCTTCGATCACACCGAGATCCACGTTCTTCATAGCAGCTAACGTCTTCTTGACTGAACGCGCGGACATACCAATTCGCAAACCTCGCGTACCGAGTTTCAGTAGTGCCCAGCGTTGGTGAGGGGCCATGTTGTCCAGTAAGTCTATAAGTCGGGTGCGAATTTCAGATTTGCCCAGGGTCTGAAACTCAGCAATCAGCTCAGCAAGCCCGGGTAGCGTATTGAGGTTCTTCCGGTCTTGGGAGACCGGCCAACAAAGCGCTATGGTTTCGGAGAGTTCACCGACATAATCATACGATAGCGCAAACAACTCTTCATCCATGCGCTCCTGGATCAGGTTCTTTGAAATGTTCCGCTTGAAGAGATGAAAACGAAGCGTTCCAGCAATTGCGGCCAATGCCCATCCTCGGTCAGGATCTGGTGTATTGTGAAGATAATCTGCTAGGATTCGTTCTTTGGAACTTGTTGCGTTGGTGAAGTAAAGCTCATCCAGAAGACGGGAGAAAGCTTGCATTATTCTGCCTCCTCTTCCCGTCCGATCAGATCAAGAGCCTTGGCATTTATGCCCCTAAGCTCAAGCGCATGTTGGAGCGCATCCACACGCCCGTGAGTTATCCAAACATCACTTGCACCTGTGTCCTCAATAGTGCGCAGAAGATCCGGCCAGTCGGCATGGTCTGAAACGATCAGTGGCAGTTCTGCCCGGCGCTGGCGAGCGCGCGCCCTTATCTGCATCCACCCGGATGCCATCGCAGAAACCGGATCAGGAAACCGCCTACTCCAACGATCGGCAATTGCTGATGGTGGAGACAGAACTATTTTACCGCGAAAGGTATCACGCGACTTTGTGCCGATTTTGGAAACCGGTTTCCAGTCACCAAATTCCATCCCGCATGCTTCATACAATTCAGTTAATTTTACAAGCGCACCATGAAGATAAATTGTGTCTTTATATCCCGCACTGCGCAGAGCCATCATAACACGCTGGCATTTACCCAACGCGTAAACTCCAACCAAATGCGCACGATCCGGAAACCGGACGAGGGACCGCATTAGCTTGTCAACTTCTGCCTCAAGCACCGGGTGTGTAAAGACCGGCAAGGCAAAAGTAGCTTCGGTGACAAACACATCACAGGGTACGACTTCAAATGGAGCGCAGGTTGGATCGAAGTGGCGCTTATAGTCACCTGAGATAACAACGCGTTGGCCTTGATATTCCAATACAACCTGCGCACTACCAAAGATATGACCAGCAGGAGCAAGCCAAAGATTTACACCGCCCGGAAGTTCAAATGATTTTCGGTATTCCAGATTGATCCTCTGGGGGGCATCTTCAACATAGCGTGTTTGCATGATCAAATGCGTTTGTGGAGTAGCAATCACATTGTCATGGCCAGGCCGTGCATGGTCCGCATGGCCATGCGTGACAATTGCATCGTGAACCGGTTTACCCGGATCAATAAAGTAACCTGCGGGATTGCAGTACAGACCCTCCGGGCGTACTTCCAACCAATCTTCCGCTAAGCTACGCCTCAATTTTACGATCTCTTCGCATTATCATCTATGCAAAAGATACCGCATCACCTGCAAACGTAAATGGTAGACGCGTGGAATTGATCGGTTTTGATCAAATTGCCAGATATTCGTGGCGAAGCTCTTCATTCTCAAGAACGTCTTTCGCCGCCCCGTCAAATGCCACTTGTCCGGTATCCAAAATAACAGCCCTGTCGGCAAGATTAAGCGCTGCAATCGCATTTTGTTCGACAATAATCGTCGTAATACCTTGCTCACGAATATGATGGAGCGTCTTTTCAATTTCCTGAACAATCACTGGTGCTAAACCTTCATAGGGTTCATCCAGTAGAAGCAGTTTAATGTCGCGCGCAAGTGCCCGACCAATTGCCAACATCTGCTGTTCGCCACCTGAAAGCGTTGTGCCTTCCTGTTTGCGGCGCTCTCCAAGGCGAGGAAACAACTCATAAATACGCTCTAAAGACCAGCCTATGGGCTTTTCGATTTGAGCAAGCTTAATATTTTCTTCAACCGTCAAACCCTGGATAATGCGCCTGTCTTCAGGAACCAATTGAATACCAGCCTGTGATGCCGAATGGCTTGCCATGGAATGAATCGGTTGGTGATCAAGCCAAATTTCACCGTGTTTTAATGTAGGGTCTCCTGCCCTTGCAATCGTTCTGAGGGTTGATGTCTTGCCGGCACCATTACGCCCCAACAGCGCAAGAATTTCACCTTCATGAACGGTAAAGCTGACATCCTGAACAATGTAGCTTTCACCATAATAGCTTTTTAGTTCCCAGGCAGAGAAATAGGCTGGTTCGTGGCGGGGATTAATTTCCTCGGATGCTCGTTTTGCCTCAGTCATACGTGAGCTCCTCCAAGATATGCTTCCTGGACTTTTGGATGACCTTTGATGTTCTCCGGAATGTCCTCAACAATTGGTGTTCCCTGCGCCAAAACGGTAATTTTTTCAGCCAAGGAGAAAACCACATGCATATCATGCTCAATGATTGCCATTGTGATGCCACGCGCTTCCTGGATTTCACGTAGCAGATCAATTGTATTGTTTGTGTCTGCCCGGGCCATGCCAGCAGTTGGTTCATCCAACAGCAAGAGTTTGGGATCCTGCGCCAAGCACATGGCAAGCTCTAAGCGTCGCTTGTCACCTCTAGAAAGTGAAGCTGCTTCTTCATCTTTCTTATCAATCATATTGACATCAATCAGCATCTGCTCAGCTTTTTCACGGATGTCAGTTTCACTCGCAACGGAAGGAAATGCATTCAATTCAAATGAACCGTCTCTCTTTGCAAAGCATGGTATTTGAACATTTTCATAAACAGTAAGGTCAGTAAAAATCTCTGGTGTTTGGAAAACACGGCTTACCCCCAACTGATTAATCTGGTGTGGTTTGATACCAAGGAGAGAATGTCCATCAAACATGACGGATCCGGTATCAGGCTCCAATTTTCCGATAAAACAGTTTAGAAGCGTTGACTTACCAGCGCCGTTGGGCCCGATTATTGCGTGAACCGTACCCTCTTCAACACTCAGGTTTACATCCTTAAGCGCCTGCAAACCTCCAAAGCGCTTATTTACGCCACTAACCTCAAGAATTCCCATTCCCCATAAATCCCTATTCTGCAGGTGCCGGTCGGGATTCACCCGAACCCATACTGGTGTCTTTTTTTCTTTTAAACAGATTGGAGATGCGTTGTCCGCCCTCCATAAGTCCACCGGGAAGGAAGATCACAACCAGCATAAAGATAATGCCGAGAGTAAGGTGCCAACCTTTACCGATAAACGGATAGAAGACACTCACGAAGATATCCTGCAATGTTTCTGGCATGAATGAAAACCATGTTTCAAGAATACTTTCGTTAATCTTGGATACTATGTTTTCAAAATACTTGATGAAACCAGCACCCAGCACAGGGCCTATCAGCGTTCCCGCACCTCCCAGGATCGTCATAAGCACAACCTCGCCAGAAGCAGTCCAGAACATACGTTCAGCACCAGCCTGAGTATCCATGGCGACCAGAAGACCACCGGCCAATCCCGCATACATTCCAGATATAACAAAGGCAGCGAGCGTGTATGGTCGCGATTCTACACCGGTGTAGTTCAACCGCTGCTGGTTGGATTTTACAGCGCGCAACATAAGTCCAAATGGCGAGCGGAATATTCTGATTGAGAGATAGAATGCCAGCACCATGCAAAATGCTGCAATGTAGTATCCGACATTAAAGGTGAAAACCCAGCCGCCAACCACCAATTCATAACTGTCATTCATGAACATGCCAAAAAGATTTGCGCGCGGGGTAACACCCTCTTCCAGCGCCGCATCGAAAATTCTGGGATCGTTCACTTTCGGCTGCAAACCTGTTTCGCCACCAGTGATAGGCGTCAACACCGAATAAGCAAGTGAGTAAGACATCTGCGCGAATGCCAGTGTCAGGATTGAAAAGTAAATCCCTGAGCGTCTTAGAGATATCCAGCCAACCACCAATGAAAACAGGCCAGCTACAATGATTGACGCGACAATCGCCGGAATAACATTAAGGGTAAGCAGTTTAATCATCCATATCCCGGCATAACTTCCAACGCCAAGAAAAGCAGCATGACCAAAGCTAAGGTATCCGGTGAGACCAAAAAGGATATTAAAGCCGATGGCAAAAATTCCAAAAATTACCAAACGCTGCATCAAATCCGGATACCCGGCATTAAACTGCGCCATGGCCGAATTTTCCGGAAACGGATTCAATATGAAAGGCGCAAGCAGCGTCAATAATATTACTATAAGCAGCAGACCTACATCTTTTTTGTTCAAGCCTAACATGACATTACTCCTCCATAACGCCGGCTTTACCCATTAAGCCGCGCGGCCTGGTAAGAAGCACTATCATGGCAACAAGATAAATGATGATCTGATTAATCCCCGGTAGTGTTTCAAGCACTACGGTCATCGAAGCAAAACTTTCCAAGATGCCCAGCAGGAAACCAGCAAGGACCGCGCCTGACAAAGAGCCCATTCCGCCAACCACAACAACAACGAAGCTCAAGACAAGAAAATCCATCCCCATATGGTAATTTGGCGAGTTTATTGGTGTATACATAACACCGGCAAGCCCGGCGACTGCTGCGGCGAGCCCAAACATTATCGTAAAACGCCGATCAATATTAATTCCTAGTAAGCCTACAGTTTCCCTATCAGCCATCCCGGCACGCACAACCATTCCAAAAGTTGTAAATTGCAGAAAGGCAAATACGATTCCGATTATAACGGCAGCAAAGGTGAAATAAATAAGTCGCCAGTAAGGGTATATGATCACGTTTGGATCGATACCAAGCATTGTACCAAAATCAAATGAACCCTTGAATACGTCTGGAGCCGGTGTTGGGATAGGATTGGCACCGTAAAAATATTTGATGATTTCCTGTAAAACGATTGCCAATCCAAAGGTCACCAGTATTTGGTCCGCATGAGGGCGTTTATAGAAGTGACGGATTAGACCGCGTTCCATAATGAATCCGATCGAAATCATAACGGGAATTGCGAATAATATAGATATCGGGACCGACCAGTCGATTATCGCATTACCGGCTGCCTCCCCAAAAAAATCATAGATGTAAGGCACTTCCACTTTTAGCGGATTACCAAGAAAATCAGTTTTCGAGTCGTCTATAACGATATGGCTCAGGGTCAAAATACGGCTCAGAGTTACAGCACAAAAAGCGCCAATCATGAACAGTGCCCCGTGGGCAAAATTTACTACGCCAAGGGTACCGAAAATCAAGGTGAGACCTAATGCTATCAGGGCATAGGCAGAACCCTTGTCCAAACCGTTGAGAATCTGGAGGATAATAGCTTCCATTTCAGCACCTTAACCGTAAATATAAATTGACTGGTTCTGTTAATAACAGAAACGAGCGGAAAGCTCGATAAAGAAAGGAGGGGTCATTAACCCCTCCCCCAATTCTGGATAACTACCAGATTAAGTACCTGGGTTACATTGACCAAGCGTTGCTTCTGCGCCACCCATTTGTGGGATATTTGGCTCATAAGTAACCTGTTCAACTGGCGTGACCTCAACAACTTCAAGAATGTCAAACTCAGAGGTCGGGTTTTCTTTACCCTTCACAACAAGCACGTCTTTGAAGCACTGGTGATCCGCAGCGCGGTACAATGTCTTACCATTGCCCAGACCGTCGAATTCAAAGCCTTCAAGCGCTTCAACAATACCGCAAGGATTGAATGTACCTGCACGTTCTGCAGCATCCGCATAAAGTAGCGTCTGACAGTAGACAGTGTGAGCAGCCTGTGATGGCGGGAAGCCATACTTTTCACCAAATGACTTAACGAATGCTTTTGTGCCTTCGTCAGAAAGTGACCAATGCCAGTTGGTTGAACCATAGATGCCTTTAACGTTTTCACCAGCACCACGAGCCATTAGGCGTGAATAAAGCGGAACAACGATTTCAAAGTTTTTACCGTTAACCTCTTTATCGCGCAAACCAAACTGAACCGCATTTGTCAGCGAGTTCACCATATTACCGCCGTAGTGGTTCAGAACCAAAACGTCAGCACCAGACTGAAGCACAGGAGCAATATAAGAAGAAAAGTCTGTCTGTGTCAGTGGTGTCTTCACAGCATTGACCGTTTCCCAACCGATAGCTTCGGTTGAATCCTTCACTGCTTCTTCAGTTGTATAACCCCAGTTATAGTCTGCAGTAAGGTGATAAGCCTTACGATCCTTACCGTAAGCATTTGCTAGCACTGGAGCTAGGGCAGCACCTGACATGTAAGAGTTAAAGAAGTGACGGAAACCGTTAGCTTTCTTGTCCTTACCGGTCGTATCGTTTGAGTGAGTAAGACCAGCCATGAAGATTACGCCTGCTTCCTGACAAAGCGCCTGCACAGCAACAGCAACACCAGAAGATGAACCGCCAGTAATCATGATCGCACCATCTTTTTCGATCATGGACTTTGCAGATGCTCGTGCTGCGTCCGCTTTTGTCTGAGTATCACCAGTTACAAATTCAACTTTCTTGCCAAGGATACCATTACCCTTAAGCTCTTTTGATGAGAACGTACTCATCATACCGCCATCGCCACCACCGTTGAGATGCTCAACAGCAAGTTCGTATGCACGCAGTTCATCAGCACCTTCATCGGCATATGGACCGGATTGTGGCACGTTGAAGCCAAGCGTTACAGAACCACCTTTTGGTTCATTCATGTAAGCGTTGGCTGAGTTAGTTAAGATCGTAGGCATTGCAAGGCCAGCGCCGGCTACGGCACCTGTTTTCAGCAATCCACGACGAGTGAATTCAAATTTTGACATCAATATCCTCCCAAGTAACGCATTCATCGCGAATGCGATTCACGTAATAGCTAATAGCTAGCCCTATAAAACAACCTTACTTGAGCAAAGCTTTCCATAGGACTTTAGTGTAACCGGCCTAAACGACTGAATCTTAGCGGTAAAGTAGAATTAATTTTGTTCGCCCACCAACGCGGGAGAAAACGAATTACGAGAAACTGTCGATTCAAAGAGAATTAGACAATGCCGTTGACAAACAATAACTTCATGCCACGGTGAAGAACAAAGGCTCAGGTTCAGGTCCGACTTCATGAAACATATCAATAAATTTCCCAGACAGATTATTGAAAATCCACACATGCTTATTCCAATGCCAGACGGCATTAATCTTTCTGCACGGGTGTGGATGCCGGAAGATGCAGAACACGATCCCGTTCCGGCAATCCTTGAATACATCCCCTACCGCAAACGCGACGGAACTATTGTGCGTGATGAGATTACCCATCCGTGGTTTGCTGGAAATGGCTTTGCAAGTATTCGGGTTGATATTCGTGGCAATGGTGATTCTGAAGGTCTCATGAGCGATGAATATACAGTACAGGAATTAGAAGATGGCTGCTGCATAATCGAATGGCTTTCGAAACAGTCCTGGTGCAATGGCAAAGTTGGCATGATGGGCATATCATGGGGCGGATTTAATGGCCTTCAGGTTGCCGCTCTCAATCCCCCGGCCCTGAAAGCGGTGATAACTTTGTGTTCCACCGTGGACCGTTACGCCGATGACATTCACTATAAAGGCGGCTGCCTCTTGGGCGAGAACTTCGGCTGGTCTTCACAGATGATGTCCTATTCATCAAGGCCACCTGACCCAGAACTTGTAGGCAGTGCAAATTGGCTGGATATCTGGAAACATCGCCTCGACCATTTGCCATTTCACTGGGGCGAATGGCATCGGCATCAACATCGCGATGCATTTTGGAAACACGGATCGGTATGCGAAGATTATTCCTCTATCAAGGCGGCGGTTTTATCGATCGGCGGATGGCATGATGGCTATCGCAATACCATTTCCCATCTTGTAGAAAATCTTGACGCGCCGGTTAAAGGCATCATTGGTCCGTGGATTCACAAATATCCGCACTATGCGGGTCCGCAACCGGCTATCGGATTTTTACAAGAGGCTAAGCGTTGGTGGGATCGTTGGCTAAAGGATATTGAAACCGGTGTTGAGGATGACCCCGATTATCGCACCCTTTTAATGGATTCCCTGCCGCCGAAGCGTTGGTGGGATAAACGCCCTGGCCGGTGGATTGCTGAACAGAAATGGCCATCACCAGATATAAAGGGTAAGCGATTGAACCTTTCCAATGATGGACTAAGCGATGCACCAGAGTCGATAGACAAATCCATTGCTTCGCCACAAGATTGCGGTAGCGCTGGTGGTGAATATTTTCCGTTTGCCTTTTCCGATGAATTTCCGGACGAACAAAGTGCGGATGATAAAATGTCATTGTGCTTTGACGGAAAACCGCTCGAAGAGCCAACCGATATTGTTGGTGCGCCAAGAGTTCTTCTAAAGCTTACCAGTTCGACTACGACCGGACATATATGTGTGCGGTTATGCGACCTGCGCCCGGATGGCACTTCAGCTTTCATTACCTATGGGGTTTTAAACCTTACTCATTTCAAGTCGCATGAAACCCCACAAGCGCTAAAGCCTGGTGAGGCAGTTGAGGTAGAATTTGCTTTAGACCAAATCGCCTATCGGGTACCGCAAGGGCACAGACTGAGGGTAGCAGTTTCAAATGCCTACTGGCCGTTGATCTGGCCGTCGCCGGAGCCGTGTGAGGTTACAATTTACAGTGGCTCGGTGGAGATACCAGTGCGCCCTACCGCGGACGGGGATGAATGGCAGTTTCAAGAACCGGAAGGTTCGCCAGCATGGGATCGTGAAATCTTGCGCCCTGCAAGCCACAACCGGAATATTTTCAGCGACCCGGAAACCGGAGAAACCGTTACTGAAATTAATTGCGACAACGGGGAAGACAGGGATTTAGCTCACGGTCTGATTTCTGGCAGCTGGACCAAGGAGCGTTGGTCTATCCATCCCAATGATCCAAATTCCGCACTTTGCGAAATTAAGTGGGAACAGACCGGCGGGCGGGATGACGCGATGTGGCGAACTGAGTCCAGTTCGAAAATGTGGAGCGACAAGGAAAACTTTTATTTTACCGCCCATTTGCGATGCTGGTTAAACGACGCATTATTCTTTGAAAAGGAACATCGTGATACGGTTGAGCGCAAACTGGTTTAATTCAGAATTCAAACGGCCCTTGCCAGTGTATTAATTGCACTCACGATGCGACCAAAACTTGCTTTGGCGACCTTGCTTGTTGTCCTGGCGCGCAAATAACCATGCACCAGCCCATCTTCGCACAACCAGGTCGCATTTCCGCCTGCTCTGTTTATAGCATCGCAATAATCACGCCCATCATCGCACAGGGGATCACACTGCGCTGTGAAGATTATGGTTTCAGGCAGGTTTGAAAAATCTTGGTCTGCAAGAGGATGGGCGATGACATCACTGTCCATCGCCGCATTGCCAGCTCTGATCTGATCATAGAAATTTATATCCTGAGTCGTCAGCAATGGCGCATTTGCATGTTCCACATAAGACCCTTTATTCAAATCTCCCCTAAGAGCGGGATAGATGAGAACCTGTCCTTGCGGTGATCGGACTTTCCCACGAACCGCGTGTGATACGGCCGCGGCAAGATTTCCGCCGGCACTGTCTCCCACAACAATGATTGGTATTTCTGTTCTATCAGAAAGGTGCCTGTACACTGCCAAGCAATCATCAAAGGAAGCAGGGTGAGGATGCTCTGGTGCTAGACGGTAATCTACCGATGTCACAGAACATTTCGTTCCAGCACAAAACTCAGCACAAATACTGTCATGACTTTCAAGACCACCGACCACAAAACCGCCACCGTGGAAAAACAAAACATGCGCCTTCGGCAATTCACTCTGAAAATTATAATTGCGAACAGTAATCAATGATGCATTGATTGAAAGAATTTCATCGCTTGCCTGAACCCCGGTCGGGTATCCTGTATCATAAGCTTTGCACAGGGCATCGTAATATTCTCGCTGCTCGTCAATCGACGCGTGAATTGCATCGGCGGGATAAAACGTTTCGGTTTCCTGGATAAACGTCAGGACTTCTTGATCCAGCAAGTGAAGATATTTTTCTTCCAACTGATCTATTCCAAAACGGAGCAGATGTCGTATACGACGCCAGACTTAACCTGCTGCCCGTTCTTTTTGAAGATTAGTCAACCAATCGGGATCCATTTCTGGCACAGATGATAGCAACAGCTGCGTGTAATCTGGATAAGGCGGTGACAGAATTTCACTTTTAAGGCCCTGTTCAACCACCCGCCCCTGGAACATCACGACGATCTCATCGGAGATTGCGCGGACCGTTGCAATATCATGGGTAATGAACAGATAGGTGATGCCGAGTTCTTTCTGCAATCGCATGAGGAGCTGCAAAATCCCCTCCTGCACAATCTGATCAAGTGCGGACGTTACCTCATCACAGATGATCACCTCTGGATCGGCGGCAAGAGCGCGCGCAATACAGACGCGTTGTTTTTGGCCACCGGACATTTCATTCGGCAGACGATCAAGGAAACTGTCATCAAGCTCAATGAGATTTAGAAGTTCGCTAACCCGGTCTGCACGTTTTTTGCCGGTTAGCCCTTGATAGAACGTCAGCGGGCGGCCAATAATTTCTTCGACCGTGTGACGCGGATTCATCGCTGTATCCGCCATCTGGTAGATCATCTGAATCCGGCGCAATTGATCCTTACTACGTTCCTTCAATTGGCGCGGCAGTGCCTCACCATTGAATTGAACATCACCCTTTATCGGCGGCAACAAACCAGTAATAACACGCGCTGTTGTGGATTTACCGGAACCTGATTCACCAACAACTGCAACCGTACTTCCGCGCGGAACATCGATGTTTACATCATGCAGAACTTTTACCGTATTGCCATAAGCGGCATCTACACCCTTGATGCTGATGACAATATCATCGCTTCGAGATTCTTCCTTTTCAAGCGATCGTACTGACCAAAGAGATTTGGTATATTGTTGTTCCGGTGCTGAAAGCATTTTCCTGGTTTCAGCTTCTTCCACCTCTTCGCCGTAACGAAGCACTTTGATGAAATCCGCCATCTGCGCGACCACTGATAAGTCATGCGTGATATAAATTGCAGCGGTATCAAATTGCTCGACAATATCGCGCATCGCAATAAGTACTTCCACTTGTGTGGTAACATCCAATGCGGTCGTTGGTTCATCAAAGATGATCAAATCTGGACGCGGTGACATTGCCATTGCTGTCATCATCCGCTGCAATTGACCACCGGAGACTTGGTGCGGATAGCGGTTACCGATTGTATCGGGATCTGGCAATTGCAGATCATAATAGAGCTTCACCGCATCGTCTCGGGCGTCACTTTCGGCCTTAATATTATGTCCGACGGTTGCCTCAACTGTCTGATCAATCAATTTATGGGCAGGATTAAAGGAAGCCGCCGCAGATTGGGCCACATAGGCTATGCGTGATCCCCAGAGCTGGCGCTTTTGTTTTTCCGGCATCGCCATTAAATCCATGCCGTCAAACATAATCGACCCACTGGTTAGTCGACATCCAGGTCTGGCAAAGCCCATGGCTGCAAGCCCGAGGGTGGATTTACCCGCGCCTGATTCACCAATCAGGCCCATAACTTCTCCGCGTTTCAACGTAAGGTCCACACCCTTGACGATTTCATGCCAACGTTCATCGCTGTAACCGTCGATAACGATGTCTTTCATTTCCAGAAGGATATCGCCCTTGCGAGATTTCTTACTTTTCTTAACCATGATTAATGCTCGTCTTTAAGACCACTTGTCTTGTGTAGGAACCAATCCACTATGAAATTCACTGCAATTGTCAAAAGTGCAATCGCAGCTGCCGGGATCAACGGTGTCATGCCTGCGGTCAGATCGAACTGTGCAAACTGAATAAGGCTGCCATTTTCCCGTACCATGGAACCCCAGTCCGCAAGCGGAGGCTGAATACCAAAGCCAAGGAATGAAAGTGCCGCGATTGTCAGGAACACGAAGCAGAACCGCAGGCCAAATTCAGCCACCAAAGGCGGCATGATATTTGGGAGGATTTCGCGGCGCATTACCCAACCAAGACCCTCTCCGCGTAAACGGGCAGCTTCGACATAGTCCATTACGACCACGTTTAGCGCAACTGCGCGGGTAAGGCGAAACACCCGGGTAGAATCAAGCACCGCAATCACAAGGACCAGATTGAACGTGGTCTTATCCAGGATGGCCAAAACAACCAATGCAAAGATAAGGCTCGGTATTGCCATCAATACATCGACAATCCGACTTATGCCCTGATCAAGCCACTTTCTGTCGATTGCTGCAATTAGACCTAGTGCACCGCCGATTGAAAAAGCCAGCAAGGTGGTGAGAAAAGCAATCCCCACCGTGTTTCGACCGCCATAGATCAATCGCGAATAAATATCCCGACCGATCTGATCTGTTCCCAGTAGATGTTCCCCACCCCAGGGCGCATAGGATTGTGAGAAAACTTCTGCTTCGCCGTGCGGTGCAATAATTGGCGCAAACAAAACCATTACCACATAGAAGATGACAACAATCATCCCAAACCAGGCAGTTATGGGCGCCTTTTTTAATTCGATCCATGCTCGCTGAAGAAAAGTGCGGCGCTGGCGCACCATTCCAACTTCGGCGGCGGCTGAATATTCTTCGGTAGAATTTGTATCACTCATCTTGGATGCAAAAGCCTCGGGTTAGTCGCGATACCAATAATATCTGCGATCAAATTCAGGATGATATAGGTGGCAGCAAATACAAGCGCGCAGGCCTGTACGACCGGTATGTCACGGGTTGTTACCGCATCAACCATCAATTGCCCAATGCCAGGATAGACAAACACAACTTCAACAACCACAACACCGACAACCAGAAACGCCAGGTTAAAAGCAATAACTGTTGCAATTGGCGCCCATGCATTTGGAAGGGCATGCTTGATGATAACGTCTCGACCCGAAACCCCTTTTAGCCGTGCCATCTCAATGTAAGGACTTGCCAAAAGATTGATAATAGCGGCCCTGGTCATGCGCATCATGTGTGCGACAATTACAAGCGTGAGCGTCATAGCCGGAAGCGCAGATCTGTAAACTCGCTCCCAAAAGGGAGTATCTTCGCTAATGTTCGCAATAGCTGGAAAAATTGGAAACAAAATTGCGAAAAATAGAACCAGCACGTAAGCGACAAAGAAATCCGGAAAGGATATCGTTGTAAGGGTGGCGGCGTTCACAGATCGATCATAAATCGAGTTGCGATAAAGCGCAGCGGTAATTCCCAAAGCAAGGGAAAGAGGTACGGCTATTAACGCTGTCATTGTTGCCAGAAACAGTGTGTTCCACAGTCGAGGTGCCACCAGTTCAACAACTGATCTCGACCGATCAACGCCAGATGAGGCACGTCCCGAAAACGACTGGCCAAAATCGCCCTGCATTACACCGCCAAGCC
>JBCCBE010000041.1:0-25505 GCA_039814425.1 Pseudomonadota bacterium
CCGGTCTTGCGAAAGAAAAGCTCTGCTTCCTTAGATTTTTTTTCTAACCATTGTTTGTCTTCGGAATTTATCCATGCGTCATATTCAGCATACGGTAGACGGGCTGTTTCGCCACGGCCATACATCTCATCGAAATTACGCGCATTACTCTGCATACGCTTACATTAACGTAAATGTCACATCATACAAGAGTACAGGCAAATTGCTCTCCTGCTTAGCCAGCGTCCGCGGATACGGCCTCCTGCATTTCCCTAAGCATATCAGGTTCAGCAGACTGAATGCGGCTCCAATTTGGAATGAAAGGTGTTTCCATCGGATTGTCCAAGAACTTCTGACCGGCTTCAACAATATTAGCGGCAAAAAGTTCTACAGCCTCTTCTTCCTGGTGGCGGTCTGTGGATAGTCCGTTCATCTGGGCATCATTGTGGTACATCTCAATGAGATCAAGCGCCAATCGATAATACGTCGCCTTGATTGTGCGGAATGTTTCAAGATTGAAAATAACACCGTCGGTTGCAAGTTTACGGAACAGGGCCTTTGAAATATCGGTAGACATTCTCGACAAGCCTTTTTTGGCGTCTCCCTTTGAAAGGCTCTGATGCTTGTGATCGTATGCATCAGCAATATCAACCTGGCAGACTGAACGCGAAGAAAGGTTTCGCCAGACTTCTGAGAGAACACCAATCTCCAGTCCCCAATCAGAAGGTATTCTAATATCGGGAAGAATGCTGGTTCTCATCGCAAATTCACCAGCCAAGGGATACCTGAACCCTTGCAAATATTCGATATAATCATTGTGGCCGCAAGTCTTTTGAAGCGCCATCAAAAGTGGTGAAACCAAAAGCCGGCAAACACGACCATTTAATTTACCGCTTGCAATACGCGGATAGTACCCCTTGCAGAACTGGTAGGGGAAATTCGGATTTGAAACTGGAAAAATCAGTCGCACCAGCATTTCCCGTGAATAGGTAGTGATATCACAATCATGCAATGCAACTACATCTGAATCTTGGCAGGCAAGTGCATAGCCGATGCAGTACCAAACGTTTCGCCCTTTTCCCGGCTCTTTTGGTGCAAGGCCGGCAGCTTCAAGCCTATTATGCAAAGCCTTTAGTCGCGGTCCATCATTCCATAAAATACTGTGCTGCTGAGGCAGGCGGGAGAAGAACTTTTTTGCATAGTTGAACTGTTCTTCATTCGCCCTGTCGAGACCGATTACGATATGGTTGATATAGTCGGCACCGGCTAGCTCATCGAGTATCCCTGAAAGGGCGGGGGTTTCCAATTCTGAAAACAGAGAAGGTAAAATCAGCGTAATTTTCCGGGTTGTCGCGAACGACCGGATTTGTTGCTCTAACTGATCCAGTGGGGCCTTTGTTAGATTATGCAGTGTGGTGACGCAACCATTCTGATGAAAGTCAGCCATTGGTGCTGCCGTGCCGGTCAAGAACTTTTAGTATTTCTTCGTTCCATCCCACAGGGCCAACTGAAACCGCTCTACGTACATTTCCATTCTTCTCTTCGGGCAAAGATCTGATCCCCTCGTGATGTGGGTTGGGAATAACGATTCCCATATCTGCTTTTCTTATCATCCCAATATCGTTTGCTCCGTCCCCAAGTGCAATCGTAAAAACTGGCCCAAGTTGTGAAGTCAGCAGATTTTTGACTTTATCCAAAGCTAATTCTTTTGACCCGCCATAGGACAGGGCCCAAAAACGCCCTCCCTGGTTGGCAGCAATACCCTTTTTATCCAACGCACTGATAAAATTGTTGAAGTCTGCTTGCGATCCCAACCACTTCCCAGGCTCGGAATACCAACGGTTTTTTGCAAGTTCCGCACCGGTTTTTGATAAACCGGTCAATTTGGAAACCTCTTCGACGCTCCAGTCTGCAAATCCTTGCCATTGATCGTAGCCAAGTCGTTTGATTTCGATCAATAACGCCTGGTATTCTGCGTCATTGCTGGCGGGTTCTTCAAATTGAGAAAGAATACCAGCGCCGTTTTCCACAATTGCCGGAAATGCAGACAGTTGGAGTTGCTCACGCAACGGCTCGATTTCAGCAGCTGTCTTACTGGAGGTTAGTATCAGCGGTATCGACTGCTGACGTAACCTTTCAATTGCCGGCATCGCTGCTTTATAAGAATAAGTATCATGATCCAACAATGTGCCATCCAGGTCCGTAAAGATTACTAGCTTCTTTCCGGAAGTTGATGTCATCTTTGATTGGTTATCCAGCGACATTGGTATGGGGAAAAAGTAAGCGCTTCAGAACCTGGCTGAATTTGCTCACCAGACAGCAAGTCATGCCAGGCTTCTTCTTCTGCCATATCAAGATCGATAACCGGAAACTCTTTATTCTCTGAAGTCATGTTATGAACTGCATAAATGGTCTGGGCCTGATCAATACTTCCCCGTTTAAATCCAAAAAAAGCGTGACCCAGTTGCAGAATAGATTGTCCGCCGTTGGGATGAAACGCCTTTTGCTGTGTCCTAAGCTTGATAATCCATTTGAGTGCATCAAAAACACGTTTCTGGGGTGAACCGTCTGCTTTCAGGTTCTCCAGCAATTCAACCAGGTTCCAACGGTGCCGATTGATCGTTCGATTGTGATTGGTGCGTTCAACACCTGCATGATCATTTGGGGTTGCCAGAAGCGAATGGATGTAAAATGCAGGAATACCTTCCAGACCCATTGCTAATATCTGACTGCACAAGAAGCGTTCGACCTGCCAATTATCCAGACCTTCATTGGTACCCTTGAGTGCGTCAAACAAAGTGATGTTCATTTCATAGGGTCGTTGTTCACCCCCTGCACTTTCACGCATACTAACCAAACCGCCATGATCTTTTACGGTATCAATCATGCCCTGGATTTCTTCTTCCGCCAGAAGACCTTCTGCCGGTCGCAATCCAATCCCATCATGAGAAGCGGTAAAGTTGAAATAGAAACATCCAGGTTGCGCCTGCGGCATGGTTTGCGCCCAGGCATTCAGATGTTCCGAAGTACCGTTGAAAAGTGCATGAAGCAGTAATGGAGGAAGCGAGAAATTGTACACGGCATGCGCCTCATTCTGGTTCCCGAAGTAACTAAGATTTTCTGCATTAGGCACATTTGTTTCAGTTATCAGGATAACTTCTTCCTCGCTGAAATCAGCAAGAAGTCGAAGTAGGCGTATTATTTCGTGTGTTTGGCGCAGATGAATACATGACGTACCGAGCTCTTTCCAAAGAAACGCCACGGCATCCAGCCGGATGGTCCGCACACCACGGTCAATGTGAAAGCGCAGCACTGACAAAAATTCGATCAGAACTTCCGGGTT
The DNA here is from genome assembly GCA_039814425.1 of Pseudomonadota bacterium. Lineage (GTDB taxonomy): Bacteria > Pseudomonadota > Alphaproteobacteria > Rhizobiales > Rhizobiaceae > JAALLB01. Next base: position 3,323 of record JBCCBE010000041.1, read on the forward strand.
CGAAAAGTCAAAATCAATCTGGTCATGACTAAAAGTACACCAGACATGTTTCTCGCCACTGGAGGTATCAACCTTTCGTAGCAATGGATGGGCCCGGGGGCGAACCACCATTGACACGTCTTCTTCTGAACCGGCTTCAAAGAAAAACTTATTATAGGGTTCATGACCCTGCAGGAATTTGTTGAAATAGAAACTCTGACTTGAACAGTGGTTGATTACCAAATCGGACATCAACCGAAAATCATCCGCTATGCGTCCGATATCTTCCCAAGCGCCCAAACCGCTATTAACTTCGCGGAAGTCAACTACTGCAAACCCATCATCGGAGGTGAATGGAAAATAGGGTAGAATATGAACGCCGCTTATGACGCCCTTTAGATGTTCATGCAAAAAGCTGTATAGAAGATCGAGCGGCTTAAAGGTGCCATCCAATATGGAATTGCCGTATGTGATGACATAGGCATCGCTTTCATCCCAAAGACAGGTCTCAGGAGTACGCCCAAGCTCAACAGGCATTGTTTCATCTGGCCAGTAAGTTTCCAGTATCCGAGCAGTTATCGCATAACAATCATGTTGCGGATAAATCGATTGTACCAACCGATTTAGACCATCTTGCAATTGATTGGGAATACTTGGACTTGTGCTGGGCTTCAATTGATTTTGATAAGCGTAAATTACTCACATCCTAGTTAGTAGCATTACAATGATGTTTGGCAAGTTCGTAAAAGTCACAACCCTGAGCCTAGTCGGGCAACGGTACTGCCGGGAACTCCTTGCCATTGACCTGAATTACTGCCGAGTGTTGAACAGTCGTATTAGCCTTCTTGGTGACTTCCTTAACCGTTTTCTTCACGACTTTATTTGGTGTCGGCACGGGTGCAACTATTGTTGGTGCCGGTTTTTTCACTTTGGGTTTGGGCAATTCAACAGGTTGTGTATTTACCTGAGGACGTGTGGTTACTTTCGGAACCGTCGCTGGCCCACCAACAATCGTGCCATAGTCTTCGCCAATGACAGCGTATTCAGAATCATCCACTGTTCTGCTGTAGCCACCGTACTGAATCGATTGGGCGAACGGATCCACGTAACCCTCATCTGGGAAATTGGCGACCGGCGATTGCCATATGGTTTGTCGGCGCTCATTCAGCGCACCAGGTTGCACATGTATTCTGATAGCCTGCATGAATGCATGGCCAATCTGTTGGTTCATACCTGGTGCACAATGGCGCACCAGGTATGACAACACACCATTTGACGCTTCCCTACGTCCCGACTTAAGCATGGCAATCACACCTGTCGGTTTTCCTAGATTACTTTTTGGTTCAAGTACCTGCCATGCAAAAATACATCCGATATTTGAATGCTTCTTAACATAAGCAGAGCCGTAACCGCCGTAACGGTTTGACTTGGCTTTCAAATCCACACGAAATTTATGACCTGGAAAATGTTTGCGATATTCTTTCAGCAAGCTTTGTTCTCTAAGGTCCAGTGTTTCGATTTTTTCATCGACGCTGTGAATTACGTTTTTTCCAACCAGTCTGACTTCGACGAAATTTTCGCCGCGTACGGCATTGTTGCCTTCGTGAATGATACGTTGGCGAAGGCCGTTTCGATAAATACGTTCGTTGACAGCTAATATACTGGTGAATGCAGCAGGAAGTTTCACAAATGCTTGGTCGATTGGCATGGAGCGTTCAACATCGTAATCTACGATATATTCACCTTGAGCCCCAAATCCCTGAGTTCCATCACTGGTTGAACAACCGGCAATTGCGGTAGCCATCAACAATACAGATGTCATTTTAGCAAAAGCAACCATGTTAGTTCAGCTCCAAATAGCGATGGACTTTCTCACCAGCAATACGAACAGCTTCCCGGGTTTTTGTCGTCGAGAGGATGTTATCGAGTGCTTTGAATACTTGCAGTGAGGCTTTATATTTGCGCAGTTTAAAATAGGACCAACCGCGCAGCTCCGTCATGTAGCGCGGTTCAGCTGTAAGTTGACGACGCTGATTCATCAAACGAATTGATGTGTGATAATCGCGGTTTCTAAATGCGGTAACCACTCTTTTGGCAAGCAAATCAATTTTCAGACTACGTTTGTCTTTTGCGCTCAGAGCATTACTGTTTGCAATCTGCAAAGCAGAATCCGTATCGCCGTTTTGCAGCGCAGTCAGTGAGTATCCATATGTAGAATTACGCTTAACTGCCTTGGTCAATCCTTTTGAAGATGAAAGTGATTTTGCAAAAGCCTGTTGCGCTTCAGATGGGCGGTTTAGCTGCATTAGACACCAACCTCTCACCTGATAATCATTTGCAGTAGCTTTACCAAGGCGGATCAGTTTATCGCTGATGCTTACACATTTTCCATACTGACGTTTGTCATTGGCCCGCGCCATTGAAGAAGAAAGCGTCTGATTGCGCGATGGAGACCATTTCTTGCCGGTATATGTTTTCCAGTATTCCAACTCAGCAATAGATGGATACTCTTGTGCATATTGCGCTTTGAGTGCATCGAAAGCATCTTTGTCCCGTCTTTGGGCAGCGGTCAGTGTTTTACCGAATGCAGCTGTTTCTGTCGGGCGCCATGCTAGAGCTTTGTCAAACCACGCGTCGGCTGTAAGCGTCTGATTTACATTGAACGCATACCAACCTAATGCTTCTGCACCTTCGCCGGATTCCAGATTTTTTGTGATTCTTGCGAATTCACTCAAAAACTCTGGTCTAAGTTTTTGTACCTTTTTGGAAAGCAATGAAGGTGCTGAAAGGTTAAGATATAATCCTGCAATCTCAGGTGAAAGATGACGCCATTTTTCCGCTTTTTCACGCGCTTCATCAAAGCGTTCCATATGCTTAAGAGACAGTATAATTCCTTCAATCGGTTTTGCGAATTCTTCTGTTTCCGGCAGTGCTGAGAACCAATATAATGAGCGCTCATAGTTTTTATGCAAGTAATACGCCCAAGCAAGGATTTGAAGGTCTTTGAACCGGTCATTCTTGTCAGCATAACGGCCAAATTCTTCGATCTGATCAATGTAGTTTTCTGGCATGTCGACGCCAAACTCATTACTTCGAATTACAAGTCCGCGCGCAAATCCAATAGCGATACGTTGTTTGCTGGCCGCATCAAGTTGGGTAAGACCTGTCAGATTAAGAACAAAAGCTGCGTCAGATACAGGCATGTATCGTGCAGCCTTCTGAGCGATAACTGCATGAACTTCCGTGTCGTCGTTCCCGTTCAGTGCATATTCAAAGGTTTCAATCGCCGTATTTATATCACCACTTAATGCCAGAGCCGTGCCCAGTGCCCAAATGAACTCAGGATCATTATTGCTCACCAATTCCGGATTGGCATTGGCGATTTCAATCACCTTTTTATAATCACTTGTCGTGAACGCATCAAACAAACGGCCGCGATTTTTTGCAAAACCAAGCTTACGGAGCAGTTCCGGGTCAGGTGACCAGTACGGATCAACTCTTCGACGTTCCTCGAGGAGCTTTTCCAGCTCATCAAACTCTCCAGTTCCAAACAGATCCCAAAATACCTGATTTGTCTCGATATCAGGATTATTGAAATTTACCGGCAATTGAAATCCGGGATACATTTTCTGCAAGCGCGCAAGTTCAGCCTCAAACCTTGCCGTCTGACGGTTTTGAGCAAAATAGCGCAGCGCTTTTATATCCGGCACATTGGCTAGCTCACCAGAAGGCAAACTTACCGGAGAAACCAATGGGAGCGTTACTCCGTTCTCCGTAACCGGTGGCAATAAAATGCCATTGCTGTTGACAGCGGGGAGCATTACCCCCTGAGCAGATATAGCTGGCCGTACCGAATTCTGTTCATTTACGGCAGGCAGCCTGATAGCCTGATTGGATCCTTGCGGATAAATGACGGTTTGACCGTAGCCGGGCATACACGAACAAGCAGTCGCAGAAAGAGCTAACAGTAAATGTTTTACAGACATTTTTTGTTACTCCGATTTGCGGTTGCAAGCGCCAACAATTGCAGTGTCGCCGGGTAATAATTTGTATCAAGACGGGTTGCGTATTCTGAATGAATTGGCGTTCCGTCCTTCAGGCAAGCAGCCAGTTGCAAGATTGCGGTATAGCCATGGTCATTGAAGACACCCTCAGGTTTACCGCTTTCAGCATTTAGGCGAGAAATTTTACCGGAGCTATTTCCGGCAGCGCGATTTAGAATTTCAAATGCCTGTTCCTTGTCGGTCTTGCCTGCCATCATGAGATAAAGCGGCACCCGAATAGATTCGTATCCAAAGACCGAAGATTTGCCTTCAGCAAATTTAACATTGGTAGACTTTGCCGTCACACTTGCCCAATCTGGTATGAGTTGCTTTGGCTTTGCAAGAAACTGCGCAACAATATGTTCGCCCGTATGGGAAAGGCGAAGCCAATCCCGATTTTCCGTTAGCACTGCCAGGCGTTCAAATGCCGGGTAAATCCAGTAGGACGGATTGATTACAAGTGTGCCATCTTCGTTCTCAAAACCTTTCTCTCCAGGGCTTAGGACAAGCCCTAGGCTCGCAAAGGACTTTATTTGAGTTTTCAGGTCATTGAGAATTGCCATGCCAGACTTTTCATAAGACTGGTTCCAGCCAATTGCGGCGGCTTCCAACAACGCCCAGGCAATTAACAAGTCGCCATCACTAGCATTGTTAGTGTCAGATACCGCATTATCTTTCGACGGATCGTAGCGCCAAGCAAACAATGCATCGCCGCGTCTTGAAAGTTCCGATTGCGCAAACCGATAAATACGAGCGAATGCTTCCTTGTCATTGGCAGCAAGAGCAAGGAGCATTCCGTATCCTTGGCTTTCGCTATGGGATATTCCGTTGTTGACATTATCAACTACCGCACCGCGCTCAGATACGAAACGAGACTTGTATGTAGCCCACAGAGCATTGCCAGCCAAAGACTGATGCATGGTTTGAGAATATGCATGCGTTGTTGCAACAGCTGTAAAAATGCTGATCGCAATCATGGAACGTGAGAGTATTTTTACAAACCTATCAATAATCATGTTCAAAATCCGAGCCCACATGTCTTTCTGTTCTTTGCAGTATTAAATGGGAGGCAATACCCCAACTCAATAGTGCGAACAGGATTGCAAAACCGTAAACCAAAGGGTTCTGTGACAACCAACCAGCCATCACCAAACGTTTGTTTGCAAAATTGGTCTGGCCATCGTGCAGAAACACTTGCTTTGAAACCGGAAGGTTTGCCACGTTGCTCAAGCTGGTATCAACACCTATAGTATGAATTGGATCGACAGATTTGCTTGCACTTGCCTTTTCAATCATTGGCATCAGAACGCCATCGGCGCTTTCTGCATCTCCATAACTGATTAGGGTTGTTACAACGTCTCCGTTGAGCGATTGAGACACAATCGCAGCGGTATAATCAGGCAATGTTATTGCGTCAGAGCGAACCTTTTCGAAGTTGCTAACAATGATCGATGTTACCGGCTCAATGAAGTTGGAGATGTGCCGTCCCAGATCAAACGAAAATCCAAAACCACCATCCCGGCTCACATTGTTGTTAAGCCGATTACGTAGACTATTGGCATTTGCCGCAGCAGGCTCTGACATCGGTGAAAAAGCATTTTCAGCCATCGCCACCTGGACATAGTTTCCATTACTCTGCGTTTGTTGCTGAGAAGCCAGGTGTTGACTTGTAAAGTCAAACCGGGGGATCGAAGCTGTCATAATGGGATCATAACGATTGTTGAGTTCAAACGACCGCCAATTGTTGTCCAACTCAGCCAAGTTTACCAATTGATTGTCAGGGTTATATGTGTCCGGTAAGGAAGCATAAGAGCTGACAATCAAACGGTTTTTAGACACTTCTGTAAGGCTGGCGCTTTCTGTTTGAGATGTCTCAATCGGAATTACTTCACCTGCATTTACAGACATCCTGGAAATAAACTCGCCGGCGATCTCAAGATCTTTCAGCGTGTTGCTGCCAAGGGTTACCCAGAGAGGGCCACGACGATCTTTTGAACGATAGGGAAATCCGGTTTCGAGCGTGTTGTGAACATTCGGAAACTGGCCAACATGTGCAAATTTCGGGATTTCAAAATAAGTATCGCCTGACAGGAATAACCGCGGAACATCCCGCCGTTGTTGCGTGTCCAGGCAGTGGCCAAAATCCGCGTGCGTTTCAAGTTGCGCGATTAATTCTACCGAGTTTTTGCCAGGTACAAATGCTGAAAGCGGTATTTCAAGCTGCTTGCCGCGAATAAGGCCGCCGCTGCGTTTGCTCAGCGGGATACTTACGGTGTTCTTGCCGTTTACCACCACCAATAGGCGCTGTCCGGGTTTCAAGCCTTCTGTATAGCTGGCAAAGAGGTTTAGATCGATGTGATCATAATCCCCGGAATAAAAATCAGCTGGAAGATTTAACGATACTTTGGTGGAAAAACGTCTGCCAGTAAATTCCTCTTCGACATAACCAAGCTGGCGCAAACTGATAGAAGTTTCTTCCAGTATCGGCATTTTGTTGAGTTTCACTTCTTCCAGGAAGGAGAAAGCATCAGGCAACTGTGCCAACTCCTGAAGTTTAATCAACAAAGTACGCGAACCATCAAGCGAACCTACAATGACTGTATCTACCGGTGAACTCTCAAGAGCATGGCGTAGATCGCTCTGGCTATAACGTGCAGAAATATATGAGTGGGCAACAAGTTGGCCGTAGCTACCGACAAAGACATCCAAACCATCATCAGACACGCTGGTTTGCGGACCGGAATACAGTTGTACATCAAGGTCTTTGTATTCACCAGCGATACTGACCCGCTGCAAGAGTTCGAGATAATCCTTTGCAAAAGACCCCGCTGTATGATTGCCCGATCCTTCAGGCAGAAGCAGGTTCACTACCTGCTTTTGATCAATATTCTTCGGCAACCCTTTGAGATCGTAAAGGCCTGTAATAACTTGCTTTCCGGTACCGTATTCGATTGTTGAACGTGGAATATCGATACGGGTCCACAACTCATGAGTTGCGTCCAATGAACAGTCAACGCGATGTCTTTGGCGTGTTGTGACAGTTATTATATTTCGACCTTCAGACAGCAGGCTTGGGGGAATTTCTGCTTCAAGAAAACCTGGCATGTCCGGATTACGAATTGGTTTGGCATCATAAATCTTGTTGTTCACAAGCAATCTGATCTCCGAAACCTCCGGCATCACGACAACTGAGTTGATAAATGCAATTCGAACTTTCACCGGATGCGATGCGTCCGCCAATGACAGGTTCAATGGCCAGTCAAGGCGGTCAACCTCACCGCGTAAAAATGGCCGGCGCTCTAGTTTGGGAAGATAGGTAATCTTTCGTTTCGAAACTGCCTGTTCCGTGCTTCCGGTCCAAACATCATCAAATTGCAACCCTGTGTGTGAATAAATTGGGTCACCCCGAAGAACTTTCAGAATGTTCTCAGACACAATAGTATCTTGTGCCGCTACCGGTTGCATCATTGCAGCCAGTGCGATCATCGAAATTGAATATTTTTTAATTTCTTGCTTCATAAATCTTTGTTTATATTCGAATTAATGTGTTGCTCTTGATATTATGTTTGAGGTGCTTTTTCGGTATTCTCGGTTGCTTTAGATTTGCCACCTAATCTTGGTGCCACGTCTCTCAAAGCTGCTTTAACCCCGCGTAGTGATTGAAAGAAGGACCAGACCATGATCACACCGGTTCCCTGCAAAATTCCGCGTGAACGCTTTCGACGCGTCCGAATAGCCTCGATATTCTTGCGGTTCGGGAACATCAGATAGGCTTGAGTACGTCGGTCCAAAGCGGTTGCTTTCTCAAATGTCATGCCAAAGGTTACTTCACCAGAATCCCCACGCACCCAACGGATACCGGTATTAAATGTATGGATTTCGCGGTTTGTCGTGCCATTCAAAAGTGTCAGCTTCGCATCAGTACCAACACGGTAGTCTGGTGCCATTTTTTCACTACTGCCAACGACCGATAGGCCACCAATTGCCAGATCACGAATTTTCACATCAAAGCAATCATCGCCAATCTGTAGCTTGCCACGGAGATTTTTAGCGTCACATTCAAGACGATAATGGCGACGACGTTCGCGGCGTTCTGCGCAAATGCCAAGTGCCAGGCCACTCAAGACAACATTGAAGAAGGCCCAGAACGTTACAACTAGCAGAAGTTCATTGGCAAAACTTTCCTGGTGTAGACGATATAGTCCGTACAGAAACGTTGAAGTCAGAATTACGTGAGCAAACAGGTAGTTCCATCCGTATTCAGAAAAGAAATCTTCTTCCAGTGACGCGCCTTTATCCGTAACCTTAAAGGTCGGCTTACGAGGGCTCTTAATCGTATTGAAGATTGTCTTGGCTAACGTAAATGCTTGAATATACTCGTAAGTTTCAGAAATCCACGGCCAGCGCACCTTGTGATAAAAGTAGTTTTGCATGATGGTTGAACTCACCATGAAAATACATGTATAGGCGATAAATTCCTGAAAACTTGCGTTGTAGATTTCCAAATCCAGGAAGATGTAAAGTACCGGCGCAAATACGAATGCTAAGCGTGACAACGGGAATAGCCAGAAGCACATGCTTGAAAGATAAGCAATTTTCTGCATCGGATTAAGGCCCTTCTTCATGAAAGGCGCGCGCAAGATCAGGATCTGCAACATTCCCTGACACCAACGCGCACGTTGGATCAGAAAAGATGCCATTGTCTCTGGCTGAAACCCTGCGATCATTGGCTTATCAACATAAGCGCTTGACCACCCTTGCGAATGCAATTCTAGAGCCGTCTCGCAATCTTCAGTGATCGAAACACCTTTAAACCCACCCACTGTCATCAACGCTTCACGTCTTAGGAGCGCAGCCGAACCGCAAAAGAATGAAGCATCCCATTTATCAAGTCCCTTTTGGGTGACCGAATAAAACATTTCATTCTCAGATGGCATGTAGTTGAAGGTATTGAGGTTCTTTTCTACCGGATCAGGGTTCAAGAAGAAGTGGGGTGTTTGCACAAGGAATAGATTTTTATCCTTTTGCATGTGACCAACTGTTTCCAGTAGAAATTCACGAACCGGAGCATGATCAGCATCAAAGACAACAATAATGTCACCATCCGAGAACTTCATACCGTTGTTCAGATTGCCAGCCTTCGCCATTTCGTTACGCTCGCGGGTAACGTATTGAACGCCCATATCATCACAAAATGCAGAAAGCCGGACACGCCTTTCGCGAGCTTCCGCCCGCTTTTCAGGATCTGTATCATTACACTTTTGATCTGTTCCACCATCATCAAGCAGAAAAATGTTTATTTTGTCCGCCGGATAGTCGAGGTTTTTGGCTGCTCCCAAAGTTGTACCCAAAATCTCGTCATCTTCATTATAGGTCGGAATAAAAATGTCGACTGTTGGGTATTCTCCAGGTGGCCCTGTGAGTGGTGCGTCCTTGCGTTTAACCGGATCAGCACTCACAACGGCACTGATAAACAACATTCCAATTGAATAGATTTCGGCAAAGAACAGAAGGATGCCAGGAATAAAACTTGTCAGGTTATCTGTACCGGGCAACGTGCTTGTTGCTCTCCAATACATATAACGGAATGCAATCGTGAGACCGAGCGCCATAAATATATGACGCATCGGACCTCTTAGCTTAAAGAGGTGGATACAAAGCATTAGTGCTATCGCAGCCAATCCGTAAATGAATTGTGCGTTAACGCCAACTGGCTGAGTAGATATTACTATCACGAATGCGGCCAATAATAGCCACACAGCGAACATCGCTGCTTTAACCATAAGAATTGCCCCCAAATCTTATCTGAGACATTGATATGGCTATATCCTTAGGATGACGTAAAAACTCATGGTTAACAGATGCTTATTCTGGGTATTAAAATAAAAATAATCGCTTTAAACGCCCTATAAATTAAGGCTTTGGTGACGATTGGTGATTTCATCACTCATCTGAATTGCGTTATTCCTGCTTTGCATTAAAAATAGGTTCATGGAGCAAGAACAGTCATTGCCGGTCATCGAAGAAATCCGTAGCTTTCTGTCATCCTTCGGAATCTCGCAAGCGCAAATATTCAATCAATGGACCGTGATACAGATTGGCATATTGCTGTTTGCGATGTTTACGGCAAGGGTAATCACCGCGAAATTAGAATCCCCAGTTAACAAATGGTTATCAAAAATCAAAAACCAGCGCGGGCTTCTGCGTTTTCTAATCATCTTACACCGAAGAATATTCTGGGCGTTCGTTTCTGCTCAGCTTTGGCTTGCTTATGTAGTTCTGCGATCTGTCACTTGGCCTAGTCACAGTTACCTTTTGAGCATTCTGGCAAGTCTGACGATAACCTGGTTTATCATTTCCGTTGTTTCACGACTTGTGAGAAACCGTTTCATCTCACGGATTATAGCAACAATCGCCTGGCTTGTTGCAGCACTTTATATCCTCGGTATTCTCCCACGCGTTCGGGAAATCCTGGATTCAGCTGCACTCAATCTGGGCAAAATGCGCATATCTGCGCTTTCGATCATAGAAAGTGTTGTCCTGCTTACCTTACTTGTTTGGTTTGCAACGATGGCGTCACAGTTTCTGGGGAACGTTATTGCTCGTAATGAAGATATCTCTCCTTCGATCAAGGTACTTCTCACAAAGATATTACGATTTGGCCTGTTAGCGCTTGCAATTCTAATTTCGCTTAGCATGGTTGGTATAGATTTTACTGCACTTGCTGTCTTTTCAGGTGCGTTGGGTATTGGTGTTGGCCTTGGTCTGCAAAAAATTGTCTCAAACTTTATTTCCGGCATAATATTGCTCATCGACAAGTCGATTAAACCGGGTGATGTAATCGAGATTGAAACCGTTTCCGACTCCACCTACGGATGGGTCCAACACCTGGGTGCAAGATACACCTCCGTCAGGACCAGAGATGGCACAGAAACGCTAATCCCAAATGAAACCTTTATTGATTCGCCGGTTACAAACTGGACTCACACCAATAAATCGGTTCGCAGGAAACTGCCAATCGGTGTTTCATATGATACAGATGTCGACAAGGCGATAGAACTCTGCCTTGATGCAGCTGCTAATACGGACCGGGTGCTTAAAGTCCCAAAACCGATATGCATAGTTAAGGGTTTTGGAGACTCTTCCGTTGATCTTGAACTTCGCTTCTGGATCAATGATCCTGAAAGCGGTGTGTCCAATGTTTCGAGCAACGCATATCTGGCTGTATGGCGACGGTTCAAAGAACATGGAATAGAAATTCCGTTTCCTCAGCGTGATCTCCATGTAAAATCAAGCATTCCGATTGAGGTGAAAACGAATAGTGATCCTTAAAGGTTTACGCGAATGCAGAATTGATTTTTCACGCATCCATTGCATCATGAAGCATGGAAAAATCAAACCCATCTGACAGGCTCATACCCCATTCTTTGAAATACCGTTCTTTGGCCTCGACCTCTTTCATAACAATAAGATTGGAATGTCGTATGTCTTTTCCAATCTTCTCAAACAAAGATCGTACGATTGTTCTTTCACCTTCAAGAACCTGTGCAAAATTCTTTCCATTATAGAGGAGCGCTCCCCCAATTCCCACTTCACGGTTATAGATCTCGGCCTTTGAACAAAGATCAATAACCATATTTTCAGAAAAGAACGGACTTACCGAACTAACATAGAAGATACGGTACATAATAATTTAAAGCCGTGCCCGGCTCCCCTACCCATCACTCAAGCACTAAAAATTTCTCACAAATTTTTTGGACAGGCAATGGTAAATATTTTTAATTGGTAACTGCCCAATCAATTGATGATCGGGTCACGCTTCAATTTCCCAGCCCCATTGTGCTTGGCTAATTTCTGAACATGGAATTCTGCAACTTTTGAAAGTGGGTATTCATCCATCGCACGCAAATTGCCCGTGGATACCTGTTCCAAGGCTACTGGATCATGCAATGCTTCAGAGATTGTTTTTGCCATGTCTACAGAGTCACCGACTTCATAATTAAAACCACACAGTCCTTCTCGATCACACAGTTCAACAAAATCTCCAATTTTAGGAAGTATCGGAACGGTTCCGTAACTTGCGCATTGGTGCAACACGCCTGAACTTCCGGTTGTCGCTTCATAGTCAAATACAGCAAATTTAGCACCTGCAAAGAACGATGGCACATCTTCTTCTGCAATGTAGCCTACAAAACGGACACTGTTTAAGTCACTACATTGGCGTTGCATTTCATCCATATAGCCTTGTGTATTGGGGTGATCTGTTCCGCCAATAATTAGTTCCAGGGTTGGATATATCTGCAGCAAAATTCTGAACGCATCTATCAGAGTTCCTAGTTTTTTGTAGGTTCCAAACTTTCCCATCGTGACAATTCGATTAGGGCGTTGATTTACTTTTTTTATATCGATTGCAGGACGATCAAAGGTGCCATGCGGTACCATAGAAATATCGGCTGCAGGAAATCGGCTCTTCAAAACATCTGCATAGATATCAAGAGTAGTAGTGACATAGTTCGCCCTCGCCATTCCCAATGAAACGGCCCAACCGCCAAGTTTGACCAGACACTGACGCAGCCGGCTTCCTTTCAGGATCGTATTTTCAAGATCAATTCCCTCGATGAGATTATGCGCAAGGACCCCAGAGCGAAATCCAAACAGACGTGTCACCGCAGGTGAAAAAAGCCCAAGAGCGGCGGGAATTTCCCGGTCGCCGAAAGTGGCGGTCTGTAGGTTATAAACCACAGCATCTACTTTCTCAGCTTTGAGCGCACAGAGAATTTGTAATCCCGCCATCGAAGAATTGAACTGCCAGGTCCGCTTAATACTAACCTTAGGAAATTCCACCGTTTCGGTTTGATTATCTTCCATTTTGTCAGCAATGATAACCAAATCACTAACATCAGGATTTGCTGCAAATTCCTTTGCCAGATGGAATCCATATTCGTTGAGGGATCCATGTGAAGGGGGAAATGCGGTAACGAGCGCAAGTTTCATTGCGTTTCCTTTCTATGTTTCCAGTCCGAGCGAAGCGATGACTGAAAGTTGAATTTCTTGAATGTTTTGCCGGCGGGTTTTTCTGACCCGTCATTTTCAAACAGACCGTAGGTTGCCTGCATTAGTCGTCGCCAGGGCAGAGAGGCGATGCCTTCGGTATCGTCATATTCGAAATCGTATAGTGCCCACACATAGACGCCATCAGATGCTTTCAATGCTTCAAGTTGAATATCAAGCCATTGACTTTGGGATTGCATGGAAAACGGAAAGCCTCCAGCCATGCCCCAGGAAGGTTGACCGGTCTCTGTCACCAGAATTCGCTTCCCCTCCGCGACGGCTTTAACAGTCTCAAACCGCAGGTGCGTTTCCGCTTGGTCTTCATAATCATGGTATGAAATTACGTCGACGATATCCCGCAGACGAATGGCAGATTCATAGTTTAGAAACCCGATTGTAACAGACATATCGGGCACTAGATCGCGGACCAAACCGGCAAAAAGTGTCAGCCAAAGATCTACCGTTGCTTTTCCATGATACTGATAGTCAAGGTCTGGCTCATTTTTCAAATCAATGATCTGAACATTCTGGTGACGTTTCAAGACCGGCAGGACTTGTTTCAGATACTGATATTCCGCAGCCCAACCCGACGCGATGTAGTCGCCTTTAAAATCAAACAACGTCGGCATAACCGAAATACGATGCTTTGCTGCCAGCGCCAAAAACCTATCCAGGTGTCGTAACGCCTGATCGCTGGTCCCCTGGTCGTAAAAATCGCTGAATGGAATGAAAATCCGCACGGCATTTCCACCATAGGAAGCAATACGCTTCATATCCCGGTCTATAATTTCCTCATCAAACTCCGACCAAAACTCGCTCCACGGGGTTTTTGCCGGATAGTAATTCACGCCCTTTTGAGGGAACACCGCGTTCCGCTTTTCTGATTTTTTTGGTAAAAGTGAAACCCGTTTAGAACAATCAATTTCATGATTTTGGATCTTCCAACCGACTGTCATCAACATCAAGATTTGCCGCGTACATTCACGTGTTACGTTCAACAAAAGAGATTGATCAGCTATAGGATCAAGGGCGTAGCGAACGATCAGTGTATCGTCGCTTTTGATTTCAATCGAGGAACCGTCTTTGTGGAAAAACCGCGCCTGGGCTTTCTGATCAAGAACCACCATGCCTTTTTCAATGCTGGTCTGGCTCGTGATATCCTGTTTAATTTTGCGATACGCTGTTCCAGTGAAATGATCTTCAATGAAGTTTATTTCGCGACTTCGAGAGGCAACTGTGAGCTTTGTCCAGGCTTGTGTGAGGGCTTGTCCGATTTCCTGTGCATCAAGTTTGGTAAATAGTCTTCCAACCGGATTTTCCTTCATATCCCAATGAACCAGTGAACGGGGAAGTGAGCGAACATCCAGCGCTTCTGAAATATATTTAAATTCCTTTTCATGCTTATGATTTGCTTCATAAGCATTGGCAGTGATGGCCAAGAAAAGCGTGATGGCAATCAAGAGACATGCACATCTAAGTAGAATTTCATGTAGCCGCAATTGACGCAAACAGGTCGAAGACCAAATCATAGCCGCGCACCATCTGTGAGCCGCTTTCGCTGCAAGGATTGACCGGTATCTGAAAGGGTGACCTTCCAGTGGCGTTCTCCTGTTTTCAAAGTCAGCGGGAGCGTTTGCAGTTTGTTGCTTTGTGAAAAGCGGATCGCTGCAATTCCATTAATGGTTCGAGCAGATATCTGGCGCCCACTTTCAGTTTCTACACTGACCGGATATCCATCACCGACATAAGTACCATTTGCGTATCTAATGGGGCCCATAACGAGATCAATTTTTCCATCAGACATCTGGAATTCAAGATCAACTGTCGGCAATAATTTCGGTTGGTTAAATGGCACCGCTACGGGCTGACCGATAATGTCTTTATGGCGCGCACGAAGCTCCATCTCGTTTCGGAGTTTGCGCTGAATAAACTTTGCTCTCGCCACACCGTTGACGCTTGCTGCGTTGATGAACGCCCACTGGCCCTCATTATCGGTTGCCGAGAACTGGATGAAACCGCCGTCTGCGATACGATTGCCGAAATGATCCAACATCGGTTTAGTCGTGAACCATATTTGCCGATCATCGGCTATTCGACTTACAGTAAAGTCTTTGGAGATATCCACACTCACAGGCTCGGACGGAACAACGCGAATAATGTCAGGTATTGTAGAGATATTGCGGGCGCTAGCGATGACACTTACATATCCGCTCCGTCTAGGTGCGTTAAAACTGAAATGCGCAATACCGCCAATGGTCTTAGCAATAAAGAACTTATCACCCTGATAAAGAAACCGAACCTCGGTGCCATCAGGAACCAGTTCTCCATTTTCCGTTTCGACGACTGCCATAGACATAAATTGCCCCTGTCCTGCCAAGATACTTTTCTCACCGGAGAGCATTGCAATTGACGTAATAGGTCGATGTTTTTCGCTTGCACGAAAGGTCACCGGTTTGAGAAAGTGCAGATCCATTTTGTGTTTTGTATTCGCTGCAAGTACGAACTGACAGGCGGTATGCACGAAACTGAAAGCGTCCGCGTTGAACTGGCAGTTCTGAGTCAGTCTTTCATTGGTTTGAAATTCTAGAAACTTTGAAAGTGGAATTTTCATCCATGGCGCAGCTGAAATCAGAGCAAGAGGCATAAGGGTTACTGCGAGAACCATCTTTCCTAAGTAAGAAAGCTGAGGCTTAATCAATCGTTTGAACATTGGACACTTTTTAATTTGTTTCCAAAAAGGACTCGCAAGCTTAATGCCAATTTTATCTTATTGTTTTTATTGTTCTTTTTTCTGAATCTTATTCTAAGGGAATGCAAATTGAAAATCTGTCATTGCAAATTGCAAAACTATTCCTGATCCTAGAATAACGGAAAAAAGTTCATCGTCTGAATATTTATGGCAATCCCGGAATACCCACTTTCAGGAACAAGCGGAACAAACCCAGGAAGAAAACGCGGCTGTACACGCTGAGCAAATTTGTCGCCAGTGCGTTTGTTTGCCATCACATTTTGATCATTGAGCCGGTAAATCGTTTTGATCTTTTGCCTACGCGGTAGCGTGATCTTAAGTGCTCTGGATTGTCCCGGTTTCAGGTCTTTTTCAGAAAACAACTGCTCTACCGCTACCACCCTATTGTTCTTTTCAAACAACACATACTGTATTTGCGCAATCTCGACCTGCTCCGTTCCTGAGTTCGTCAGCAATATAGCAATTTCTGTCTTTTGATTTTGTGTTTTGATGTCTGTAATGGTCGTCGTGACCCCCTGATAATGGTTGCTTTCGTTGACAACCGCTTGCACTGAAAGATCTGCCTTAACAGGTTGCGCATCAAACTCCGGCGGGATGAAGAGTTTTGGATCAAACACATCACGACTTTCAGCATCCGCCAGAGAAAGCACGCCTTCAAACTCAATTGAAAACCAACCCGTTTGTCCAGGTAACAGACGGTGCGAAGCTATTGAACCTGCCTGTTGACGTACCAGTGTTCGATCCGATCCATCTTTTAAAAATCCTACGGACTTGATAGCAGCAGGGTCTACGTCATCATTGCGGACCATTCCAACCAGCCGATACTTGTCATCGTAAAAAACCAGTTGCGCATCGGTTACCGAAACTTTTGGTCTGTCGAGAATATCCCGGTGAACATCTTCCTTTAACGGCGCCCGCCTTCCCGGTCGGTTCCAGGAAACACTTGCTGCTGACTGAAACCGTTCCGTCGGTTTAAAATCAATGATTGGCTCAAATGTAATGCGCCATTCGCCATTCACTTGCACCAGGCGATGATTAAAGGATTTTGTTGATACATCAAACGGCGTGAGAAACTCGCCGGTTACAATCCAGTCTTCACTATCAGCGTCCCCCCATTCGCGTCTTGCATCGAATTCAGTCAGTTTGGCATAGGATGCTAGCATGCCTCCAACCCATCGCTGATTGAGCATAAAGGTTTCAAAATCAAGACTTGGATCCGGTGCAAGGAGGTCATAGGCTTTGTCAAATTCACGAAAATCCAAATGAGTGTAATACCTTTCGAGGACTTCCATTGGCTTCAGCTGCGAGGTGTTTTCACGATAAATGCTCCACCCCCACCCCAGAAGCCCAGGGATTGTGAGAATGACAGCAAACAAAGAAACGGCAAAAATATAACGATTGGCCCGCGGACTGAGCGGCTTGCTTTGGGTTGATATCTTGTATTTATCCGGCATTATGCCAGCACCGCGAAAAACGGTAGTACCGATCAAGCAAAGATACCCGAGTATCAAGGCCAATGGTGGCAGACACCCCCACATTAATGTGTGAATTTGTGGAAAATTTCTGCGTGGTTCGATGGCAGGTAGCGGCGCTACATCTGGCTTTTCCCAGACAACGATTCCATTGGACAGGCGCAGTAGCCGGTTCCAGCCTGTAAAATGCAACAATGGATCATAAAATTGGTCATTTGAGAAAATGAACTTCAGATGATAGCGATCAGAATTGACCAGAAATTGTTGCAAGCTTCCCAGTCCGGCCACCCCGAGATATTTTGAGTTTTCCAACCGCTCAACCGCATAAGACACAAGCTCAGGCAACCGGCGGGCAGAATGATAATTTCCATCAACCGAACGGGCATCAATTTGCGCTGAGATATAAGCAAATTGATCCCCAAATCCGAGCGTCAAGTATCGCCAGCGGTCATGTTGATCTTCGTTCATAAATTTCACAATTGGGGCCGGATCAATCTTATCAGGCTGCGTCGGGCGAAATGTGGAAAGCGTTGCTGTAAGTATTGATCCGCAAACGGCAACCAGCGCAAATGAAACGACTGAGGCAGAATAGATTTTTCGGCCATACCTGTATGCTATGAACTTTCCCAACTGACCATGTAGAAGGCTTTCGATTTTCAGGCCAGTAAACGGAAGGATCAAAATCGTTGCCCAGAACGTGAAACGGTCGAGGGTAAGAATATCAAACGCCGGGCCCAATATCAGTTTTGGAATTGGCGTTGTACCACCTGTTCCAAGCACAAAGCAGATAAACACCATCATGCCTATGGGCCACATCCGCGATGTTATGGATTTGTACGCCACATAGGGCAATACCAACAGTTGAATGCCCCAGGGGATCAGAAAGAAAACCAGACCGAGACCGGTTTTCTCCAGAAAGTTTTCGCGACTGCCATGTGGTATTGAAACTTGTGTGATTGGATCAGTTACAGACCAGTACCAATAGGCAAATACCGTAATTACAATTCCGCCAACCAGAAATACACCTAAGATAACACCGCGGATCAGCGGTTTGATGCAAAGGAGTGCACGTTTCCATTTGCTCAATGCGGTATTGCGCCATTCAGGCTTCAAATCGAGAAACGCAATCCAGGCGTATAGTCCAACCGGGCCGATGAAAAGCAGCGTACCGAAAATGGTTGTTACATGGTGGGCGGCGGTTGTGGCGGCACCAAAGAGAACTGCTAAGACGAATTGAGAAACCTGGCCGGTAACCAACCATCGGTAGACATGGGGTAAACCATTGAGAAACAGTCCCAAAGAAAAGATCGTCGGCAATTGTCCAAAGATATGGACCGTTTCGACAACGGATGTTGAAACCACCGCGAAGATCGCCGCATAGCCAGCTGCACGGAAATTCACAAACAGCAGACAGAAACGGTAGACGCCCAAAGTGAGTGTGCAAAGACCGATCAGCATGACCGCAATGAAGCCGCCGATCAGACCAAATATTTTTGAAAATAACGCAATGCCCATATGTGTGCCGGGCGGATAGGAAGTCGTCGCAAAACCGGTATACCAGCGCGGTTCCCATGGATCGAACCAACTCCGCGCGTAAGAGTCACCAAAGAACATATGGATATAGGCGTCATAGGTATTGCCGACAGAAAAGGGTAACAAAGCACCGTGAAAAATAAGCACGATCCCCAGTGCAATCAGCAGCAGGCGGTTTTGAGAAAGTAATCGGGCAGGATTAGATTCTCGAAAACGCATTCCATGCCCAAGTCAAAAATATTATACAGAGAACAGATAGCAAAATTGCTTTGATTTTTATGAGTGTCAGAGCTTCAATACCCGGCAGCAGGAGCGGAAGGCATATCAAGAAAAGCAATTGTGCAACTGAAAACCCTAGTACCGCATACCCGATCTTAGGCCGGGAAGTTGCCATAAACAGGGTGGACACCAGATAAATCACAACGAAAGCCACGCCGGAAAGGCACGAGTAAACCAACGCTTTCGAAGATCCTTCATACTCATCGCCGAAAGCAAAGGCTACAAAAAGGTCCGGAAACAAGCTCAACAAAGCCATTACCGGTATCATTGTTGTTGCGAATAACACAATGATTGGTTTGACTGCCTTAATCAGCTCCGTACGTGACGTGGCACTTGCTGCCATTGGCAACATGGCTGCGGCAAGTCCGAAACTTCCAAAAAACAAGATGCGTTGCACGAGAACTGCAACGGCGGCTTGCCCGCTTTCCTGAGTGCCAAACAAAAACTTGATCGCCAGAAAATCCCCATCCAGTGCAATTACCTGACCAAGCTGTAGCGCGGCCCAGGGTAAGGATGCCAGTAACAGGCTATTTCCAAGGACCGGGTTCGGGTTTTCTTGGTGAGTTTTTATGTTCGCGAGCAGTCGTTCTTTTTCTTCGGAAAATTTTGCATTGCGACCACGCGGGGCAGCAAACCACCAACCCGCAACAATCGATAAAACAATTGCAAGAGAGATGCCCGGCAATCCGGCACCCAATATCCACGCCAGTATCGCTCCAAATAGCCGGACAACCATCTCAATCTGGGCTGAAAAAACGATATGCTTCAGGTCCATTCTACCCTGGCAAAATCCGCGGGTCAGGCACAAAGGTGCCATGAATGGAATAGCAAAAACAAAGACCATGAAGGCAAGATACCGATCCAGACTTTCACCATTGGCAAGAACAAATCCCAAAGAACCTTGGAATAAAAGCCAGAAGATGGTCATCAGGGAAAAGACGCAACACGCTATTGCAAAGAAAAGGATTTTAGAAACTGATCTTAGATCCCTATCAACGCAGTATCTTTGCTGGCTGGTTGCCAATTTTGCTACGCGAGAAGCAATTTCAAACTGCACTGCGCTGAGTACGCACAAAATTGAAAGTTTCACGGTCAACAATAATGCAAGATCACTGAAAAGGTCAGGACCAAGCAAACGACTAAAAAGTACATTGAACACCAAGTTTCCCACATTAACGATGTTGGTGGACAGCAAAAGCACCAATGCAGGACTTAACAAAAATGCTCTTACTTTTTCAGACGCACTCGCAATGATCGGTTGGTCGGTATCAAGCGTTACAGACATCAGTGCCCCGCCACTTTCGAATCAGGCATCGGCAGTTCAACTTTGTTATTTCTCCGTGCGTAATCTGCTCCCGAAAAATGTGTTGGGGGTCGGGTAAAGCGTCTGCGTTCAATCGTTCTCGAGCGGAGAATGAGATACAGAATTGACAGACCTGCCTTGATGATACTTTTTAGATCGATGTTAGAGCCGGCAACCTCATCCCACTCACTTAGTGGGTACTCATAAATTGCTCTTCTGGGCGTCGGCATTTGACGGGTCATGCGAGTGAACAATTCTATGTCAAACAACCAACCAGCACGAAATGGATGTACCAACGCATTCTGGATCAGTGTTGAATTGCGAAACAGTTTGGCACCACACTGGGTGTCAGACACCGGTAATGCGATTGCGAAACGAGCAAGAAACGCACAAATGCTGGAGATTAATCGACGTAGTGGCGCGCGCTTAATCCGATGCCCCATCAACATTTTTCGTGCACCATAGACAATATCTACATCCTGCATGCGGTACATTACTTTTCTGAAATCAAGGATTGCATCGAGCGGTGTTGCAAGGTCCGCATCCCAATACCCTATAAACTGGTATTCGGATTTGCATGCTAGTTCAAGACCACACCGAACAGCTTCAGCCTTTCCGGAATTGTCTTTCATTGTGAGCACCTGCAACTGATCTGGTGCTTGCGAGACGATTTTGTTGAGAACCTCAAGGGTGTTGTCTGAACTTCCGTCATCAACGAAAGTAATACCAATCGATTTATTGCTATGCGCAAAATCCAGAAAGGCCAGACTGTCCAGACGTTTTTCTTCATTATAACAAGGAACAACAATATGTGTGTCAATCTTAACGCTCGCTTTGCCGCATAGTCCGCCACCAGAACCAAAGTTCTGTTGATATATGGTTGCCATTTTCGCCTCCGATTTTTTTTATTTTTATCGGTAGCTGAGCAATCAACATGCCAGTTATTTTTTTTAATTATTTCAAATACTTAACTTAATCTATCCTGCAACGCGTTCGCACAATGAAAAGATTGATTCGCATTGTGCAAAGCCTGATGGCATCCATTGCTGTATTTACCAGTTTATCAATGTGCTGACGGCAAGCCGGCCTGAATTACCGTTTTCAAACCTAGAATCGCCGGAAACCGGAAGCCCATAACTGACATCGACGCGCCAGTTTCTAAACTTTGTTCTCAGTCCCAGGCTGGCTGAAACAAGGGTCGTATCCCGTGCATATTCCAATGGATCAACCGGATCATCGTACCGAGATTGGACAAAAGCTGCACCCACCGTTGCATAGGGCGTCAACCAAACACGCTCCGTCTTTTCTGAAACGCTTACTTGCCTCTCATAGGTCTTCCCAAGTTCAAAGGTTGCGCCTGCACCAATTTCTCCTGCTGCTTCTGCCGCCTGGAACCCAGAGGCAAATGAGCCGCCGCCCAATGCAAAATGCTTATGCCACTCGGTTACCCGGTCAGCATATTGAAATCCGACCTTCACGCCTACATGATACCGGCTTTCTTTCCACTCGCGGCGTAGACTGGCGTTTGCTTTGATAACAAGCGGATAAGCATCTGCCTCTTCCCGGACCTCAAACTGGTCAGAGACTCCAAAAGCCTCAATTCCTTTTTCAATCGTCAGTCGATAATCGCCATTGGTTTTGTATATTTCGTTTTCACTCCAGAATAATCCGAAGGTGTATATCCCGACATCTGCAGCGGTAAAGCTGAGATCGCGCGGCAATGTATCGTCCAATTCCAACTTCGCCTGATCAGAAGTCAAATAGGTAAGAAAGC
>JBCCBE010000115.1:0-7463 GCA_039814425.1 Pseudomonadota bacterium
CAGCCAAAGCCGTATTAATTCGTGAAGGGGTTTGGGATGCGTGAAGGAAAACTCTATGTCTGGTCCTGAGCCGGTTTCGGAAACTAAAGCTGGCATTGTAGCGCTGATTGGTGCGCCCAATGCGGGAAAGTCCACTTTGATGAACCAACTGGTTGGATCAAAAATCTCGATTGTCACGCATAAGGTACAAACCACCCGTGCTGTGATGCGTGGGATTGCAACACATGAGAATTGTCAGATCGTTTTTGTTGATACACCTGGAATATTTGCGCCCCGGCGCCACTTGGACCGGGCAATGGTTACCACCGCCTGGAGCAACGCCAAAGACGCCGACATTTCCGTTTTGTTGATTGATGCAGAACGCGGAGTAACTGAAGATATCGAGCGGATTGTTAAAAATCTCAACACCGTCTCTGGTACCGTAGTGCTTTTGCTGAATAAGATTGACCGGGTTCAACGAGACGGTTTATTGGCGCTAACATCACGCCTGAACGAATTATATGCGTTTGATGAAACCTTTATGCTGTCGGCATTGAACGGTGATGGCTGTGATAGTTTTATGGACTATCTTGCCAAGTCGTTGCCACCGGGCCCGTTTCTGTATCCCGACGATCAGCTTTCTGATCTTCCCATGCGCGTATTGGCAGCTGAAATAACACGCGAAAAACTTTACCTCCGCCTGCATCAGGAATTGCCCTATGCCTCGCATGTTGAAACCGAAAGTTGGGAGGAAAAGAAGGATGGCTCTATCAAGATCAGTCAGGTGATTTATGTGGAACGTGACGGCCACAAAAAAATTCTGATTGGCAAGAAGGGGGCAACCATCAAGGCAATTTCTACAGCGGCACGTAAGGAAATTTCTGAATTGGTCGAAGCACCGGCGCATCTGTTCTTATTTGTAAAAGTGCGTGAAAATTGGGGTACGGATCCGGAACGCTACCGTGCTATGGGACTTGAATTTCCAAACGGATAGAGCCTGATGGAATGGCAAGATGAAGGTTTGGTACTTGGTGTTCGCAATCATGGCGAAACCAGTGCAATTGTAGAATTGATGACGCTGGCCCACGGCCGGCATATGGGGCTAGTGCGCGGTGGGCGATCTCGCAAACTGCGGCCGGTTTTGCAACCAGGCAACAGTCTTAACATTGAGTGGCGAGCGCGGTTGGAGGAACATCTTGGAATGTTCACACTTGAACCGCAGAATTTACGAGCTGGCGAACTCATGCAAAGCCAGATCGGTATTTACGGGATCCAGCTTATTGGGTCACACCTGCGGCTTTTGCCCGAACGCGATCCGCACCCGGGCCTATACCGGGCGGCAATGGTACTGATTGAAAATCTCGAACATCGTGAAATCGCTGCAAGTCTTATGATCAGGTTTGAGCTTGTGCTTCTTGAGGAACTTGGCTTTGGACTTGATCTTGAACGCTGTGCTTCGACTGGAAATACCGACCATCTTATCCATGTTTCACCAAAATCGGGTCGGGCAGTTAGCAAACTGGCTGGAGAACCTTGGGCTGACAAACTCCTGCCCTTGCCACAATTTCTCAATCGCCATGCTGCGTCTTGGGGCAGGGTGCCTGAAAGTCAGGATCTTCAAAACGGATTCAAATTGTGTGGATTTTTTCTGGAACGTCATATTTATGGACCCAGAGGTCTAAAACAATCCAATGAGCGGGCAGGGTTTATTAAGCACGCGACTAAATTGCAAGATAAGGGAAATGAAGATGAGTAAATACTGGTATGATGAAAATCAAAAATTTGGTTCACTTCCACCGGAAGTTCTTCTCACCCATTCCGGTCTTGATTTGTGCCATAAAATGCTTGCTGGCGAGTTGCCTGCTCCTTCCATGGGTAAGGCTCTCAACTTCCGCATGTTTGAGGCAGAAGAGGGGCGGGTGGTTTTCAAAGGCGAACCTCTGGATGAACACTTTAATCCTTCTGGAGTGGTTCATGGTGGTTGGGCTGCGACAATTCTGGATTCCGCACTTGGCTGTTGCGTATGGACTAAAGTCCCAATCGGCTTTGCCTACACGACTGCGGAATTCAAGGTGAACCTGATCAGGCCCTTGACTGACAAAACCGGGGAGGTCATTGCAGATGCAAAAGTGGTCCATATGGGGCGAAAAATAGCAGTCAGCGAAGCTACTTTAAAAACACCAGAGGGAAAACTCATTGCTCTTGGAACGGAAACCTGCGCGATCTACAATCCACTGGAACGGTGATATTCGCGATTAATTTTGCAAAATAGCTGGTCGATCAACCGGCTTTTCTTGAATAGGCCAGTGAATAATCGCAGCAGCAATCCCAAGCGCCACGCCAAGCCACCAGACAATATCATAACTGCCGGTAGCATCGCGCAAATACCCACCGTAAAAGACACCAAGGAACGAACCGATCTGGTGGGAGAAAAACACAATCCCACCAAGCAAGCCTAAGTGCCGTGTACCGAACATAACAGCCACCAAAGCATTTGTTGGTGCAACGGTTGAAAGCCACAGAACCCCCATAACGATCGAGAAAATTATCACGCTTGTTGGTGTCTGAGGAAGCAGGAGAAACAAGGTCGTGGCAATTGATCTGCCGAGATAGAGATAGGTTAGCATCATCGGCTTAGAATACTTTTGCCCCAATATGCCCGATGCTAATGAACCGAAGATGTTAAATAGACCAATCAACGCAATCGCCCAAGCCGCAATACTCAATCCACCTATCGTCTCGTTGATACCAAGATCGGAAATGTATTTAGGGAAATGGGCCGTGATAAATGCAACCTGAAATCCACAAACAAAAAACCCGCTGGTCAGCAACAAATAGGATTTATGTGAAAATGCTTCTCTTAATGCATCAGCAATCGTCTGATCCATGTTTTCAACAACACTCGTACCAGACTTCGCATTACCTTTGAGTGGAATTGCCAAAAGCGGGATTGCCAAGGTCAGTACAGATAAAATCATTAGGGCACTCGACCAACCGTAATTCGCAATCAATATGACCGATAGCGGAGAGAAGAAAAACATCCCGGCAGAACCGGCGGCTGTGCCCATGCCAAAAACTAGGCTTCGTTTTTCAGGTGAAACATGACGCGCAAACACGGAAAGAATGATGCCGAATGAACCGGCTGCGACCCCAAGGCCTACCAGAACGCCGCCACCAAAGTGAAGCCAAAGTGGTGTGTCGGCAAGTGCCATAATATACAGGCCCAAAGAATATATCAGACCTCCTACAGCAAGTGTTTTGTAAGCTCCAAATCTGTCTGCAAGGGCGCCAAAAAGTGGCTGACCGATACCCCATGCCAGGTTTTGAATTGCAATTGCCAATCCAAAAGTAGCACTGCCCCAACCGGTCGCATCGAGAATTGGTTGCTGAAAAAAGCCCATTGCTGAACGCGGCCCAAAAGCCAAAAGTGCGATTGCACATCCGCAGACGATTATGAGTTGAGCGCGTGGCGAAAAAGACGGCGTCTGTGACATGAGAACATCCCGATTAAGAAAGTAAGCCTGTCAGTCAGCGTCTGATTTGGCAAGCGTTCTGAACCAATACGCGGTCAAAATTTTTCTATAGTACGCATAATCAATTGTTATGGATGCTCGAAGCCTTAGATCGGCGTGTAGTTAAAGCTTGGAATTTCCAAAATGGCTTCACGTCCGCCATTTGCCTCAATGACTTTGGCTTGATCTGCAAAGGCTTGCTTGTTTATCGCTTCCGGATCAAGAACTGTTACAAGATGCCCATGCATCGTTTGTATGATTTGTTGGCAGGATTTGAGTTCAGCCAGGTTGTTCATTTCAATAGGGTCATCTGAAAGATTAAACAACTGGGGCGCGCTTGAGCTGGCGTAATAGATATATTTCCAGTCTTTCCAGCGGATCATATAAAATCCCGTCGGGCTCCCGCCATCGTGATATTCACTAAACACAAATCGATCCTCATTTGAGTTCGTAGCGATATCAATCAGATTTGTTGACTGCCAGGGTTTCGTAGGCTTCGCGGTAGGGATCCCAGCCAAATGTCGCGCTGTCGTTGCTACATCCGTAAGACTGACCGGCGTCTGGTTCTTTGCCTGAGGAATGCCCGGCCCAGAAAGGATCATCGGCACTCCAACGGAATCCTCATACATTACCGATTTTGCCCAAAAACCATGATTGCCCAGCATTTCGCCATGGTCTGAAATATATAGGATAATTGTATTTTCTAATTGTGCCGAATTCTTCAATCCCTCCAGAACCTTACCAATATTGTGGTCCAAAAAACTGCATAAACCATAGTAGCTGCGGATCGCCGTATCGCGGCTTTTATGGTCAAAATAATCGTCGTAATCCCAAAACTTGCGCATTTCACGCAGTACCGGGTGCGCGTCAATCTGGGGATCTTCGATTGGATCAGGCAATTTGACATCGCGGTACATGTCATAAAATTCTTGTGGTGCCGTAAGTGGGTAGTGTGGGCTTATAAAAGAAACAAAAAGGGTCCAGGGATCGGCCATCTTGTTTTCTTCAAGCCATTTTACCGCAAGGTCGGCAATGTTACGGTCATAATGTGAATAGGATGTTTCTCCAGGTCCTATATCGCGCGCCATTTCCTCAGCTTCTGGATATCCAGGCAGCGGATCACGTATGAGGGCTTGCGGCCATCCTTTGCCCTCATTGGTCAAATACATTGGCAGTATCTCATCAGCAAAGCCATTATCATCCTGGCCGGATCGGAAATGCAATTTCCCGATGGAAACAGTGTTTCGGCCAACATCGCGTAAATCATGCATCCAGCTTCTGTGTTGTCCATAATAGGGTTCAGCTGATGACCAGCAACGGGATTCGTGTACTTGTAAGCCTGTTGCTAAGGAGGCGCGCGCAGGTACGCAGATCGGAGAGGGCGTATAGGCCCTCGTGAAAGTAGTGCCGGTATCAGCAAGGCGATCAAGAATTGGTGTTTTAATAATCGGATGCCCACGACAGGATAGGGCTCCAGTGGCATGCTCATCAGAACATAAAATCAGAAAGTTTTTATCCGTCATGTTTCAATTCTAGCAAAAATTCCTCGAAATATTCAAAAGATTTTTCCCAACCGCTACCAACGCCTGCGCGCGCATCATCTGTCTTGATCTTGGAATGAACAAGTTTAATTTCCGTGCCGTTGCCGCGTTGGGAAAACTCAATGCAAACTCTTGAATGTGGCGTAGCTTCACGGTGGCCCTCGGCATCGGTCACCACATAAGACCAAGAAAACACGAGTTTTTCATTTGGAATGATCTCAATGTACTCGCCCTCTAAACCTGCCGTTCCTTGTTCATCAACTTTATGAAGAAATTGCCAGTTACCACCCACAACAAGATCTATTTTGGCGCTGACAATCGAGTGGTGCTCTAGGCTCTGGACCTATAAACTGGCAGAAATGACAACGACCGCTTATTCCAATAGCAGACGTTAGACAAAAGCCGGGCAATGACCGGTGTGCGGACTTAACGACAATGTTGATTATCTAAGATATCCATATTGCGACTTGTTTGGAATGTCTGTTTTGTCGCCAACTGCGAGTTTGAAGTTTCCTATCTCACAGCACGGTTCATTCCTCCGTCAGACAAGATACTTTGACCGTTTATGTATCTGGCGCCTTCAGATGCCAGGAATACACATGCTTGACCTATTTCAGAAAACAGTGCCGGGCGCTGTGCCGGGATGGACTTTCGAGCAAATTCAGACAGGTTCACGTTCTCACAGAACCCGGGCATCAAATTGTTCATGTTAATATTGTGCCGCGCATAGCGGTCTCCGTATAGTTTTGAGAAACTATGTAATGCGCCTCGCAGCATGCTCATAGGATAAGGTGCTCTCGGCTCTACTGTGTTCATTGATGATATGTTCACAAAAGAACCGCCACCCTGTTCAATGAAGATCGGCGTAACAATACGAGCAAGCTTCACAACATTGAGGACATACATATCAAGGCTTTCGTGCCAAAGTTCGTCCGGGTGTTCGAGCAACGGTCCATCAAAATCGGGGTCAAACCCAACTGTCTTGATTGCCTCGGGCACTCCACCGCCGTGCCCCATATTACTTACCACTGCATCAATGCGACCATATTTGTCCATCGTTTCATCTACCATTGCCTTTAGATCGGCGTTGTCCAGTACCGATCCGCTTCGTCCGATTCCGCCAAGTTCTTCGGCAAGCTCTATCGAGCGATTTGAAGGTGACATCAAGGAAACCTTATAACCGGCTTTGGCCATTTCGATTGCGCAGCCTTTGCCTATCCCTTGTCCTGTGCCAGTCATGATTGCGACTTTGATTTCCGACATGTGAAGATTTCCTTGGTTTGGTGTGAGAAATATAATTAGTATTGTGAGTTTATCGCATGATAGCTCAATGCTAGTAACGATTTTAAAGAACAGTGATGTGAGCTAAACTCATAACTATGAATGACGTCAGACATCTTCGAGCATTGCAGGCTTATGATGCCGCCGCCACTTATGGCAGCTTGAGCAAAGCTGCTGAAACGTTAGGCGTTACACACGGAGCTGTAAGCAGGCAGATCAAACAGTTGGAACGATTTTTGGAGGTGCAACTGTTGCATCGTTCACCTGTCGGCATACAGAAAACCGAGGCCGGTGAAAAACTGCATGCTGCTACAAAACAAGCGTTTATAACACTTTCATCCGGCATAAGAGACATAAGACAGCAGTCTGATCAGCAGTCCATTACAATTTCCTTGTCGACTTCACTTGCGATCAAATGGCTGGTACCCAAACTTCCGGAGTTCAGAGACAGATACCCAGGTATCTCAGTATTTCTAGACGCCAACGACGATGTGATTGATTTTAGTGAGCGCAATATTGATGTGGCATTGCGATACGGTTTACCAGGCTGGAAAGGATTGTTTAGTGAGCGCGTGGGTGATGAGGAGCTTGTCGTGGTAGCGTCACCTTCGTTAATTGGCAATATTCAGCTGCCTATGTCACCAGAAGCAATTGCTGACTTGCCTCTACTCCATGATCAATTCGACCCAGCTTGGGATCGTTGGGCAGAATCAGTAGGTCTGGATTGCATGTTTGAACACTCAAATAGTGTTCAATTCAACAATATGGCACTGTTGATCGCAGCGGCAATTGAAGGACAAGGTGCGATGATTGCACGACGGATATTGATTGAAGATGACTTAAAGTCTAACCGTCTGCTTCGCTTGGACCATACCAAAGTTTCTATTGAACGGGCATTGTTTTTAGTTTGTCGAAATGGGGATCAGGAGCGAACAGGGCTAAGACAGTTCAAAGATTGGGTTATTGCCACTTTGAAGCAATAGTCTTATTAGTTTGAAATGCTTGCATTAGATCTTAAAGCGGGCATTCTGAAGGCTTCCAATTGCTCGCTTCGCGGCAAATTCTGAATAAGGAAGAAGGGCTCGAAGCCGACATTTGCCGGTTTTGGCGGATGTCCGGTTCGCGGTCATTAGCAGACCTTGCGATGGGC
>JBCCBE010000102.1:0-9936 GCA_039814425.1 Pseudomonadota bacterium
CCTCAAGCGGGTCGCCGTCCTCGCTCAACCGCTCAAGATGGTCAGACAGACTAAAAAGCGACATTGGATCCATCGGCAAATCTCCTTTGCCGCAATGAATCAGATATCAGATACAAACGGTAGGGTTTTTGCGGGTGTCCATCTCATATCTTTATAAAGCTCGCAACGCTGTTGAACGCTTCTTCAACAGAATCATATACTTCAGGCGCATCGCAACGCGCTACGATAAGCGCGGATCAGTGTATCTGGCTATGGTGAAGCTCGTGGCAATCCGCATTCGGTTGCGATTTTATGAGTCTACGGCCTAGAGATTGCTAGTCAAATACGCTCTAGCTGCCACAGGTTGTGTCTAACTTGCCGCACCGTTCACGCCAGTAATTGTCCAATTGGCGCATGGAGCACCCCCATGCGCCTAATGCTGCTGCTGCTTCTAAAATGCGCGCATAAACTCGAAATTGGAGGCTACCGGGCCGGAAGTGATTATGCCATAACAAAGTGATTGCTCCACCGACAGCTTCAGTGTGCTCCAAAAATTCGATAGCTTTGCTAACCATTAGTTCTTCATCGTCAGCAAGTGTTCGAGCTAAGGTAACATCCTGTATAATCAACGGTATTTCAAGCACGTTGATGCGCCTGTCGCTCTGGAGATCATAAAGGAAAAACGGCAATCCAGTGCCGGCTCGGTACCCAATATCCATATTCGAGCCAACAGTTGAATCAGTCATCAGGCCGGCAGCTTCTAAAACCAACGGAGTTTTGCGAATATCAAAATAAAGGTGATGCTGACGTGTGGAACGTATCTGAAGTGCCGTATTGCTTTCCAAAAGGGCCTTCTGGCGTTTCAACAAATCAGTATTTCGAAATGTAGCTGATCCGGGGTGCATGCCCACATCCCAATTGCCGCGGTCAATCTGGATCATTGCATCGCGGATTGAAACCCGCTGACCGTCAAAGTCAATTTTGTCTGACAGATGGTAATACCCATCGTCCCATTGCGTGCCAATTTCGTTGGCCATGAAATGCAATGTTGAACGGAAACCAAATCTATCTTCAAGCGCCAGCCATGCATCTAGGGGAGGGGTAGGGCGTGATTGCCCACTAACGCCCCTGCTAAGCAACTTAATAGCTTTTCCCGCAGCCATCAATTGTTGGCGTGCAGGCGCTCCAAGCATGGGTCCTACCCGGCGCGAGATGAAGCGCATTGGGTCTTCGTGTAAGATATCGACATCGTGCGTCAGGCAGAGCGCAAAACGTTTGTTGTCAGGCCAAAGCGCGCTCTCTGTTCGGCGCAATTCGCCTTGACGATGTCGCTTTTCGAGCAGCTGATCAATGGCTGGTGAAAACTGATCAGCGCGACGCGCGAGTGAAGCAAATGCAAGCTCCCAATTGTGACCGTTATGCAGCGTCGCCGTTTCATACTCTTCTGCTCGAGATAACAGATTAAATAGCTGCTCAGCTGTCACTTGGTCAATGTCCGTTGGCTCATAGCCCGCGGTACGTACAAATTCAGCAACAAAAGCGACCTGCGCTGCGCTAAGTGGCTCAACGGTCATCAGCGACAACCTCTTTCTTGCGCATTGCTTTCTGTTGTGTAAGCGCTTCGAGTAATAATCCACTGCCCCAGCGGATAGAACCAATATCGTACGCGGTTCCGAACCTGAAACGGCTAATAACGCGGGTTGGATTGGAGCGAACAAAACGATCAATGGTATATCGAAGAATGGCGTTGCAACGCCTTTCTACACGCTTTGCAGCCGCATTGTCGAATTTCGCCAGGGTGATCTGAGCACATCCAAGTGCAAGGGCTCCTTCGCAATAGCCAGCAATATCAGCTTCACGGTTCTTTCGAGGAGCAAAGCGACAGTAGCCTGATGATTCACTAAGTTCTTTGAGGTAATAGTCGATGCCCATTATTAAGGCATTTTGCGCTTGATGCACGTCTGCGAAAAGGTAAGGCTGTTGATCGAGTACCTTGGCTAGAACGCGAAAAGTCATGGCATGGTGATGGTTGTCTGGCCCAGCAGCAGGACCCAGGCGGTTCTCGTGGGCTTTAGTTGCATATTGCCAACTGCCATCTGCATTTTGTTCTGCAATCACCATCGACAGTAACCCACGTGCGCGGTCCGCGAACAGTTGATAGTTTGACGCCTGATACGCTGATGCGAGCAGTAAGGCTACATCCGCGCCGGTGTTGATAACTTCATCTTGACTCGATGGATAATAGCTTACAGCGCAACGGTCACCATTATCATACCAAAACCAATTGTTGTGCTTAATCATGGCGCGTGCGGCAGCAATTCCTGCATCACACAGCTCAGGCGCGGCAATGGTTTTGGCGGCATTTAGCAAAGCCAACCCATTGCGCGCCGTATTGTGTGCACAATTATCAGGTCGTTCCTTAGTTGGCTGGAACGCTGCGCTACGCCATGCCGCTCCGTGAAAACTGAACGGATGCGGCCAACATAAGGTTTCGTCGGCCCAGACGCCATTTTCGATACAGTTTAGTGCAAGCGAATGTAGGCACTCTGCAGCCTGAGCATGACCAGCCGTAAAGCGATGGCGATAGGTCTCTAATATGTGCCAGTAAGTCGTCGGTACAATTGTCTTGTCAACGCGGAAAACGCGGCGGATTGTCATGGGAAGCCAATGCTCTGCGAGCCTCAAGGCCAAATAACCAGGTCGCCCAAGTCGCTCTGCCATAGCGGAAAAAGCCGGCGATGACATAACGTCTGTCGGGTCATAGCGAGCCAGCCCGGTGGAATTGATCTCAGCAAGCAAGTTTGCCACTAGGGTATCTGTTTTTTCCGCTGATATGCGCTGCATATGCGTCAATTCAATTCGTAGCCATATGTCTTTGCCTTTGCTAGCAGCATGCTGACTTTCCGTTCCATATCAGGGCCCCATTGCAAGTTAAGTTGACCAGGGGCCGTTTTTCGATTAACGGGCCGGCGTTGCAAAGCTTTAAGGGATGCTTTGGACATCGGCTTAGCGCTACAATAATCCAAGAGCTGAGATAATACAGCCGTCTCTCCAACCATATCCTCAAACCGGATCGTGAGAACGCTTCGCTCCGCATAACGCGACTTAAACGCTTCTATGAATGCGTTAGTTTCATTCCACAGCCACGCAGCCTTCTCTGCCTGCGCGAAAGTTGGCCAGCGCGGTCCATATTCACTGTTTGTGCTTGGCCTTATCCGGCCCATGTCGGTGTAAAGGCCCTCATAGTACTGCAGTCGAACGGCACTTCGGATGAAATCGAAAGGATGCCGAACAAGATGCACGAAGCGCGCCTTTGGTAGCAGTGTAGCGATGGCGAAAGCAAAGAAGGTGACACGAAAGTTGGTTTCAATGTACTGACGGCGACGCACCATGGCGTCGGTCATGAGTTCAAGCCGAGCTGCATGAAATGCACTGACTAGCTGGTCCGATGCATCGCTATGTGTCTCATAGGCCCAGCGATCGATTCCAAGTAATTCTGGTTCGGGGTTATGATGTACGATGAGATTTGGATCATTTTCTAATATTCTTGTTATAAATTCTGTGCCGCACCGCCCGGTCGATAAAAAAAATATAGGTTGTGATTCATTGAGCACAGTCTTGAGATACTCATCCCAATGCGCTATCTCTTTTGTCCTATATTTTCGCCTTTCTTTACTCGCTAAGAATGCATTTGTATTTAAAGAAACTACTTTTCGAAAACGGTCTAGAAAATCTGAAAATAAATAGTACATCGGATTTGCAAATGATCTACTTTAGAATGGTTTGGGAAGCAAATACTTTTGCATGTTCTTTAAGGCGCCATAATCTTACATGCAGTAGTGCTTTCAATATCCAACTAAGCTTTTGACTGTATTTATCTGAAAATTTGCTCTCGCGCATCGACATTAAAAACAAACGCCAATGACGCAGGCGTTTGGACATCAAAGGGGCGTTCTTTCTAAATTCCGCCCAGCCACCGATCAAATGGTTCCTGCTTGTAGAAATACGTGGCAGACTATGCCGCTGATAGTGTTTACACAGCTGCTCTTCTATTAAACAGGCGGCACCGTATTGATGAACTAATCGGACGAAGAGGTCACGTCCTTGCGATGCGACAAGGCTTTCGTCAAAACCGCCGACCCCAACAAGCAAGTCGCGCCGGACCATGACATTGGATGGGCTCAAACGTCCGTTGTTGAAAAAAACATCGTTCAGCGAGATTTCTTTTAGGCTTGGCTTTGCACTCTGGGGCCACTTCTTACGAGATGAGGTATCAACATCAACCATTCCAGCAACGGCATAGCCATCAACACGCCGTGACAGGCAGCCGACAATCGAATAAGCGTCTGCAAATGGCAATTGACGTTCCAGCTTTTCAGGATACCACTCGTCGTCGTCATCGAGGAAACAAATGTATCGACCTTTCGCGATGTCCAGCGCTCGATTCCGAATGGCCGCAGCACCGATGTTGGCTTCAACACGCAGGCCTTTTACTCGAGTGTCCTGCGCTTTCAATTTGGATACGAGTTCAGGTGTCTCATCACTTGAGGCATCGTCTGCAATGAGTATTTCCAACGTGCTGTGGGTCTGCACGAGAACCGATCTGACAGCACGTTCAAGCAACGCAAATCGATTATGAGTCGGAATGATAACGCTAATTAGGCGTGAATCGCTCATAAGGGGCGCTCAGCCGATTGGCGCGCTTGAAAGAGCGCATGGTATTGTCGGTGCCCGCTATCGGTTTCACCAGGGCTTCGTATCTGTTCGCAGCTGTATCCGAGCGCTTCCAGGTAGCACTCAAGTGCTTCACGTGTATCCCCGCGTTGCTTCAAGAGTTCGGGATGTATTTCCATCAGGATATCCGGTTTGTGGGTTCGTAGGGTCTTTTCAAGGCCGTAAACAACCCGCAACTCAAAACCCTCTACGTCGATTTTCAGTAGCTGAGGTGGCGGGATAGTTTCTTGCGCCACCAAATCATCACCCCGGCAAACTTCAATCTTATCAAGCTCCGCATCTGACGTCGTACCGTTCACAAGTCTGTGAGTTCCAACGCCGGCAATATCGCCAAGTTCGCGGCGGTCTAGATGCATCTCGGTGTTCTCATCGCCAAGCGCAATATTCAATGCCACAATATTATCCGCGTTGTTGGCCTCTATATTGCTCTTTAACGCTGAAAAATTCAGTCGCTCAGGCTCGAATGCGATAATTGTTGCGTTGGGCGCGGTTTTCGCTGCAAGCAACGCATATGTTCCAATGGCGCTTCCAACATCATAAACAACGGATGATTTTTTTACGCTGGTACAAAAGGCATCAATAAAGATGGGTTCGTGACGTGCAAATTGTCGTGCTCTTCGAAATTCGCGTCCGTTGTTGTGTTGAATGAGATATTGAGCACCTTTAACCTTCACCGTCACGCCTCGCCAACCATATCGAACATGGCGCCCAAAAGAAATCGTCTTGCGGATGATATCGACTACCGGTCGGGGAAGCACGCGGATTAATTTGCCGTATAGTCTTTCAAATATGTTCACTTTATTTCCACGTAAGTCATTTTTGGGATTGGGTTTATCGTGTGAAACACGGTCAGGTTGAAACGAATGCACTAGTACTGTGATTTGATATCCTTGTATAGCTGTAGAAGTTTTTGAGATTCCACTTGCCAATTGTACTTAGTAAAAACAGCTTGTCGCCCTCTTTGCCCCATTTTTTTAGCTTCGTCAGTATGTTCCAAGAGCCACTTTGCGGCGTCCAAAATAGCCTCTGGATTGAGGGGGTCTACACACAAACCACATCCAACTTCATCGATGAGAGCCCGCCATTGCGGAAAATTTGAAGCGACAATTGGCATACCAGCTGCCATGTATTCGAACATCTTTATCGGAATTGATACCATGTAAGTGTCTACAGGGTGTAGCGTTACCAGGCCGACGCGCGATTTGTGCAAGAGCTGCGAGACGTCTTTCCTGTCCAGCCATCCATGAAAATGCAGTTTGTTCCAGCCTTTCATGGCACCGACGTCGGCCTCTAACGAAGGCGGCGCAAAAACACCAGCTAGATTAACCCGTCCTATTTCTTCCGGTAATTGATCTGCTACGGCAATCAACTCTTCAATGCCGCGGATTTTTGATATTGCGCCAACATACAAGATGTTGGGCTCGCGATTGGCATAATCGACTATATCGCCGTTTTGGAATTCCTCAAAAACTGGATAGTTTTTTACCACTACTGTGCGCTGGGAGGTTAGCTTATCTGCAATTTCCGGCGTTGCCGCAACAATTCCTGCAAAGCACCACCGCCCCAGGCGTTCCAAAAATTTTACGAAGCCAGATGCGGCGAGGCGAAAAAGTTTTGGTAGCCAGGTCTTGAGCAAGATTTGTTTCGGAGCGTCCTCATGAGAATCATAGACGACTTTGCGTCCCAGAAGGGAAAGTATTAGGCCGGTTATAAGAAGTTCTGGATCATGGAAATGATATATGTCTGCTCGCTGCTTAATGGCCTTGTAGGTCACAGCTATCGGCGTGAGCAAGACTCTAGAAACCAGATTTCCATGGCGGCGCAGCGGCACTATATGAACACCGTCAACGACGTCTTCGCGATCATGCACCGCAAGTAGTCGGACATCAAAGCCTGCAGCTGCAAGACTCCGGCATTCTTTATGGAAAATGCGCACGTCCAATGGCTTGTGAACGGTTGTAATATGAACAATTCTGCAATCAACCATCTGGCATTGTTCCAATTTAAACTTGGTTTGTACTGCGTGACGGTCGGAGATACCCACCGGGTCGGAAGCGGTCAAGTTATAAGCCACTTCATGGAAATGGAGCCTGAATCAGCGGCGCTTGACGAAGTTTGCGTGGAGCTCCTATGTATACGCTCATGCACGAAGGGCAAGCCAAGCATAAAAAATATAAAAGACATATCCAAGTAATAGACATGTAGTATAAAGTAGAATTGTATAATTTCCGAATCCCAAATAGTCGCCCAAGAACAAGCTCAGCATCGATAATATAAATGTAGCTATTTGCCATATTGCTATAAATTTATTTTTGCCAAGCGAGTAAAGACTGGGTCCAATTGGAACAGCCACAAACCTTCCAAATAACATGGGCAAAAGCAGGATCGATATTGGGCCTGCGAAACGCCATTCCGATCCGAAAAATCGTTCAAATATGCTTTCAGAAAAGAAGAATACGCATAGACAGATGGCCACAGCTATAAGCGCTTGCCAAAATACTATTTTGGTGAATAGGGTCTTTGCATGTGTTCTAGACGAGCGGATGGTTTTCGCGAATTCGCTGTAAAACAACTGGCTGAGTGCCTGACCGAAGATCGACAAGGGCTGGTTTAGCACGCGGCGCGCCAACGCATAATTGCCCAGAACCTCGGTCCCCAATAGGCCTCCGATCAAAAACGTCGGGGCTTCATGATTTGCTTTGCCGATAAGTGAAGAAAACACATTGTAGCGAGGAAACTCAGCATATTGAAGCGCTATGGCGCGCAGCCTGTTGATGTTCAACCGGTGTATGCTTTTCCAAAGGTGCCGAAGCCATGCGATCACTATGTGTGCACTACCTAACATATGGCCAAAAATGGCGCCCCAAATGAGCCACAAGCCAGTCTGTGTGTCGCTTGCCAGCCCAAATGCAATTTGCAATACGACAACACCGGATGCAGTGAATACACGATAGTTGGCAATACTATCAAAGCGTTGTATCCGCGTCTGCCATTGCCGCGCTACGTTTCCAAAGTGACTTACAGCGGCCCCGACAAAAACAAGTGGAACAAAGTTGGGGACCACAAACATCATTGGTTCAAAGCATATTAAAACTATGACCAGCAACGCCGCCATGCAGGATAGTAAGATTCCTGACGTTAGGAGAGAGATAAGCGATAAAGCGAGTGCAGAAAACCGGTTCTTTGCCGCCACGATGGCGATCTCGAAGCGACCACCCAGTACAATTGCTAAAATAACTACAGAGGATGCATAGAGTGCATATTGTGCAAACTGCTCTACACTATAAATTCGCGTTAGAAACAAATAGCCAAAAAGGGTGATTGCTTGTGCAAAGACATTGCTGGATGTCAGGCGCAGAAAGTTCACCATAAATTGGCCTCTCAGGGCGCCATATCTGTTGGCAAGGCTCATACAATGGTGTCACGGCTCAATGCTTAAGTTGCGTTTCTTGCTAAAAATCTCCAGCCCTATCGAAATGCTAACCCCCGCCGTTATGCCGATTATGCACGCCAGTAAAAGCCCAAACATAGGCCGCGGGTAAACTGGCTGTGCGGGCACAATGGGCGCAAGAACCAAATGAAGAGAATAGTACTCACTGGACTTGAGAATTGAAAGTTGCCGTTCCAGACTGGATAGCACGTCGATGATTGATGCGCGATGATCACTGACAGCGACCTCTGCAAGACGATTCTGCAATTTTTCAATTTGCTCTTCCAGATTCGCTTCGTCGCGTTGCCTGACAAGACGGTCTGCTTCTATTATCAGTCGTTCAAGGGCCGCCAGCGCAAAGGCTGGATCCGTAGACTCCAGGCTAATCTCAATCATCGCGGTTTCACGAATGCCTCGCATCTCCACTCTTTTGGACACGGCGTTAGATATAGCCTTAGCGTCAGGCGCTATCCAATCTCGCCCAACAGCGCGCCTCACCAGACCGGCGATTAATGCCTTCGTCCCGGATGGCTTATGCCACGTTTCAGTCTGTGCATCCCATTGGCTCGAGAATAAAGCGCTCTTTAGGTCAAGGTCCTTATCGATCCGCTGGGCAACTACAGGTGACCTGGTTGATTCAATGAACCGTTCAAACGGGGTAACGGTGCCCGACGAGGCGAGTGAACCAAATGGGGATCGCGCCAAACGTGAGGTCAGCGAATCTAACTGACCTTGTTGGCGTGGCGAGAGAACGGCTACTGCTGCGAAGCGATCATCCGCAAATCGAAGGTACAAAACAAAGCTGAGAACCGCTAGTGCGAGGGCGGTGAGAATGAGAATTCGTCTGCGCCACAGTGTAGTGTATATGTCTCGCCAGGATAGGTCCTCAGTCATCGTGTCGTCGCATTCACTTAAAGCCCTTTTCGGCGCGCAGTGCGTTTGGGCTGTCGCCATCTTCCCAACTCACCGCCAAACTGTCGGGAGGTATAGCCTTTGCGCGCAAGGACTTAAATGATAATATTATCGGTCCCAAAAAATATATAAACCTATTTGTTTGAAGGTCGCCCGACACCTGCATGGCCGTCATATAAGCGATGAAAATTGAACAATAAATCAAAGGGATAGGGTCCCCCTTTGTCCGGCGTGGGTGGGCTAAAATCTCAATGAAAACCGATATAAATGCGAGCATAAATAACACAAGGCCCACAACGCCAAGCTCATACGTAATTTCAATAAATACGTTATGCGGATGGCGAAATTGATGGTTCATCGGGTGGGCTATGAAGTTACCAAACCCGTAGCCGAACACTGGATGGTCGGCAATAGAAGTTGTTGCTATATGCCATAAATATGGCCGCAAGGTATTCTGTAAAACTTCGGAATCAAAACTTAAAAATTTGATTATTCGAAAAATCCCTTTAATCGAGTCTTCGTTAATTTCGACTACTTTCAAGAGTATTGAGTTTACGGTCAGAAGAATAACGCAAAGTAACATTATTTTGCCAACCAATTTTGGACTTGGTAATCGCACGCCACCAGCATATATCGAATAAAAAAAAGCGATACTAATTCCTAAAAAGGCTTGCCTTGTTCCACTTAGTAATAAAGTTAATGTTAATAACATTGCAATGCCAACCATAATGTATTTTTTTTCTGATACATGAATAAGCCCTACGGACACTATCACGCCAATCATAGAAATTCTTCCAATCTGTTGGTAACTTTCACCTCCAAAGCTTCCAAATTTTCCTGTCCCTGCAAACAATAAAAGGGACGATGCTGCTGCAAAAGCG
>JBCCBE010000135.1:0-5714 GCA_039814425.1 Pseudomonadota bacterium
CGGTGGTTCTTCTGCCTGAATGGTACCTAATTCCGGAATAGTCACCTGAAAGTCTGACAAGATTTCTAATAAAAATGCTTCAAACGCTTCGTCGGTCCGGTCAAGTTCATCGATCAAAAGTATTGGTGATTTTCCCTCTTGGGATTCCAGTGCCTGCAATAAAGGTCTTTTGATCAGATATTTCTCAGTAAAGACACCGCGCTCGATTTCTTTGCGATCGGTGTCCTTCGATGCCTCGCGAATACGGATTTCAATCATCTGTGCTGCATAGTTCCATTCATAAACAGCAGATGAAATATCAAGCCCCTCGTAACATTGTAGACGAATAAGCGGACGGCCCAAACCACTGGCCAAAACCTTTGCTATTTCAGTTTTCCCAACACCAGCTTCTCCCTCCAAAAACAAAGGACGGTTCATTTTCAGGGAAAGAAAGAGCACCGTTGCGAGCGCCCGGTCACTGACATAACCTTGCGCTTCCAACAGATCCAGTGTGTCTTCAATACTTGCTGGTAAATCCACCAGATATTCTCCCATTCAAATCCAAGTTTAGCTTTGAGTAACATAGGGTGAACTTGCCGAACACCAAAACAAAAAAGCCACAGACAATTCTCACATCTCAAAATCTTTGAAATTGGATGGCCTATGCGATTGGCTGAGTAGCACTGCGCAGATACCCAACCGGGGTTATCCCAGAATAAGATGACACCACATACTCTCGTGAAAGCTGCCAGGATACCAAACCAATCGGATTGGCCAAAGAGTTTCATTGAGGTAAGATACTTCAATCACTAAAAACCGGATATGTGACGACAGTCGTTTATAATTTAGATAAATTACCAAATTGCGCAGATCTGTCTTTTCAATCCTGCTCCCAGCAGATATCTTTTCGCCAATATGACCGCAATGATCCGACTCATATCAAGCCTGTTTTTTGCCGGATTAGGCGCCGTTGTTCTATTCGTTTCCACGACGAGTGCAGCGCGTGCGGAAATTATTGCGGTCTCTATTCCCCTAAGCGGGGACTATGCAGAACTTGGTCAAAATTTCCGTACCGGCGTAAAGCTCGCAATGGAGAAAATCGGCAGTGATCATGAACTTTTTATTGCTGATGATGGATGCGATCCGGATTTAGGATCCCTAGCTGCCGACGATATTAAATCGATTCAGCCAAGTATCGTAATCGGACTTTTATGCAATGACACTGCAATCGCGGTTGCTGGAAATCTGGTAGATGAACAAATACCAGTTTTGGTTTCCGGAGCCCAGTCTATCCGTCTTATCAAGGACAGGTATCGCGAAGCGTGGAATTTGTGGCGATTATCGCCGGGCGATGATTATCCGATTGCGTTAGCAGCCAAAGAAATTGCCAAATCATGGAAAACGACTCCCTATGCGATTGTCGATGATGGTACCATTTATGGCCGTAACTTCACTGATGCCCTGCGTTTACAGATGGAAGCACTTGGACTGCCGCCGCAATTTTCAGACAATTTTCGGGCGGCTCAATCAACCCAGGCAGGCCTATTGCGCCGTCTGGAACGATCAGGTGTTACCGCGGTATTTATAGCAGCTGCAACAACCGAAGACCTTTTCACCATTGCAAGCAATATTCGTGAATTCGAAATCAATCTCGATATCATAACGACAGAAGCCTTGCAGGTTTTGCCGTTTCTAGAGAGTTCAAAGGAAGTGCCTGAAGGAATTCAAGTGTTGATGAGCCCGGTTCCATTTGATGCAAAGCTAGACACAATATTGAAGGAGCGCGATATTGAACCTTCAAAACAGCTTTATTTCGGCTATGCAGCTGTTCAAATCGCCCTCCAGACGATCAGCAATAGTCCGTCCGAGATGCCCTCGGTTTTTACCAGTGAAACCTTTGAAACTGTTCTGGGCCAGATTGAGTTTTCAGACGACGGATCATCCAGCTACAATCCTTATGTTCTAAGGACATGGAACGGCATTGAATTGTTAGACAAAAACAATGCCGTAGAAAGCCAATGAAACCGGGACCAAAAAATTCCCTAACGGATATTGAAGGCCTGTTGGTCGGCAACGCTCAGGATGAACAAACAAAAAGTGGCGCTACGGTATTGCTATGCGAAAAGGCGTTTACCGCCTCCGTAGCAGTCCATGGCGGTGCACCGGGTACCCGTGATACAGAATTGCTTTCCCCGCAGAATACGGTTGAAGGGATCGATGCACTGGTTTTATCCGGCGGCTCTGCTTTTGGCCTAGATGCTGCATCTGGTGTTCAATCATGGCTGCGTGACAACGAGCGCGGGTTTGCCGTCGGGCCGGTTCGTGTTCCTATCGTTCCGGGCGCTATTTTGTTTGACCTACTCAATGGCGGGGACAAGGAGTGGGGCTATCATTCCCCCTATCGGGAACTTGGCATGCAGGCAGCAACTGCTGCTTCAGATACATTTTCTACCGGGAGCCACGGTGCCGGATGCGGTGCATTGGTAGCAGGATTGAAAGGTGGGTTGGGAAGCGCATCATTGAAACTGGAATGTGGCATAACAATCGCCGCGCTTTTTGCTGTCAATGCAATTGGAAGCCCACTAATTGGTGAAACAAAACACTTTCATGCCGCTTTGTTTGAACGTGAAAATGAGTTTGGAGGATTTGGCTTACCGACGACCCTTCCAGCAAAACCCGACCAACTGACCATCAAGCATCGGGCCAAAATTCAACCGGGAACGAATACTACAATCGGCATTGTCGCAACCGACGCAATACTTTCAAAGGCAGAAGCCAAACGGCTTGCGGTTGCTGCTCATGACGGTATTGC
Source organism: Pseudomonadota bacterium (assembly GCA_039814425.1). Taxonomy (GTDB): domain Bacteria; phylum Pseudomonadota; class Alphaproteobacteria; order Rhizobiales; family Rhizobiaceae; genus JAALLB01. The sequence goes on from JBCCBE010000135.1 coordinate 2,792, forward strand.
AAGAGCAATCTGGCCCGCTCACACACCGATGGATGGTGACCTGATATTTTCAGTTGCAACGGGTAACTCACAAATCAAGCCCGATGTAGAGACTTGGATAGATCTTTCCGCTCATTCAGCCAGCGTAACCGCCAGGGCAATCGCAAAAGGCATATTTTCCGCTCAAAGCTCAAAAAATGACGTATTTCATACCTATAAGGAAAAATTCAAAGGGATTTGAGAGAATCTTGTAATCAGGGGGTACGGAAAATTGAAAATTTTTGCATCACTAATTTTTCTGATTTTTTATTCGTCCATTCAAGCCAATGCAGGTGATTTTGCAAAGCGTCACATCCATGGCTTTTCCGTTGATGGTGGCCTGTTCGCGTTCGAAGAATATGGTAGGCAGGACGGATCGGGATTTCCCTACTCTAACCTTTATGTAATCGACACCCAAAATGATCAATGGACAGCAGGGTCTCCATTTCGCACGCTTTTAAAAGATGAAACAAAGTCTGTATTCGATGCGCGCGAAGAAAGTAGCATCTTGGCGGGCCCTGTTATGAAAAGCTTTGAAGATCGCGGGACGATTGTTGCGACGAACCAACCAACAGAAATAGGTTTCGATAAAAAGCGAATTTTGGCCTATCCCAGAATGGTTGTCCCACCAATTGATGACAGTATAGAATTTCGTCTGGAGATCTTTTCCTTAAACGCCAGTGAAACCTGCGAGTCCTTCGGCAGTAGCGCAGCTTTTAAGCTTTTGCAAATCGGAACTAGAGACGGTCAGGCAACCCGTCTGCTACACGAAGATAAAAATATTCCCGCAAGCCGTAATTGTCCACTTAACTACGATTTTGCTGATCTGGTTACCTATTATCCGGAAAACAAAGCACCGCTCGCAGCTATAATTATACTAATGCAATCGGTCGGCTTTGAAGGACCTAATGGGCGTTACCTAACGATAACGACCCAACTCGGGAAATAGTAGCTGACCTTTGATTACTTCTTAACTGTCTTGCGAATTCTAGCAATCACCAAAGACTGAACCTTACGGTTTTTATCAATGCCTACGTGATCTGTTCCATATCTGGAAACATCAATCGTTACAATTTTACCGCTAAAGCCTGAAGCCCTGCGATAGTCTTTGCCGGACGGAATTTTGTAATTCACCACCTGTTTTGCCCCTTTGCGGAAAGGAGGCGGAACATTGAATCCAGGATCAAGTCCGATCACTAAATCCACAGGAACGCCCGCTGCACCCAAAGCATTTGCAAAACTTGGTGCTTCAACGCCGCCAAGCGAATGGCCAACAATCACAATCGGGTAAGAAACTCTTTTTTGTTTAGCACGGCCAATGATATCGCTTGCAATATTGCGCCAGTCACCATTGGAAATTGCCCTTGCACGAATGCCTTTTGCCTTTAATTGTCGCGTCATTTGATTCATACCATCTGAAAACACGTTCAAGAATCCGCGGATCATGTAAACTTCCTCGGCCTTCGCCGGTGCAGACAAACTAACAAACGCGAAAATTAACAACGGAGCCGCAAAGAGTTTCATTCGGTCAAACATTAACAAATTCCCTTAATACCAATTTCCCCTTATCGTTTAAAAACGAATTGGAAAAATATCAACCTTCCATTTTGTAGAGGGCGTTATTCAGTGAATTTTTGCACACTCGAATTGAAACGTAGGTGAATTGAGTGATAAGCGTTGCGGTAGGGTCGCAACCCTATTCAAAGGCAGAAAAAACATGATCCCCCGTTACTCCCGACCGCAAATGACTGATATTTGGTCACCACAATCGAAATTTCGAATCTGGTTTGAAATCGAAGCTCATGCTTGCGATGCAATGGCCGAACTTGGCGTTATTCCCGAAGAAGCTGCAAAAAACATTTGGGCCAAGGCAGGCAATGTTGAATTTGATGTTGCCAAGATTGATGAAATCGAAGCCGTCACCAAACATGACGTCATCGCATTTCTAACTCACCTTGCTGATATCGTCGGACCGGATGCACGATTTGTGCATCAGGGGATGACCTCTTCAGATGTTCTGGACACCTGTTTTAATGTTCAACTGGTCAAAGCGTCAGACCTATTGTTGGAGGACATGGACAAACTTCTCAGCGCCCTGAAAACAAGAGCGATAGAGCACAAGTATTCGATTACAATTGGTCGTTCCCATGGGATTCACGCAGAGCCAACGACATTTGGCATCAAGCTGGCTCAGGCATATGCAGAATTTGAGCGCGGTAAAAAACGCCTTGAGATTGCCAGAGAAGAAATAGCAACCTGTGCGATCTCCGGTGCAGTAGGAACATTTGCAAATATCGATCCACGCATAGAAGAACACGTTGCAAAAGCAATGGGCTTGCAGCCTGAACCGATTTCTACGCAAGTCGTCCCCAGAGACCGCCATGCCATGTTCTTTTCAGTTCTTGGAGTTATAGCATCCAGCATTGAGCGGCTTGCAACGGAAATCAGGCACTTGCAACGCACAGAAGTTCTAGAGGCTGAAGAATACTTTTCCCCTGGCCAAAAAGGGTCATCAGCAATGCCGCATAAGCGCAATCCGGTTTTGACGGAGAACCTTACAGGCCTTGCGCGTCTGGTACGTAGTGCAACCATCCCGGCTATGGAAAACGTCGCCCTATGGCATGAGCGTGATATTTCGCACTCCTCTGTCGAACGGATGATTGGTCCGGACGCAACCGTAACGCTTGATTTTGCTTTTGTGCGCCTAACCGGTGTTATCGATAAATTACTTATTTATCCTGACAACATGTTGAAAAACATGAATAAATTTCGAGGCCTAGTTCATTCTCAAAGGGTTTTATTGGCCCTGACACAGGCTGGACTTTCACGCGAAGATTCTTATCGGCTCGTGCAACGAAACGCTATGAAAGTATGGGAAGAGGATAAAGATTTTCTGGAAGAACTC
>JBCCBE010000114.1:0-7513 GCA_039814425.1 Pseudomonadota bacterium
CATAGAAAAAGCCGGTATCAGCCGTGCTTTCAAGCTTGATTTTGATCGTGGTGGCTTTTGCCATTGGTCTCGTCCTGCAAATTCTGGATAAAAGAAAACCGCCTCAGAGCGGTTACGTTGATCGTTTCCTACCGATCCTTGCAGAAAAGTCAAGGAATTTGCGCAGTAATTCCAGTTTAAACTTGAGGCGGTTGCGGTGTTTCTTTCAGGTGATCACGCTTGATCCATACGGTGCAGCCTTGCGGACCGGCGATTACCTCAGTTTCGGAGTTTGCCGGAAGTCGCAGCCAGGATTGAATTTCAAATTCTTGCCCATCTTCTGTGTATGAGCCTTTTGTGACCAATAGCTCTAATCCGTATTGCGATAATAACTTTACTGCCAATCCGGGTTGCCAACGTTCCATACAGACTTTTTCCTGTTCATCGTGATGAAGATCAAGTAATTCAATACCAATGTTCTGTGGATGCTGGTTCCAGGTTGCCGAATTCGTATTGACGCTGATTTGATGTCTATCATCCATATCAAACTGCCACAGTTTTACGAAGATAACGCATCCACCATCAGAACGGGGTACATGGTTGGACGTAGGCGGATTACGCACATAGGTGCCAGCTGGAAAGTCGCCATGCTCATCTTGAAATACTCCCTCAAGAACCAAGAACTCCTCGCCGCCGGTATGCGTATGTGCGGAAAAACTGCTACCTGGAGCATAGCGCACGATGGAAGTAGCACGTGCAACTTCATCGCCGATACGATCAAGCATGCGCCGATCTACACCAGCCATGGGTGAGGGGATCCATTCTATATTGCCGGCATGAACAACCGCGCGCTCTTCAAAGTTTGCGTTTATTTCCATTATGCCTTTTCCTAGTCGTCAATTTTTTTAGAAAGTCGGTCATCTGGCCCGTATCCGGAATGCATAAAATATCAGGTAGATTACAAAAAAGAATGCTAGTCCCAAACCAAATCCAAAACCAGAATTATTGTCCAAGTCCATTGCAATGCCAACCAGTTGTGGACCCATCATAGCGCCAATCGCATAGCAAAGCACGAAGGCTGCATTGGCTTGTGCAAGATCAGCACCGGTAAGACGCGATCCTAGATGCGCCAGTCCCACCGTGTAAAGCCCGCCAGTCATCCCGCCCCATAAGAAAACCAAAATACATACTGCTAGCCAATTGGTGATCAGGAATGGAAGCATCAATGCTCCTACAAGGCCGCCAACCACACAAATCATTAAAATAAATCTGCGGTCGCTTACCCGGTCGCTCAGGATGCCGAGCGGTATCTGGAAGATTACATTGCCAAGCACCATAATTGTCAGGATCGTTGCAGCGCTTGCTTCTTCATAGCCCGCCCGGGTTGCATAAACCGGTAAAAGCGAAAACTCCGTAGTTTCCGAAGCCCCAAATACGAGTGCCGCAAAGGTTGCAAGTGGCACCATAAAAACATATGGGAGGATTGATCGTCGCTGTTCTGTTTTATCAATAACCGGCTGGTTTTTTCTGACAAAGAGTATTGGGATAATAGCTAATAGAAACAGGCCTGCACCGATCGCAAATGGTCTTATCCCATTTATTCCGACAATAGTAATAATTGCCGGTCCTGCTGCGAACCCCATGCTCGATATTGTCCCGTATAAACCCAGCAATAGACCGCGGCGGGTTTCACCGGCTGAATGATTGATCCAGAATTCCCCCAACACAAACAGAAATGTCATATTGACCGAAAACAGAAACCGCCAGATGAACCATCCCGGCAATATAGGCGTCCAGTAATGGGCAAGCATCATAGAAGCTGCAAATACCGCATTGGCAATCATCAATCGTACAACGCCAAATCGTTGAGCAAACGAGGTTATGTATGGGACAGCGACGATCGAAGACAGCCCGATCATTAATGTGTTTGCACCAATCAATGTGGAAGACAGCCCTTCTTCTTCCATAAGTAGGCTGATTAGAGGCATGGAGAGACCGATTCCGGTCGCAATAATGGTAATTGAAATGATTACAGCAATTGCTGAACGCAGGTCGGTACCTTCAAATTTGCCTGCTGCAATGTCCACTAAATCAGCTTTCGTTCAAATCGATTGTTCACTGTATAATAGTAGGGTGCGGGATAGTCGTCAGAAAATTCAGGATCTGACCGCAAACGGCGGATGAGTTCAACCAGCATGACCCGGGTAATTTCCCGGGTATTTTCTGTTATTGCTTTCTCCGGGCTTACCCACTGTAATTCTTCAAGCTCACCATCCGGGTCAAAACCATTTTCTGGAATGTGTGCTACTTCTGATGCTTTAGCTATGAAAAACCAAGTGTCGAAGCGCCTTGCCAAGCCGGGCGGCGTAATAGCACGGGAAAAGAGCTTAAGGCCTGAAAGACTTGGGATCACGTTGTTTTCCCTAAAATCCTGCCAGTCATTATCTGCGTAGGAAAAAGCGCCCTTCCTGCCGATCAACAGGCCACTTTCTTCAGCTACTTCCCGAACCGCGGCTAGCGCCAAAGCTCTTGCGCCACGTTTCGTTGCGCGGCCACGCATATTGTCCAGAAGTCTTTGACGTGTGTTTTCGGTAAGTTCGCCGGAAACGTCGATTGAACCGTCTTGACGATCTACAGAGCCGCCAGGAAAGACCAGCGCTCCAGGCATGAATTTTACTGCCTTATTACGCTTACCCATCAGGACTTTGGGATTGTTAGCTGATCCGTCAACCAGGATCATGGTAGAGGCATTTTTGGGGCGCACATAACCATTTGATTCACGGTTTCGATTTCGCAAGTCGCGCACTTTTGGCGAATTTATCATCGTTTCTATGCGATTTACCTCGTCTGCCAAATCCACCTCACTTGCCTGATAGGATTGCTTCATCAATCGTCGTGTCCACCAAACCCATGCATACGCATTGCCCATTGGCATCCCACAACCATGCCTTTTAAAGGTCGCATGAGTAGAAACGACATTGCAATGGCCACAAAACATGCGGCAATGATTAATTCCCACATGTTAAGTGCTTCCCAGTCCAGCAAAAACATGGTTGCTGCCACCACGATGTGTCCAACTATGAAAATATTGAGATAAGCAGGAAGATCATCGGCGCGATGATGATACAGTTCTTCGGTGCATTGATCGCAGGTATCCTCAACTTTAAGGCCACTCTTTATCAGCTTTCCTTTGCCACAATTAGGGCAACGATTGGCCAGTCCACGCATCATCGATGGAAAAAGTTTGCGGTCCTGCAATGGATATTCTGTACCTGCGTTTTGAATATATGACATTTCTATCTCCTACGACTTTTACCACGCCTACTTCCTGGCATTCGTCTCAACCGATTGGAAGGGCGTGATCGCTCTAGGCGTGTTACTTTTTTGCCTTCACTAAGCATCTCGAAGCGCAACGCACCTGCGACGGGTGCGGCTTCGACCAGCTTCACTTCGACATTTTGACCAATCTGAAACTGTTCGCCGCTATTGTCACCGGTGACAGAGTGGCTCGCTTCATCGTAGATATAGTAATCTTCACCAAGCTTTGAAATGGGTATAAATCCGTCTGCACCAGATTCATCCAGCGTTACGAATAGTCCGGATTTTGTGACACCGTTTATTCTTCCCGAAAAGGTGCTTCCGATCTGTTCAGACAGGTATCCGGTAATCAACCGGTCTGTGGTGTCGCGTTCTGCCTTCATTGCCCGCCGCTCGGTTAGGGAAATTTTTTCAGCGGTATCCGAGAGTTTTGCTTCTTCCTTAGGCGTCAGGCCGCCATCTCCAAGCTTCAGTGAAGCAACTAAGGCCCGGTGTACAATCAGATCTGCATACCGCCGGATCGGCGAAGTGAAATGGGCATAGCGGGAAAGTTGTAGCCCGAAATGGCCAATATTTTCTGGCGTGTAAACCGCCTGACTTTGCGAGCGCAAAACCACCTGCGAAACCATTTCCTCGTTATCGCTTTGTTTCACCTGAGAAAGGATCTGATTAAAATGCATGGCACGTAGATTTCCTGGTCGTGCGAGTGATATGTCCAGACTGGAAAGGAATTCGCGCAATCGCTCCAGCTTGTCGAGGCTCGGTGCGTCATGCACACGGTATATGAGCTTCTGGCGCTGCTTTTCGAGCGTTTCGGCAGCGCAAACATTTGCCTGGATCATAAATTCTTCGACCAGTTTATGGGCGTCCAATCGTTGCGGAACCTTAATTTGACGGATAGTCCCGTCAACGTTCAAGAGAATTTTCCGTTCTGGCAAATCAAGTTCCAGAGGCTGGCGATCCTGACGTCCTTTCATCATGCATTGAAAGGCAGCCCATAACGGCTCTAGGACAGTTTCAAGAATTGGCCCGGTTTTCTCTTCGCCTTCTCCGTTTATAGCAGCCTGGGCACGCTCATACGCCAGATTGGCATGGTTTTTCATCATTACTCTATGAAAGGAATGACCGGTCTTTTTTCCTGTTGCATCAAATAACATTCGAACGCCAAGCGCCGGGCGCTCTTCATTCTCTCGCAACGAACACAGATTATTGGAAATACGCTCTGGAAGCATTGGCACTACACGGTCGGGGAAATAAACTGAGTTTCCTCTTAGCAGGGCTTCGCGGTCCATTGCGGAATCTGAGGTCACATAGGCTGCAACATCAGCAATGGCGACAAATATAATATGCCCGCCGGTTACATCCGGATCAGGCATTGCCGCTATTGCGTCGTCGTGGTCCTTCGCATCTGCAGGATCGATAGTGATCAGTGGGATATCGCGCCAGTCTTCTCGGTCTGCTGTACCCACAGACTTGATCTCATCTGCTTCCTGCAAAACACTTTCAGGAAACACATGAGGAATTTCATTTTCGTGAATAGCAATCAGCGAAACAGCTTTTTCGGTATTAAACGCACCGATAACGGATGTGACACGGGCTTTCCTCAATCCGTGTTTAGGACTGCGGATTGTTTCAACGGTCACAAGATCTCCGTCTTTTGCATCGCCCAACATGTCTTTGGGGATATCCATTTCAGAGGCTTTTTTGGTGGCGGGTTCGAGGCGTGCCAATTCATTTTGGATCCGCACAACACCTAAAATCGTATTTTCCGACTTTGGGATGATTTTTATAGTTTTGCCGGTATAACGGCTGGAGGTTCCAATCCGATTGAGCCGCGCCAATACCCGATCACCAATGCCCGCTGTTTTACCTTTTTCCCTGCTATTTGTGAGTTCAATTACCGGTGGTTTCCCCTGGGCATTTGTATCCCAATTAGCTGGTTTTGCGAGCAATCCGCCATCGCGGTCCCGGGTGACAACATCGATAACTGCAACATTTGCAAGTGCACCGGGTTCCGATAAACGCTTGCCGCGTCTTTCGATCAAACCCTCATCAATGAGTTCACGAAGGATTGCCTTAAGTTCGATCTTGTCCTGGCCTTTGACACCCAAAGCCTTGGAAATATCGCGTTTCGACGTCTTTTGCGGGTTTTCCGCAAGAAACTTTAGGATTGCATCGCGGGATAGGGTTCTGGAAGCAGCCCGTTTAGCAGCACGTGCCTTTTTCTTTTTAGGGGGTAATTTCTTTGCCAAAATTACTTCTTTTTGCCTTTGGAGGCTTTGGCTTCAATGAGTACCACAGCTTCTTCCAAAGTGACTGCCTGCGGATCCTTTTCTTTAGGTAGGGTTGCATTGATCTTGCCGAACTTCACATAAGGACCATACCGGCCGTCATGAACGGTGACTTTACCGCCGCCATTTGGATGGTCGCCCAGTTCTTTGAGAGGAGCTGCAGCGCCGCGTCTTCTGCCGCCACCTTTCGCAATTTTCTCAGCAATTAAAGTAACTGCCCGGTTCAAGCCAATGGTAAAAACCTCATCGACAGTTTCCATGTTGGCATAGACACCATCATGCAGAACAAACGGACCATAACGTCCGATACCTGCTGTGATCATTCTATTTGTTTCAGGGTGTTCCCCAACTTCACGCGGCAAAGCCAGTAGTTTCAGGGCTTGCTCGAAATCAACTTCGTGGGGATCCCAGCCCTTTGGAATACCAGCGCGCTTAACTTCTTTGGGCTTGCCTTCTCCTAACTGAACATAGGGACCAAATCGTCCTGTTCTCAAAGTGATTTCATGGGATGAGTCGGGGTCTATACCAAGTACTTTTGGTCCGTCGTTTGCTGCTTCCTGTTTTGCTTCATCATCGGATTGCCCGAGTTGGCGTGTGTAGGCGCAGTCGGGATAATTAGAGCACCCGACAAAAGCACCAAACTTGCCAACTTTCAAACTCAACTGACCCACGTTGCAAGCAGGGCAGACCCGTGGATTGGAGCCATCTTCTCGCGGTGGAAAAGCAAGCGGCGCAAGTTCCTCGTTCAGCGTGTCCAGAACCTCTGAAACCCGTAAATCCTTGGTCTCTCCAACGTGAGAAGAAAACTCTTTCCAGAATTGGCGCAAGACATCTTTCCACTGCAGATCACCGTTTGAAATCTGGTCGAGTTGTTCTTCAAGATTGGCGGTGAAGTCGTACTCAATATAACGGGTGAAAAAGCTTTCAAGAAAAGAGGTTACCACTCGACCTTTGGAATCGGGGTAGAAGCGCCGTTTTTCCAGTTTTACATAGTCGCGATCCTGCAAGGTAGACAAAACACTTGCATAGGTAGATGGTCGGCCAATGCCAAGCTCTTCCATCTTGCGGATCAACGAGGCTTCAGAATAACGCGGTGGCGGTTCGGTGAAATGCTGCTTTGCTTCAATCGTGTCCTTTGAAATGCTTTCACCCTCTGTCATTTCCGGCAGGCGCTTTGCATCCTCTTCGTCTTCGGATGATTTAGCCTGATCATAGGCTGCCAGAAAGCCCTCAAATTTGATAACAGAACCATTGGCTCTCAAACGTGCAGACTTTCCGCCGGAGGTTGCCGTGATATCCACAGAAGTGCGTTCTACTTCTGCTGATGCCATCTGAGAGGCGATCGTGCGTTTCCATATCAGATCATAAAGCTTTAGTGCTTCTTCATTGAGGTGTTGCTTCATTTCTTTAGGAAGACGGGAAATTTCCGTTGGCCGAATTGCTTCGTGTGCTTCCTGAGCATTTTTTGCCTTTGAGGAATAAAAGCGTGGCTTTTCCGGCACGTGTTTACTGCTGAAGGATTTGGAAATCTGATCGCGAATACTCGGAATGGTTTCCGGAGCAATCTGGACTCCGTCAGTCCGCATATACGTTATCAAGCCAACTGTTTCCCCGCCAAGGTCGATGCCTTCGTAGAGCTTTTGCGCTACCTGCATTGTTTGTTTGGCGGAAAAGCCCAAACGTCTGCTGGCATCCATTTGCAGCGTAGAAGTGGTAAAAGGCGCATACGGGTTACGCTTGACCGGTTTGGCTTCAATCTTTTCAACAGAAAGGGAAGAAGCTTCGAGCATGGTTTTGATTGCCATTGCTTTTTCTTCATTCGGAATATCCTGCCGTTGCAGTTTTTCGCCCTCAAATTCTGCAATTCTGGCTTCAAACGCAGTACCGGCTGCATTTTTCAATGCAGCTGTAATTGACCAGTACTC
>JBCCBE010000086.1:0-14472 GCA_039814425.1 Pseudomonadota bacterium
CACACCCCAGTAAGGGTTATATACAATGTGTTCTATTTCATCATAGAAGAAATTGGTTTGGTTCGATTTTTTGCCTACTACAACACGCATTGAAAGTGCTTCACTGCCAGCTTCGATGTAGCGCGCGCGGTATTCCGGCTGATTGATAAATACATGCCGCTCGCCAAGTTCATGGGGAAGCCAACGCATCCGTTCCATTGCCAATACGAGTTGACGTTCTTTGGTCTCAGGCTTTATTCCTGCCAATTTGCTGGCCGTATTTGGCCCAATGACGCCATCAGCACCAAGTCCAGCTTCTTTCTGATAGGCTTTTACCAGTGCTGCAAGTTCATTTGAGTACTGTGTACCACCGTCATAACCGGACAATATTTCCTGAAAGTCCGATTTCAGTTTGTCCGAACCACGTTTTCCAATCGCTGAAACGAACTCAGGGAGACTTTCGTGTGCATTTCCGGGCCGAATGATTACCTTCACCGGAAGATCAATGATCTCATCTTGATCGACACTCAGTGAACCCAGTTCACGTTTGAGCGCTAAAAACTTTTGATTTTCGGGATGCATGCCTCGCAGCACATTAGCGGGCAGAGCATGCTCCATTACAGATGAGAACACCGACTGTGCTTTTTCATAATGGACTGGAAAATCGTGATAACCGCTCAATCGGTTGGGATTAATACGACCGAATTTAGCATCCATGGCATATCGCAGCACGACGATCGACATGGATAATTCCATGTGAACACGATCATGCGCCTGTGAAGACTGACCAGTATTTTCACTATCATTTTCAACGACATTGGTTTGTGGCTTAGAAACTTTATAGTCGTTGGCGTCCATGCCAAAATCACCAGAATTCTCTAGTAATTTGAATACTGAACGGGCCTTAGCGTTCCATTCACCGTGCTCATTGAGCCAAAAATAGTTCTGCTGGCTTGAATAATACTCATTGAGAGCCTTGATCACATATTCTTCCGCCGCAAGCTTTGGCATTGATTCGGACAACAAATCAGTCGTCATTTGAGATTGCTTTAAATTGGAAACGGCTTGGGTTTCCAACTCATCAGATGGAACGGTTTGGCTAGCGACACTCGCGACGGCAGCCACTTCCCATTTCTTAGGTTCAATTTTTAAAGTAGCTCTTTTTGGAACGCGATAGTTGTAGAACCTACTGGTAGCTACCCTAACCGGCTTCCTCTTTTTAAGTTCTTCTAATGCAAGCTTTTTTCTTAATTCTTCTTGTCTTGCCTGCTCACGCTTCAACCTATGTTCGTGAGCCTTTGGAAACAAAACTTCAAACAAGGTTTTCCGCTGCGCAGAAGAGGCAGGGGTCGTAAGAACAGACCCTGCCACCAGTGTTGCCATCACTACCGCTAGAGCCTTCATATCCAATTCCCTCAAATTTTCAGATGAACGATATCAATATTTCTACGTGATCGACTAGCATAGACTTTGCACATTTACCAGAATGATGGGCTTTAATGACATTCTTTTTACCGTTCAAAGACCAAAAAGGCCCGGACGTGCCGGGCCTAAGGAATGAACTGAAAAAATACTTTTTAGCGTGAATAAAATTCAACAACCAAATTTGGTTCCATCTGAGCTGGGTAAGGCACATCTGAAAATGCTGGTTTACGAACATACGTCGCAGTCATCTTGCTGTGATCTGCGTCAATATATTCTGGCACATCGCGTTCAGCAAGTTGGGCCGCTTCCAGAACAAACTCAAGCTGCTTGGAGCGATCGCGAACTTCGATCACATCACCCGGCTTGCAGTGATAAGAAGGTATGTTAACGCGAGAGCCATTTACTTTAACATGCCCGTGATTAATGAACTGACGGGCAGCAAATACGGTTGCTACAAACTTTGAGCGGTAAACGATTGCATCCAGGCGGCTTTCTAAAAGACCGATCAGATTTTCTGATGTATCACCCTTCTGTCTTACTGCTTCGTTGTAGACACGTCGGAATTGTTTTTCGGAAATATTGCCGTAATAGCCTTTCAGCTTTTGCTTGGCACGCAACTGAACACCAAAGTCTGAAAGTTTGCCTTTGCGGCGTTGTCCGTGCTCACCTGGGCCATATTCGCGGCGGTTTACCGGAGATTTGGGTCTACCCCAGATGTTTTCGCCCAAACGGCGATCGATTTTGTACTTAGTACTGCTACGCTTGCTCATGTCATTTCCTATTCAAAAGCGTTTGCACAAGTTTCAAACTTGTGATGAAGGAAACGCACCCTCCTTTGCGAAACTAAAAATTTCGCTGACAGGCCAATACACGCACGTTTTGTGAGTTTGACCACGGGATACGAATGTAAATTCGACCGTGAAGATCGAGGTTCTTAAATAACAACACTCGATTTAAGTCAAGCCGTATTATTATTGCTGCGATGTGAGGCCAAAGCCGGCTAAAAGACTGGACGTATCCTTATTAATTTTTTCAGAACTGAACCAAGCTTTATCCCGGTCCAATTTTGCTGCCGAAGCGGTATCAGATTGTAAATTTGGTAAATCGTTGAACAGTGCGAAAGCTCTGCGAGCAATTGCTTCGGATGTATCGATCCAGTCAACCGGCCAAGGTGCCATTTTCCGCATACGGTTTACCAAAAAAGGATAATGCGTACAGGCAAGTACGACAATGTCTGTACGGTTTCCCTGCTGTTCTACAAAGCATGGTGCTATTTCTTCCCGCACAGCTTCTTCATCTGTAAACCCGCCGCGCAAATAGGTTTCAGCAAGTGACGCCAATTTTGTACTTCCAACAAGGCGTACATCACAGCGTTTTGCATATTGATTGATCAAATCACGCGTGTATTGCCGTTTGACAGTTCCCGGCGTTGCCAGCACCGAAATTAGCCCGCTACACGTACGCTCTGCTGCGGGCTTTATTGCAGGAACTGTGCCTACAAATATCTGATCTGGATATGCTTCCCGAAGTACCCGGATACCCAATGTAGAGGCAGTGTTACAGGCAATGATGAAAAGATCTGGATGCCATCGCTCGATGTATGTTCCAAATATCTCCACCATCCTTTGCTGCAATGGTTCATCTTCCCAATCTCCATAGGGAAATGCCGCATCATCAGCAACATAGATAAAACGTTCTCGCGGCATCAACACACGTGCTTCACGAAGGACGGAAAGCCCTCCAACACCAGAATCAAATATGCAAATAGTCAAGTTTTCTCAATCGGTGTTTGGTTGCTCGTTTTCATATCAAGGGTTCTTTTAGGGTCTCCACCTACACGCAATTTACGACGTGCCATTTTTGCAGTCTTATTGCGCAGTTTAAGTTTCCCAGTATCGGTAAAATTGAACAGTAATCTTTTGCGCGCAAAAACCCGTGCGTAGAAGTAGGTAAATCCAATTCCAACGAATAATCCGCCGACCACATCGCTTGGGAAATGCTCGCCTATTGCCACCCTGCTTAATGAGACCAAAACCGCAAGCGGACAAATCAGATACCCAATTCTTGGAGCAACAAGAAGAACAGCTAGGGTGAATGAGACGCAGGTTGTTGTATGTCCTGAGGGAAAACTTGCGTATAAATATCCGTCCGTGAAGGGAGACGAAAACCAAACATCTGGCTGATACAGGTTGTGTAACATTGGTCTTGCTCGCCCAAACAGGTTTTTAAGCAAAATCACAATAAAACCGCTATACGCAACGCTCGTAAAAATGAAATAGAGCTTGAGAAAGATGTGATGCCAATGAATTCTGGCGGCAAGATTATCGTTTGGAAAATAATTGAGCGATACAATCAGCAAGGCGCTACCGGTCACAAATAACACCCAATTTGATCTGCCAAAAATGGTTATGCTCGCAAAGAAACCATCGCGTTTCAATTCGCCGGCAAGAAACATCTCAAAAAACAGCGGATCAAGGTAAAGAAGCGAAAATACCAAGACGGCCACAAAAACAATAATAAATACTATTATCGCAGGCAAAGTCGGCAACACAGAGAATTTTTCAGCCGCTCTTCTTACATGAACGAATTGAAAGTAATCCACCACGCTGCAAAACCACGTCACAACAGATCTTAAGCCAGGTAAAAAATATAAGTTCAACAGATTTTGCTCTTACCAAGTTTTGGGACTAAATGGCGGAAACACATTCGATTTGCAAGTTTGTATATGTCTAAATCAAGCGGCGACAGAAGCAAATCCCAGAATTAAAAAGATTCTGCCATTTAATCAGTATCATCCTGAGCTTCTTTTCATCCAACGCCGTTCCAGCGCTGCGATAACACCATGCAATGTGTGGATTTCAAGTTCTTGTAGTTCGGCATGAACGAAAATATTGTGCAGGTTCATTCTCATTCGGTCACGCTTTGCTGGGGGATGAAAATAATGTGCTTCGTCCAATGCATTTTCCAGGTAGTCCAGAAAGGCGGTAAGCGTCTTTCGTTCAGCCGGAATGGGTTGCTTACGCTCAAAATGTAGTTCTGATGCTTTGGTTTCGCAGTTCATCCATTCATAGGCAACCAGCAACACTGCCTGTGCGATGTTAAGCGAAGCAAAGGCTGGGTTCACAGGAAATGTGATTATCTTTTCTGCTACAGAAACTTCGTCATTTTCCAATCCCCAACGTTCCCTGCCAAACAGAATGCCAATATTCCGCCCCTCATCTCCCAGTTGATGCATTTCTATCGACGCTTCGCGTGGGGTCAGCACCGGCTTGATCATATCGCGTTGTCTGGCGGTGGTTGCATACACGTGATTTAAATCACCAATCGCCTCATCAAGGGTCGCGAATACCGAAACCGCGTCGATGATATGATCCGCGCGCGAGGCGGCGGCCCGCGCCTTTTCACTTGGCCAACCGTCCCTTGGATTGACAAGACGCAAATCCGCCAGACCAAAGTTGGCCATTGCCCGTGCAACCATGCCGATATTTTCGCCAAGCTGTGGCTCGACAAGGACAATTGCCGGTCCGTTCTTAACCAGTTCAAGTGTGTGATTTGTTCCCGACATTTCAACTCCGTGAATTTCACTTGTCATGAAAATAGTGAATCAACGCGTTTAGACATAAAATAGATATTTCAGACTGTGTCTGGAGCGCTATAAGTAGATATGACCGAAGAAAGCAAGCAATTAACGGAAGAATCATCCCAGACCCTTGGACAAACCGTTTATTCGGCAGATGACTTTGTCAGCCAGGAATTCGTCGCGCAACTTGGCGAACTGATTGATGACAAGGACTCTGATGCAATAAATCGGCTGATTGATCCACTTCACGAGTCCGAGTTGGGTGATGTTCTTGAAGCCCTCGACACGGACCAACGCAAGGAACTGGTCAAACTTTCCGGTAAGGAATTCGACTTTTCAGCTCTAACGGAAGTGGATGAGGCAGTTCGTCTCGAAGTTGTCAACGACTTACCGAACGAGTTGATTGCTGAGGCTTTTCAAGAACTTGATTCAGATGATGCGGTTTACATTCTTGAAGATATGGAGCGTGAGGATCAGGAAGATATCCTGTCGCAAATCCCAATTGAGGACAGCTCGCGTCTTCGAAGATCACTTGAATATCCAGAAGAAACCGCCGGTCGGCGGATGCAAACTGAATTTATCGCGGTTCCCCCATATTGGACGGTCGGGCACGCAATTGATTTCATGCGCGAAGATGAAAATCTGCCCGAACGGTTCCACGAAATATTTGTGATTGATCCAGCCTATCGCCTGATCGGCTATGTGGCCCTTGATCGGCTATTAAGAACGCCGCGGAAAGTCAAAATTCAGGAAATAAAGGATAAAAATATTTATCCGATTGATGCAACGCTTGATCAGGAGGAAGCAGCACGTCTGTTTGAGCAATATGACCTTCTTTCTACAGCTGTTGTAGATGACGCTCAACGACTTGTTGGTGTTCTTACAATTGATGATGTTGTCGATATTATCGAGCAAGAGGCTGACGAAGACATCAAACGGCTTGCGGGTGTTGGCGATGAAGAACTTTCTGATACGGTCTTTGAGATCACTAAATCACGGTTCACCTGGTTGTTGTTGAACCTTGTCACCGCAATTTTTGCTTCAATCATAATTGGTATGTTTGATGCGACTATAGAACAAATGGTTGCGTTAGCGGTGTTGATGCCGATCGTCGCCTCGATGGGCGGAAATGCCGGCACCCAATCTATGACAGTTGCTGTAAGGGCGCTTGCGACCAAAGATATCGATTCGTACAATATGAGCCGTACAATCCGCCGTGAATTTCTGGTTGGTGTGTTTAACGGCGCTTTATTTGCGTTTTTGATTGGGATTGTTTCCGCGGTTTGGTTTTCCAACCTGGCACTTGGATACATCATCGCAATTGCAATGATCGTGAATATGATCTGCGCAGCTCTCGCCGGTATTTCAATTCCGATTGTGCTGGATAAATTGAAGATCGATCCAGCTATCGCTTCAAGTGTTTTTGTAACAACGGTAACAGATGTTGTTGGATTTTTTGCCTTTTTGGGATTAGCCGCTTGGTGGTTTGGAATTTAAGGGCGGGAATCCGTCAAATAAAAGGATAGGCTCCTATGCCGGACCTTAGACTTTTTGGTAAGATTCAATTAGTGGAATTCAAAGCTTTCCGCTTGCTTTGACATTGAGAAATATGCAAATTTCGCATCAAATTACTTTTACGTAAATCTTTTTAGTTGCAGGTATGAACACACAAGCCACACCGCAGGAACGCAAAGATCTTTATACGATTACAGATCTTACGCGCGAGTTTGACATCTCGACCAGAACCATTCGGTTTTATGAAGATGAAGGACTTATCAATCCGATGAGACGGGGACGAACGCGCCTTTTCCGCCCTTCCGATCGCAGACTTTTAATGTTCATTCTACGTGGCAAGCGGCTGGGTTTCACGATAGCTGAAATCCGCGAAATAATGGCAATGTACAAGGAAGCGCCTGGCGAACTAGGTCAACTTCAATTGCTACTCAAGCGCCTTAATGAGAAGCGCGATGCACTTTATCAAAAGCGTAGGGATATTGATGAAACGATTGGTGAACTGGATCAAGTCGAAGAGCAAAGCTTAACCCGGATGGCTGAGTTGGGCGTTGGGCGTTAATCGATGCAAGTTCACATTCGAGATATAAATCTTGATGACCGCCCTTCTTGGGAAATTCTTTGGAAAGGCTACCAAGAGTATTACGAGGTGAATTTGGACCATGAGACGGGCAATCTCTGGCGACGGCTAATGCAACGTGCACCTGACGGTCCGATTGGTCTGATAGCTGAGGTTGATGGAAAGGTCGTTGGGTTTACCCATTTTTTGTATCATGCGCATACGTGGACTGAGAAAAAACGGATTTATCTAGTCGATCTTTATACTGAGCCTAATCTTAGGGGTAAGGGTATAGGTAGGAAGCTGATTGAGGCGGTCTATGCAATTGGCGATGAGACTGGTGCAGAATCTGTTTACTGGCTAACCCAGGATTTCAACGAAGCAGGACGCGCACTGTATGACAAAGTTGGAAAGCTTACGCCGTTTATCAAATATCAGCAGCCTTAAACGCGTATCAGTTCAACGATTTCAAATATTGCCTGTTATAAACAGAACCACATAAATCAATCCGATCATCACAGGTTGGTGCAGCAGGTAATAGGTCAGGCTATGCCGCCCGATGAACTGGATAAGTTTTC
Source organism: Pseudomonadota bacterium (assembly GCA_039814425.1). GTDB lineage: Bacteria > Pseudomonadota > Alphaproteobacteria > Rhizobiales > Rhizobiaceae > JAALLB01. Next base: position 7,634 of record JBCCBE010000086.1, read on the forward strand.
CTGATTTGCCATCGAATCGATACTGTCCGGCTTTTTCTATCCAACCCGATTGATGTGCCAATTTCGCAGCTGCAATGCCAAGCAATGGCGCTGAACCCCATGGGAAGACCGGCACATAATCACTTGAAACCGGTATTGCTTGTTGAAGTCCACTCCACCACCAGATTGCATTATCTAGTACGACTGTTTCAAAAGACTGCCCAATATAAAAGACGGTCATTCCGATCGCTGCTATAAGCCACCAGGGCAACCGTAAAAACAACAATCCAAAGAGGCTTGCAAAAGCAATCATATGAAGAATACCGAAGAAGATAAATTGATCTGGAGTGGCGAAATATGTGGCGACGGTAATCAAAAGCGCGGCCAGTACAATCTGAGCAAAGCGCTTTCCCCATTTCGGCCAGGTTAATCCGGACAAATAGCTCAAATAGAGACTAAAGCCGGTTAAGAATAAAAATGAAGATGCAATGGAGCGGGCAAAATATTTCCAGTGAAACTGGGAAGCGTATCCGGGTTCCTTGATTCCAAATAATTCCAGATCAAACGCAAAGTGAAACACGGTCATTGCCAAAAGCGCTATACCCCGGCAAAGGTCCAATAACGCCAATCTCCCATTTAAACGGGACTTTGTCTCAATGCTCACCGTACTGTCTCAACTTTACCTGGAACTGCGTAGCGGGCGATCATAAGTCCGATTAAAACCAGCGCCAAAGCAATAATCATTCGAAATTCGATCACTTCTCCCAATATAAGTGTTGATAGAATGATGCCAAAAATCGGAACTGTATTCATAGCGAGCGCAAACGTGGACACACCGACCTTTCTCACCAAGATATATCGCAGGAAATATCCCAATCCTGTCGGTAATAATCCTAACCAAAACACTGCATAAAATCCTGCTTTGCTTGGCGCAAGATTGGGCGCGCCCGCGACCAAAAACGATATTCCAAGCAACATGATTGACCCAGCCCCAAGTGCAGCAGCAGTGAATGTAACCGGGGGAATATCAATGCGACGCATCACAAATCCTGCTGAGACATAGCAGGCACCGGCCAAAATTATCGCCCCCTGTGCCAGAATAGAAACCGTGCCGGTTTGTCTGGCGATATCCTGACCCACCAGCACTGCAATTCCTGACACAGCGAAAATTACCGAGATTAATTTGTATCCATTGATGCGCTCATCGCGTGTCAGAAAATGTCCCAGTATCATTGCTACAAATGGGGTGGTTCCCAAGAGGAGCGATCCAATGCCTGCGGGTACGTGTTTCATGGACCATGAAATCAGCACAAATGGAATCACCATATTCAGTAAGGCAACAAACAAGATTGTGTACCAGTTGCCGCGAAGCGCTTTTAGATCACTCAGACGGAAAAATACGAATGGCAACATTGCCAGAAAACCGACGGTCACACGAATTGCGGCAGTCCAGAATGCTCCAAAATCAAAAACTGCTAATTTAATTGCCGGAAATGCAGATCCCCAGATAAGGGCAATTGCAAACAATCCAAACAATTCTAAAGCACCCGGTCGGTAAATTTGGTTCATTGGTTCTCGCAATTCCTATAGTTCAGCTGACATGATCTGAATGTCTTGGACAATGCAAGGTTTAGGGTTTTCCCCATGCATTTTGCGCATAGCTGGATTGCGGGGATTCAGTGGTTTTTTGCTTGCATGTAATTGCCTATGCGAATACATCAGCGGAAACCAAGCTCCCGTTAGTGGAGCAAAAAATTTCAGGGATCGGTATGTACGAAAAATCAGAGCCATCTGTTTGGCAAATTGCGAGTATAGCTGTATGCGTTTTTGTGGCAATCATGTTTGTTTCCGGCGCATTCACCGGAAGTGAAACGGTAATCGCTTCAGCAACACAATAGTTACCAAAAAATCATTATGAAAAATCAGGCCGGTGCATTTTCCGGCCTTTTTTGTTATTATTGTACAGCGCTTAAAAAAACCGGATTCGTTTGGTCTGTTTGAAAGCGCTGTATACTTGCTTTGCTTTTCAACGTTCGCGAGCTTTCATGTTTCTTTCGGTCTTTGAACTGTTCAAAATTGGCATTGGCCCGTCATCCTCCCACACTATGGGACCGATGATTGCAGCAGTTTATTTTCTTCAGGAACTCGAAAACGGGGAATGGCCACGTCCGGCCGGGGCAGTTCCGGATCGGATAAAAGTTTCATTGCACGGCTCACTTGCTTTTACCGGAAAAGGCCATGCTACAGACCGGGCTGTCATTCTGGGGCTTGCCGGTGAAAAACCATCAGAAATTAACCCCGATGATGTAGAAGTAATTCTTGCCAAGGTTGCCAAGGAAAAAGCAGTAAAGCCGGGTGCGATTGCCTATAAATTTGATCCAGGCACTGACATTATCTTTGACTACGAAGAGCTGCTTCCACTTCATACAAATGGCATGCGATTTGTGGCCTTGGATGCGCATGGAAACCCTCTTCTTCGCAAAGAGTATTATTCGATTGGTGGCGGGTTTGTTGTCGATGATGCAAGGCTCAAAGCCTTCGAAGAATTGAAAGCCACTCGTGTTGACCGGGTTCCCTACCCGTTTGAAAACGCCGAAGAAATGCTGACGATGGCAAAGAAAACCGATCTATCTGTTGCAGATATGAAGCGTGCAAATGAGCGGACAAACATGACTGCTGAGGCATTGCAGGAAGGTTTAAACAATGTGTGGGATGTCATGCATTCCTGCGTTGAACGTGGTCTTCGAAACAAAGGTGAACTTCCTGGTGGCCTGCATGTGAAGCGTCGTTCATCTGCCATCGTTGAGCAATTGGAAGCGGAATGGGGCATTAACACGATTAATCCGCTTGCGGCCAATGAATGGCTGCAGGTTTACGCGATGGCTGTGAATGAAGAAAATGCAGCTGGTGGCAAGGTTGTAACGGCACCAACAAACGGAGCGGCAGGCGTCATACCTGCTGTGCTTAGCTACTATCTGAAATTCTTTCCCGATACGAGTAACCGGCAGATTGAAGATTATCTTCTAACCGCAGCCGCCTTTGGTGGAATAATCAAGCACAATGCTTCCATATCCGGTGCTGAAGTCGGATGTCAGGGGGAAGTTGGCTCAGCCTCCGCAATGGCTGCGGCAGGACTTGCAGCAATCATGGGTGGCAGCCCGGAACAAATCGAAAATGCTGCTGAAATTGCATTGGAACATCACCTGGGCATGACGTGCGACCCGATTGGCGGTCTGGTTCAAGTCCCCTGTATTGAGCGCAATGGATTGGGTGCTGTGAAAGCGGTTTCCGCAGCGGCGTTGGCCCTGCGGGGAGATGGGACACATTTCGTTTCTCTGGATGCCTGCGTAAAAACCATGCTGGAAACTGGGCGAGATATGAACACACGTTACAAGGAAACCAGTCAGGGTGGCCTTGCAGTCAACGTGGTCGAGTGCTGACATTGTGGATTAATCCAATCTCTTGCTGGCATATCTGACGCGCACCCTCTATTTTCGATAGATGGCCTTAAACCTTTTAAAATTATGTGTTGGCGTCTCTGCAATTGAGGAATTGCAGGCGTGGATTGATTATCGGCTTGATGAAAAGCGCCGCCTTGGCAAAGAACCGATACAATTCCACACGACACGCATGATCCCAAAACGAACCGATGAACTTATGGATGGTGGGTCGCTTTATTGGGTTATCAAGGGAAACATTCAGGTGCGACAACATCTTGTTGAGATCAGGCCCTTTACCGACCCGCAGGGCATTCGGCGATGCGATCTCATTCTGGAGCCAAGACTTATTCCAACCGAATGGCAACCAAGACGTGCCTTCCAAGGATGGCGATACTTAAAAGCAGAAGAAGCACCACGCGATCTTGGATCAATTGGAACTGGTGTAATGGCCCTACCGCCGGAACTGAGGGTTGAACTTTCCAATCTCGGATTGCTTTGACAAAAATCAGCGGCAGCTGTTTTTAAATTTTCTACACAGCGAAACTGACTTCATCCGACAACGGCATGGATCGGATGCGGGTGCCACCGGCCTGATAAATAGCGTTTGCCAATGCAGGTAACGTTGGAGGCATACCCGGTTCTCCTGCACCACCCATTTTATGATAGGACTCGAGAAGTTCGACGTGGATTTGCGGACACTGGCTCATGCGCATGAAATCATAATCGTAGAAATTACCTTCTACAACCTCACCATTTTCAAATGTGATAGCCTGCCCCATGGCTGATGACAGTCCAAAAACCACGCTCGACATGATCTGGGCTTTTACGATCTGTGGGTCGAGAACTTTCCCAAGTTCACAAGCTGCCCAGACATTTGAAATCTTGATTTCTTCATCCACAGTTTCGACTTCAACAACCATGGCGACCCAGGTTCCAAAGGACAGGCAATGGGCAAAGCCTTTTCCCTTTCCTTGCGACATTGGTGCCCCCCAGTTAGACATATCGGCAACTTTGCGAACAACACCAATCGCAGCAGGATAATCCTTCATTAGCTCAAGCCGCATTTCTAGCGGGTCCAGTTGTGCCTTCTCCGCAATTTCATCCATAAAACTTTCATGGAACCAGGCATTGCAGGAATTGCCTACTGAACGCCAAAACCCGACCGGAATCGGCAAATCAGCCTCACTGCCTTGCACCCGGTAGTTATCAATTTTGTAAGGCTGATCAAATGCGCCTTCTGTAAGGATCTTATCGGGACCGGATGGTGAGATGGATGGAAATGTACGCGCCATCACGCTCTTAAGAATGGATGGTACTGCAATATGCATATCCACCGCTTCCGGCATTTGCCCGGTAGGTACACGGGCTCGCATCTTGGCGATAGCTGCTGGACGATAAGTATCGTGGCGCGTGTCTTCTTCGCGTGTCCAGGTAACTTTGACGGGCTTGCCGTTGGTTCGCTTGGCAAGCTCCACTGCGTAAATCACAAAATCAATTTCGCCGCGTCTTCCAAAGCCACCGCCTAGCATTGTCGTATGCACGCGGACGTCTTTTGATTCTACCTCAACCAATGACGCACATACCATTTGCAAGATTGTTGGCGCTTGCGTTGGCGCCCAGATATCAAGAACGCCGTCTTTCCATTGAGCGGTTGCATTCATTGGCTCGAGGCATGCATGGGCAAGCCACGGAACACGATATTCCACATCCAGTAATTCTTCACGCGGCGCATCAGCAAAAGCCGTTTCAACATCTCCGTCGTCGCGTAGCGCTTGATCTGCTGGCGTATCCAGCGCTTCAGAAATTTTTTCAAACATGCTTTCGCTGTCTGCAGGATAAGAGGCATCTTCCCATTCTACTTCCAGCGCTTCTGCACCTTTAAATGCAGCCCACGTATGGTCTGCAATAATGCCGAAGCCTGACCCGGTTGTTGTTTCCAGTTCAACAACATCTCTCACCCCAGGAACCGCAAGTGCGGTTTCCTTATTGACCGATTTCGCCTTTGCCCAAAACCGCGGAGACATCTTAACGGTAGCATGCACCATTTCAGGCAATTCGACATCTATACCAAAAATCGGAGCACCAGTTACCTTTGCCGGTATATCCACCCGCTGCGGTGATTTGCCCAGCAATTTCCATTCACTTGGATCACGTAATTTCATATCTGACGGTGGTTCGACCTGGGCGGCATCCTCCGCCAATTCACCATAAGTGAAAGAACGATTGGTTTCAGGATCAATTACCAGTTTGTTTGCAGTCCTCAGGTTTTCTGCAGGTACTTCCAGCTTTTTGGCCGCGGCTGCTATCAGCAAATGACGCGCAGCACAGCCAGCTTTGCGCATTTTGTCATAGCCATCCTTAATTGATGAAGAGCCACCGGTTACTTGTAAACCAAGAACCTTTGAGACACCGCGCATTGCCCCACTCATGGTTTGCGCGACAAAGCCTTCTTCAAAAAACGGAAATGGGCCACCCTCAGCAAGCATTGCATCATTATAGTAGGCAAAATCACCAGGACCATGTTCAACCTTGATTTGTTCAAGTGAAACGTCCAGCTCTTCCGCGACCAGCGCCGCGAGTGTCGTATGAATGCCCTGCCCCATTTCAGCGCGTGGCGCGATGATGGTGATCTCATTATCTTTTGAGATCTTCACATAAGGATTAAAGGTCGATTCGCCTTCAGAAAGATCATTCTTCAACGGATTTTCATAAGGCTTCTGAACATAATAATAGCCAACCGCCACACCACCCGCGACCGCCGCAGCCCCAATAAGAAAAGTCCGTCTTGCTATCTTTGCAATGCCCATAGTTACGCTTCCTGCTTAAGAGAACTGGAGGCGCGTATGATAGCAGCGCGAATACGAGGATAGGTCCCACAACGACAAAGATTGCTCATTGCCTGATTAATATCATCATCACTTGGTTCGGGGGTTTCCTCCAACAAAGCAACAGCCGCCATGATCTGGCCGGACTGGCAATATCCGCATTGGGGAACCTGCTCATCGATCCAGGCTTTTTGGACTGCATGTAAATTTGCAAGATCGCCAATTCCCTCAATCGTCGTAACTGGGCCATCCACATCACCAACGGCCAACTGACAGGAACGGGTTGGCATACCATCCACATGAACGGTGCAGGCCCCGCAAGCTGCTACGCCGCAGCCAAACTTTGTGCCTTTTAATCCAGCAATGTCCCTAAGCGCCCAAAGTAGCGGCATCTCAGGGTCATTGCCGATTTCCTGTAATCGGCCATTAATGTTGAGTTTCATTGATATTCCTCACGAAGCCATATTCTTTTTTGCTATATAGCGACACGATATATGTCAAGAATAGGACGCTTCAAGAAGAAAATCGGGAACTTACGCCGCACCTGCCGCCTGGGCTGCTCGCATTGCACGCTTGCGCTCATGCGGATCAAGCA
>JBCCBE010000161.1:0-2885 GCA_039814425.1 Pseudomonadota bacterium
CCGGGGTAATTTCGCCGGTGTCGCGAACGCGGCGCAAAAACATGAGCACACAAACCATCAGCAAAGAGATAAACCTGTCGCAGATTAAAACGGCAGCCGATCAACTGAACTCCACTGAAAATATTTTACACTCCTTAAATTCTGGTTTTGTCATTCATAGAGTTGGTCAAGTTAGCTATGACTTTCTTTCTGAGGCCAGGACCTTCGCCCAGGAATTGCAAGGCTATATGAACATGCAGCTAAAAGAAAAAGCGACAACCCTTGTTTATGAAGAAGTATTGGGTAACTATGGATACATGCATTGGCTAGTTCATATGAAGACGCCAAGTGATTATGGTCAACTATTGGAAATGGTTGACCATGACGAAGCCTTCCAAAAAATTTATCAAGATGATCGGCTTCCTCAGCGTGGTGGCGGCAATTGGGAACGCATGTTTGTTCAGGGCAGCTTCAAGGAAAATATCTTAGTGCCTCAACATGGCTTTGCAAAAGAGGCTTTAGATGAAAAAGAGCAAGGGCTTTTTACTACAGCCGCCCGGCACCAGCTACCCAATAGCGCCAAGCCATTTCTAGACACTAGCTCTGCCGGTGCAATTTTACTACGCACTGGCCAAGCTAAGTACGAATGTCGCGACTTGGCACGCTACTACCTTTCAGAATGGCAGGCCTACATCAATAAAGTCGCTCCAGGTATAATCACTTCAAGCCAGTTTGAAGAAATGTGGGGTTCGCAAGATACGCTGCATATGATTGTCCATCTTCGTTCTCTTGCGGACTACACAATCCTGAGAAACCTGGAAATAGAAGACGCAGGCCTAATTGAGCTAATGAAAAAACCTCGCGCCGAAATGAACGGTGAGGTAGTACCCTGGGGTGGCTTGTTCGAGGCATCAACATTATCCGATAAAGTGCTATTGCCAATTTCTGCTCAACCACACGAGGGATGAAACTAACAAGTAGCAGATTTCATACCCCTAATTTAACTATAACTTTCTAAGGAATCATTCCATGTCTATATTAGTAGCAAAAGGCTCATTTGAAATTGAACACTGGGACGAAAATGAACAGGAGGATTGGCAGAACGGCAAACTCAGCCGAACGCTAGCAAAAAAGAAATTTGTAGGTGAAATCAGTGGAACCGCTACAATCGAAGCTACTATGCTTCGATTGCAGGGTGATCAAGAAGGAGTCATGGCATATATTGGCATTGAACAGATTAATTGCAAAATTGGTGATCGTACCGGTACTTTCATCCTTGTTCATGATGCAAAAGCCGACACTAATTCGCGCAGCAGCTCATTGAAAATTCTTCCTGGTTCAGGCACTGGTGATTTTACTGGCATCTCCGGCACTGGCGATATTTCTCCAGACCATGATTTCACTTTAACCTATGAGCTTGAAGCTGTGACTGTTTAACAATGAGTATTATAAAGTGGTCTAGATCATTTTTTTCAAAAAAAGCAGAGGCAACTCAACTTGAGGGACTCTTAGTCCCTCAATTACTGGAAGCTCACTTAAAAGAAAATTCAGAAAGCGCCGCCTTAAATATTGATGGGGAATGCAAGCTTAGTTTTAATGAATGGGATCAAAAATCATTAGATATAGCCAATGGAATTATCAAGGCTGGCGGAACTCCGGGCAGAAGAATTGCCTTAATGTACGATGGCATGGATTGGATTAACTACGCAATAGCGTATATGGCTGTGCTTCGTACTGGTGGGGTTGCGATCCACTTAAACGCGCATTTACCTGAAGCTGAAGTACAAATGAGGCTGGAGGAATGTTCTGCAAACTGGGTTATACATTCTGAACATCTGCCACCTGTTAAAAATGTTCGGAACTTTACTACACACTCCTTAAGCAAGGGCAACTACTCACCAATCAAATTAACAATTTCTGCAGACCACCTTGCAGAGATTAGATATACGTCGGGCACAACCGGCAGAGCAAAAGCTTACTTTCTCCCACACTCAAACTTAACATTCGGTCGAACCCTGGAAAATATGCACGAGCTGTCGACATCGGCAGGCATGCTTGTTCCAATGACTTTAGGCACATCAACCAGTGCGACTATATTAACTGTTGCGCTTACTTCGCCGGTATCAATGATTATTTGTTCACCCATTGATATTGAAAGGATGGGAGAACTGATCGAAAGCAAAAAGATAGATTCTTTAATGCTGACGCCTCATATAGCGGACGAAATCTTATCGACAAGACTCAATGAACGCTATGATTTTTCCAGCATCAAGTTATTTGCATCGGCTTCCTCACCGCTCAAAGCAAGCACCGTTATTAACTTACAAAGAATTGCTCCACAGGCAAAAGTACAGATAGCCTGTGCCCAGTCTGAGGCAAGCCCAGCGCTGATTACCGGTTTCTTTAATCCTCAGCGCCCTCACGTTGTCGGCATACCTAGCCCAATTACAGAACTGAAAATAATGGGTAAAGATAAGCGAGAGAAAGACGTGAATGAGCTAGGTGAAATATGGCTGCGAAGCCCTGCCCCTAAAAGATTGTTCCTCAACCATCCAGAAATAAATGCGCGCATATTAGCAGATGGTTGGTATCGAACCGGGGATTTAGGACGGGTTAATGCGCACGGAGAATTGGAGTTCTTTGACCGAGAAATAGATGTTCTATGGCGCAATGACCAACCTATTTCATCGGTCATATTGGAAGGTGAAATTCTTTTTCATCCCAAGGTTAAAGAAGTGGCAGTTGTTGGAAGCCCACAAGGTAAACACCAGACAATAATTGCTTTTGTAATACTTAGCGATCCCGGGGCCTTGCAAGAGGTAGAAAAATACTGCCTTAATAAATTGAGTGAGTCACAATGCCCAGACTCCCTTAAACTGGTTACCACCCTTCCCAAAACACAAAAC
>JBCCBE010000141.1:0-5088 GCA_039814425.1 Pseudomonadota bacterium
ATGAACATCAAATCTCTTCTACTGGGCTCAGCAGCTGCAATGGTAGCTGTTTCTGGCGCACAGGCAGCTGATGCCATCGTCGTCGAGCCAGAGCCAGTTGAATACGTACGCGTTTGTGACGCTTACGGTTCTGGCTTCTTCTACATTCCAGGCACCGAAACCTGCATCCGTTTTAGCGGCTTCATCCGTTCTGCATATGATAAAACATATTTTGATGGTGAAGCAGATGCTCTAGCAGCAGGTGAACTTGGAACTGTAACAAACACTGGACCTGGTCCAGATGGTTTCAACGGAACAGCCGATGACGTTACACAAACCGTACCATCAGCAGCTGTAGGTGCTTCAACATTTGACGGAAGCAGTGTATTTTGGGGCCAGCGTGCTCGTCTGAACATTGACACTCGCAACGAGACAGATTGGGGCACACTTCGTGCGATCTATCGTCTTGAAGGTGATGGCAACACAGACTCAGACATCGACATGGACGTGGCTCTTATCTCACTTGCTGGTTTCCGTGCAGGTTTTGCTGGCGGGAACTACTGGTCATCAAACCACGGTTTCGGTTGGGTAAACGCTGAAGGTATCGGTAGCTCATTCGGTGGCATTTCTGTTACTGATGGCTTCTATGGCTTCGATGATGCAACAATCTTTGATTACACATGGGCTGCTGACGGTTTCTCAGTAACTATCGGTGTTGAAGATCCACGCATTAAAAACGGCACAGGCGATCCAGCTAACGGCACATTCAGTGGCGGTACAGGTGGCGATGCTAACTTCTATGCTGGCTTTAACTACTCAGGCGAAGGCTTCGGCGTAGCATTTACTGCTGTTCATGATTCTCTAGCAACAGAAGTAACTGCAGCTGGCGTAAATGCTAACCGTGGTGAATGGGCATATAAAGTGTCTGCTAACGTTGATCTGTCAGGCATGGTTCCAGGTGGTACACTTTGGGGTACTTACATGGACGATGGCGACGCGATCACTAACTACGTTCATGCAAATGCTGCTCTTGCTAACCCTAACTCAATCTGGGCTGTAGCTTTCCAAATGAACTTGACTGACGAAGTTGAATTCTGGGCTAACTACTGGGATGCAGACAGTGACTTTGCAGTTGTAGGTTCTGGTGTTGGAACTGAAGGCAACGCTACTCAGTTCGGCATTGGCCTTAACTGGTACCCAGCTGCTGCTCCTGGTTTCCACATCAAAGCAGCTTACTTTAACGGTGAAATCGAGAACTCACGTTCCGGTACACTTGCTGGTGCTGTTGGTGCAACTACTGGCCAGTCAATCGACGCAGACTACGATGGTTTCGAAGTAGTCCTTCGTCGTGACTTCTAAGTCATAAGAACATAGTTCTTTAAAGAACCCGCTAACTTCGGTTAGTGGGTTTTTTGTTGACTAAGAATTATTAAAATTCAGACGGTACTTAGGCATACAGCCAAAAATTAAATCTGTATACTTTTCAGATAGTTAAAATGAAAACGGCACCTAAAGGTGCCGCTATCAATCAATCGAATTTGTTGAATTCTATTATCTAGGCGCCATCCGAATAGCACCGTCAAGGCGAATCGTTTCACCGTTGAGCATAGTATTTTCGCATATAGAAAGTGCAAGCTTAGCATATTCTTCCGGTTCCCCTAGTCGGGAAGGAAATGGCACCATAGCACCAAGCGAATCCTGAACTTCCTGTGGCATGCCTTTAACCATTGGTGTGCCGAAAATTCCCGGTGCTATCGTCATTACCCGCACACCGTTGCGAGATAAATCCCGCGCCATCGGCAATGTAATTCCGGCAACACCTGCCTTGGAAGATCCATAGGCAATTTGTCCAATTTGTCCGTCAAAAGCTGCAACAGAAGCGGTGTTTATGATAATCCCGCGCTCACCATCATCATTTACTGGATCACTTGCGCACATACCTGCAGCACTTTGGCTTGCCACATTGAACGTGCCAATCAAATTAACGCCAACAACCTTTGCGAAAAGTGCTGCGTCATGCGGCAAGCCTTCACGGTCAACTGTTTTGGCAGCAGGTGCAATACCAGCACAGTTAATACAGACTTGTTCCTGACCATTTTCCTTACGGACAATTTCCAGACCCGAGGCCACTGACCCGGCATCTGCAACATCAACTTTGGCAAATACACCGCCGATATCAGCTGCAACAAGCTTGCCACTATCCTCGTTAAGATCAAATATACCAACTTTCACCCCTTTGGAGGAAAGCATCCGGGCAGTTGCTTCGCCCAATCCAGAGCCACCGCCCGTTACAACTGCACAAATTGAACCGTTCAGTTTCATCGTCAAACCCTCTCAATCGCCATTGCGGTGCCTTCGCCGCCACCTATACAGATTGCTGCAACGCCACGTTTCTTATCATAGCTCTCTAGTGCATTGAGCAGTGTAACCAAAATTCGTGCGCCCGACGCACCAATCGGGTGACCCAGTGCGCAAGCACCACCATGAACATTTACAATATCACGCTCCAAGCCGAACTCATGCATAAATGCCATAGGAACGACAGCAAAGGCTTCATTGACTTCCCAAAGATCAACATCATCCTTTTTCCAGCCAAGTCTCTCCATCAATTTTTTTGCAGCGGGTACCGGAGCAGTCGTAAACCATCCAGGCTCCTGGGCATGGCTTGCATGCCCGTGAACAATGGCCCGGATTTCCATACCATGCTCTTTTGCTATCTGTTCAGTTGTCAGAACCAATGCTGCAGCACCATCAGAAATGGAAGAAGCATTTGCTGCTGTCACTGTGCCATCTTTTCTAAAAGCTGGTTTCAGATTTGGAATTTTATCAGGTCGTGCATTACGCGGCTGTTCGTCGTTTGCAACCTCAATGTTTCCCTTACGAGTTTCATAGGTAACCGCAACAACTTCGTTAGTAAATTTACCATCTGCCTCAGCATTCGTCGCATTTTCCAACGATTTCAATGCATAAGCATCCTGTGCTTCGCGTGTGAATTGATACTTTTCAGCACAATCTTCGGCAAAACTGCCCATAAGCTTTCCCCGATCGTATGCATCTTCCAGACCATCAAGAAACATATGGTCAATGACCTGCCCATGCCCTAAACGTGCACCACCCCGCATTTTATCTAGCAGGTAAGGCGCATTGGTCATGGATTCCATACCACCAGCAATAAGTACTTCGCCATTTCCAGCCTTAAGCTGGTCGAACGCCACCATCGCTGCCTTCATTCCAGAGCCGCACATTTTATTCAATGTGGTCGCAGGGGTACTTTTATCCAATCCAGCATGAAAAGCAGCCTGACGGGCCGGGGCCTGGCCTTGTCCGGCAGGTAAAACATTCCCCATTAAAACTTCATCGACCTGCGTAGCATCAAGTTGGGCATCTGAAATAGCCGCCTTAATAGCCTCGCCGCCCAATTGCCATGCTGTTAGCGATGAGAATTCGCCCTGAAAGCCTGCCATTGGTGTGCGTTTGGCACCTACGATAACGATACGATCTGACATCGAAAACTCCTGAATAAATGAACTATCCGGTAATCAAAATGGCACGGAAATCGTTGACATTCGTGCCCGTTGGTCCCGGTATAAATAACGCTTCTGCTTTGTCAAACGCAGACCATGCATCATTGTTTTGAAGAGCAGAAACCGGGTCCACTCCTACCGCACGCATTTTCGAAGTGGTATTACCGTCTACAAATGCGCCGGCATTATCTTCGCTACCATCGATACCATCTGTATCAGCACAAAGCACCTGAACGCCCGTTTCGCCTGCAATTGCCAGCGCAAACGAGAGCAAAAACTCTGTATTGCGACCGCCTTTACCCTTTCCCTTCAACGTTACAGTCGTCTCACCACCAGATAACAAAACAACCGGCTTCTTAAACGGTCGATCTCGATACAGGATTTCTTTGGCCATAGAGGCTTGCGTCAGAGCAGCTTCCCTCGCCTCACCTTCAATTGAATCCGACAGGATATGAGCTTCGATTCCATTATCTCTAGCCAGCGTTTCAGCAGCCTCAAGCGATTTGGCCGCAGAAGCAATGATATGATGTTCAACCTTTGCTAACCTAGCATCATCGGGGTGTGGCGCATCGGCATCTGAAGAAGCCAGATACTTCATTACTCTATCGGGCAATTGCATTTCATAATTATCAACAATCGACAATGCATCTTGTCTGCTGCCACTATCGGCAACCGTTGGCCCCGAGGCGATATATTGCGCGTGATCGCCCGGGATATCCGAGACCAGCAAAGACACCACCTTGGCCGGATAAGCCGCGATTGCCAATCGGCCGCCCTTTATCCCTGAAATATGTTTGCGGACTGTATTCATCGCAGAAATCGGTGCACCGGATGCAAGCAGGGCCTTATTGACGGCAATTTCGTCGTTCAAAGTCAGATCACCCGGTGGGCAAGGCAGCAGCGCGGACCCTCCTCCAGAAATCAAAGCTACAACAAGATCATCTTCAGTCAGATCAGAAACTGCATCCAGCAGACGCAATGCGCCTGTTTCACCGGCTTCATCTGGCACCGGATGAGCAGCTTCAATGACTTCAAGAGATTTACATTCACATCCATAGTCATAACGGGTAACAATCAACCCTTCGACGCACTCTCCATGTCTTTCCATCCATGCTTGCTCAAAGGCACGGCCCATTTGCGCTGAAGCTTTACCAGCACCGATTACGACGACACGACCTTTTGGTTTTTCCGGAAGATATTGAGAAATAACAGCTTCTGGCCGCGCCGCATCAACAGCCGCCTCAAACAGTTTTGTTAAAAAGGACATTGGATCAGAAACAAGATTCATGGATCGGGTATGCGGCACTCAATTCATCTGGTCAATACAGAAAACAGACAAGAATTATACGCACAAAGCGAGCCAGAGGTTTTGGTTAGGTGCTGCATGCAAACGCCATGTCACAAAAACCTATCTCTCAGTAATCGGGCGTCTGCCGACACTTCTCGTCTGGCGTTTTCTCTCGCTAGTTAAAGCTGCAATTTCCTTAAAAGTTTCTGCTTGAAACACAGCATTTTTATCAACGTTCATATGGGTAATTTCCGGATCCACAGTCACATCAATGTTGTTTAAAATGCCGGTAAATCC
>JBCCBE010000138.1:0-5331 GCA_039814425.1 Pseudomonadota bacterium
CTAAAGGAGAATTTTCATGAGACAATCATTTAAGCGCCTAATGCTTGATCATCCCGCATCTGTTGACGAAGGCTATTTTGAACACTTTTTGTTTGCCCTGCGTTTTTCAGGCACCTTGTTTTTTGCTGGATTTGCCGCCTTGCTGCACGCATTTGTTCCAGGGCTTTGTGAGCGTACAGCAAGTAAAAAGATAGAGGATCTGCATTATCGAATGCACAATCGCTAATATCAAAGCCACCGGGCAAATCCTGCCGTTTTACAAACTACCTTCGGCCAGGATGATGCTTTTCGGCTCTGTGATTGATCGGAAAGGGAAATCCTCACCGTAGCGAAACGTATCAAACGCAATTTCAGCTCTTTTGCGGTGTCCGAGTTTTTCAAGCACTACGTGCTGAGTTGCATAAGAAGATAGTTCGCCAATCAAAAGCCTGTATCCAGCTTCTCTTGCTGTAACCTGAACAAGCGCCCGCATTTGTTGATAAATACCCCTGCCAGAGCCCGCATCAGCCACAATACCCATATCGATCAAAAGCGCTTCCCCTGGCTGGACAGTGTCCTTTTGTAAATATTGCTGGCGCAGGGAATGGGTCAGAGCGCCAAGCGCAGCAAACACTCCCGTTTGGTCAGGTAGGTTTTTCAATTGATCGAAAAAATCCGTTACTATCATGCAGCCAATTAGCGTACCGGTATCAATATCTACCGCTGCTATAGAATAGCCCTCAGCGACCATCCCTTCAAAAGATGGTCGAATATAGGTGCGGTAATCATCAAGACCAATACGAAGCGCCTTGTGCAGAGTACTGCGGTTGATGAAAACTTCGGTTGCCAGCTCAAATGCGGGCTCCAAGAGTTTTTCATCAATTTTGTGAAATTCAATCGTCATGGCTTTGCTTGTACATCAATTGAAAGGAACCTAAAGTCTGAGCGATTCTTTGGGATGAAAATAACGAACATGAAAATGAACGAACTGGGCCGCACCGGCATTAAAGTAAGCGAGTTATGCCTAGGTTCTATGACCTGGGGCACACAAAATACCCAAGCAGAAGGCCATGAACAGATTGATTATTCGCTCGACCATGGCATTAACTTTATAGACACTGCGGAGATGTATCCGACCACACCGATATCTCAAGAAACCCAGGGCGATACCGAACGGGTAATCGGAGCCTGGATTGCGAAAACCGGACGCAGAGATAATGTCGTTATTGCTACCAAAGTAACTGGAAGCGGCTTTAAGGGTGTGCGTGAAGGAGCCCCTATTTCACCAGAGACGATTGATATTGCCCTCAATGAAAGTCTTAAGAGCCTTCAAACCGATTACATTGATCTTTATCAGCTCCACTGGCCAAATCGGGGTTCATATCATTTCCGTCAGTCGTGGGGCTACGATCCAACCAGCCAGAACCGTAACGAAACGCTTGCACATATGGAAGAAGTGCTGGAAGCGCTGGCAGGTTACATCAAGGCCGGTAAAATCCGAGCTGTTGGGCTTTCGAATGAAAGTGCGTGGGGTACCGCACAATGGTTGCGCTTGTCTGAAGAAAAGGGACTACCCCGCATGGCCACTACCCAGAATGAATATTCACTGATGTGCCGATATTTCGATCTTGACATGGCTGAAGTTTGCCACCACGAGGATATCGGACTTTTGTCTTTTTCTCCGCTTGCCTGCGGGATGTTAAGTGGCAAATATGCCGGTGGTAACCGCCCAAAAGGGTCTCGCGCTGATGTTAGTAATGCGGGTCTGGGTGGACGGTGGGGTAGCAATTCTCATGCTGCTGCTAGTGCCTATGTGGCGGTGGCGCAAAAGCACGGGATTGACCCGGTGCAGATGGCCCTTGCGTTTTGTCTTACCCGCTCCTTCATGACGTCTGCAATCTTCGGTGCTACCTCTATGAAGCAACTTGAAAATTCGATTAAGGCTGCAGACCTTAACCTGACTGAAGATATTATGGCTGATATTCTTTCAGTTTATAAAGATTATCCAATTCCGTATTGAACTAGGTGAGTTACACCATGATGAAAATCGTTGCTCTAATTTTTATCGGCTTTCTGTTTACTTGCCCAGCCAAAGCGCAAGACAGAGCGGCAATAGAACGCCAATTTCAGGCCTGGCTAAAAAATGACCTGTGGCCGGAAGCGCGTAGCCAGGGTGTTTCCTCGCAAACGTTCAATAATGCTTTTAAGGGTGTCGCGATAAACTGGAAACTGCCCGATCTGGTTTTGCCCGGTCAAAAGGCAAAACCCTCTCGCCCTCAGGCACAGGCAGAGTTTCGTTCGCCTGGCCGCTATTTTAATGAAAATAACATTGTACCGCTTGTTAAATCTGGCCGCCAACTCCTGATCAAACATAAATCCCTGATTGCACGGATTGAAAAAAAATATGGCGTACCGGGGCGTATTCTTTTAGCAATCTGGGGACGTGAGTCTGTTTTTGGTCGCGTTTCTATTCCTCATGATGCAATTCAGGTGCTTGGCACCAAGGCGTTTATGTCAACGCGAAAACCGCTTTTTCGCAAGGAAATACTCGCCGGTCTTCAGATTATGCAAAAGGGATATGCGACACGCGCACAGATGAAATCTTCCTGGGCTGGCGCTATGGGCCAGCCACAATTTCTACCCTCTTCTTACCTTGAATATGCAGTTGATTTTGATGGTGATGGCAAGCGGAATATCTGGAGTTCAGCACCAGACACGCTTGCCTCTATCGCCAACTACCTGGCTAAATTCGGCTGGCAGAAAGGTCGCGATTGGGGCTTTGAAGCAAAGTTTCCAGCTACCGTATCCTGCGCGCTGGAAGGTCCAGACCAAATGCGGAAAATCCGGGATTGGTCAAAGGCAGGGGCTGCACGGATTTCCGGGAAAGCATTTCCATCCGGTGAACTTGGAAAACCAGGCGCACTTTTGATGCCCGCTGGAAGATCAGGGCCTGAGTTTGTGGCCACCTCAAATTTCTATGTGATCAAAAAATATAACAATTCCGACCTTTATGCACTGTTCGTCGGAAATGTTGCGGATCGGATTCAATATGGCAGCGGCCCATTCAAAGCCGGGTGGCAGAAAGTTTCTGGCTTAAAACGCGGTAATGTAATGAACATCCAGAACGCGCTAATCAAACAAGGGTATGATGTTGGGGGAGCTGATGGGCTGGCCGGGTTCAAAACACGCCGCTCAATCGGTGACTGGCAGCAGAAGAATGGACTTCGTCCGACCTGTTTCCCGGATAAATCGCTGGCTGCAAGGTTTTAGTTCTTACCAATAAAAAAGGCAGCCGAAGCTGCCTAGATCAGAACATTGAAATAGCCTTAAGCCATTTGAATAGTATCAACTGCGGTTTTACCGGAGCGGCTGTCGACTGCGGTTGTAAATCCAACTTTGTCGCCTTCATTCAGATTAGACATGCCTGAGCGTTCAAGCGCAGTTGCATGCACGAAAACGTCCTTTGAGCCGTCATCAGGTTGGATAAAACCGTATCCTTTTTGGGAGTTGTAAAATTTAACGGTACCGTTGATCATAGCGTATTCCTCTCATGCATAAATCGGTCGTTAATAGTAAATCGGCAATTTCGGCAAGAGGCGTCAAAGAACACGGGATCAAAGTCTTTAGTGCTATAGGGTCGTCACAGGCAAAATATATTCGATACATCATCATACTTCGATTTTTGTGACAGTACAATGTCATTTCGTACAGTTCTAGATTTGTCCAAAATCCGAAATCCATGAAATTTCCGATTGTATCAATTTACAATAAAAACCGAAGCTCTTTGCAATAGCGAATTGAGAGCTTTATATCTTAGCTCGGAAACAAGACGGGCCAAGTGCCAATGCAAAAAACAGATGCCAATTATCACCCGCTGGACGGAAAACGCCTACTGCTGATTATCAGCGGTGGGATTGCCGCGTATAAGAGCCTGGATCTTATTCGTAGACTACGAGAACGCGGCGCAGCTGTTCGGGTAGTCATGACCAGGGGTGCGCAGGAATTTATTACCCCTTTAAGCGCAGAAGCAATTTCGGGAGACCGGGTTTTTACGGAACTCTTCAGTCGCGAAGACGAACACGATATCGGTCATATACGGCTTTCACGCGAAGCCGATCTCTTACTGGTTGCCCCGACAACAGCTGATTTGATGGCTAAGATGGCAAATGGTATTGCAGATGATCTTGCTTCAACTGTGCTGATGGCAACGGATAAACCAGTTCTAATTGCACCGGCAATGAACCCTTATATGTGGCACCACCCGGCAACGCAGCGAAATCTTGCTACACTAGGTGATGATGGTATTCATTTTGTTGGGCCAGCGGCGGGCGAAATGGCTGAAAGCGGTGAAGCAGGCATCGGTCGGATGTCGGAACCACTCGATATCGTTGCGAAAGCTGAGATACTATTAGATATGTCAGCCGGTCAAAAACCGCTTGCCGGAAAACGGGCAATTGTAACTTCCGGGCCGACGCATGAACCGATTGATCCGGTGCGCTACATCGCAAATCGTTCGTCCGGCAAACAGGGCCATGCAATTGCAAAAGCACTTGCGCAGGCGGGGGCAGATGTTTTTCTTGTTTCAGGACCTGTATCCATTGACCCACCGCAAGGTGTTAACACCATTCATGTTCAGACTGCGCGGGAAATGCAGGCCGCAGTAGAAGCTTCACTTCCAGCCGATATCGGCGTGATGGTAGCTGCTGTTGCAGATTGGCGCAGTATCGATGCAGCAGAAGAGAAGATAAAAAAGCAGGACGGAAAAGGTCCCTCATCGCTTAAACTGGTTGAAAACCCCGACATCCTGAAAGGGCTTGGAACTCACAAGTCGAGACCTCAATTATTAATCGGGTTTGCCGCAGAAACCGACAATCTAATTGAGCATGCAAAAGTAAAATTGCGCTCAAAAGGTGCAGACTGGATTGTTGCCAATGACGTTTCGGAAAAAGATGGTGTCATGGGTGGTGACAATAATACAATCAAACTACTTACCAAGGATCAGGTCGAAAAATGGCCGACGCTTGACAAGCACGAAGTTGCTGGGCGATTGGTTGAAAAAATAATTGCACACCTTAACCCTGAAACCGTGAGCATATGACCCAATTGAATATTGTCCGCCTGCCTCATGGTGAGGGACTGGACCTTCCAGCTTATGAAAGTGCGCAAGCTGCTGGCCTTGATTTACGGGCTGCCGTTTCTGCTGATGCACCAATTTTGTTACATGCGGGCAAACGGTCTTTGGTGCCTACCGGATTGATATTTGAAATTCCTGAAGGTTTTGAAGGGCAAGTTAGACCACGTTCCGGTCTTGCATTTAAAAACGGCATCACCTGCCTCAACACACCAGGCACC
>JBCCBE010000112.1:0-7732 GCA_039814425.1 Pseudomonadota bacterium
ACACAAAGCTTGGGAAAAGGAACTCCCTGATCTAGGAGCAGACGCCTTGCCACATTGGGAACTGGCAGAACAATACCGATTATTTGACTTGAAACTAGGTGTAAAAATAACGGGTGCAGGTTTTCCACTCTATCGTGGAAAAGGAGCAAAGTTACAACGCGCATTGATTAGTTTCTTTTTGGATGAAGCAAGGTTGTAACGCAAAGTTTGGGCGGTGTGTTGGGTGCCCTCGTGGGGATCTTTATTGTTCTGGCAATATCCATTTCACGATTACCAAAATCCAAGCGAATATTAGCTGCATTTTTGCTGGTTGTTGCCACAGTTTCTTTTTTCACCGGATTAGGTCTGACAGAAAATCCGTTTTCGCGCGCATTGAAGCAAGTTGGCGTAATGGTTGGGGAAACCACTACTACGCCTAGCACCTGTAACATTGGTGGTGGAGAACTTCCCCAATTGGGACCGCAATACCAAGATGATAAATCAACAGCCTATCGGTTCATCACTTACGCCAACGGGTTAAAGATCTGGGCTGAAAGACCCTTAGTCGGGCATGGAACGTTTGACCGAGAATATTTCGCCGATAGCGTTACGGGTGTTGACCAATGTGTGATGCGTTACTTTGCGCATTCCCATAATCTGTACATTGATATCATGATACGTGGCGGTTTGTTATTACTGTTTGTTTATGTCGCTTTGATCTGCGCCTGGCTTTATTATCTTTTGACGCTTTTACGCCGTGCGGAAGACCCAAGAGCCTTTGTTGCGGTCCAGACAGTGGTTTTTTTCACCGTCTTTCTGCTGGTGGAAAACCTGTTTGACCTTACGTTCATCTATGCGTCTGCCCTTAAGGCAAATCTGCTTATACTCGTGGGCATGACGGCAATAACCGCAGAATATCTGAAACGGCAAGGCAATGCGCGAACGACTAAATAGGAATTAAGGCCAGCAATGATCGAAGATCTGGAATACGAAAACATGACGGCTCCAAAAGGTGCCAGAATTGCCTATCTCAGAAAAGGCAGTGGACACCCTGTTATTCTGGTGCACGGATTTGCCTCCAATGCCCGTGTCAACTGGTTAGGAACAGGATGGATAGATTTTCTCGCAGAGGCTGGCTTTCAGGTTGTTGCGCTTGATAATCGTGGTCACGGTCAGAGTGAAAAATTTTACCAGGACGATGACTACAAACTTTCGACTATGGCTTACGATGTCATGGGTTTAATCGAAGGACTGGGGTTTTCGAAAGTCCATATTATGGGCTATTCGATGGGCGCGCGTATTTCTTCCATAGTAACCTCAAACCATCCTGAACGTATCGGAAAGCTGATTATTGCAGGAAATGGCTACAACATGATCGAAGGCGGCTTTGACAGTTCAGCAGTAAGCAATGCACTACTGGCTGACCAGGATGCAGAGGTGAGTACGCCAATCGGTCAGGAATTCAGAGCGTTTGCAAAACAAACCAAGAGTGATTTAAAAGCTCTGGCAGCCTGCGTTGTAGGTGCGCGCGAGCACATTATGCAGTCCGTCTTTGAATCAATTCAAAATGAGACTTTGGTAACCATCGGGACCAACGATACTGTTGCCCATAACGGTGAACATTTGGCACAAATCATGCCTCACGCGGTATTTCGCTCAATTCCCAACCGAAATCACATGAATGCGGTCGGGGACAAGGTTTACAAGCAAAATGTTGTAGATTTTCTACAAGCTGGTTAGCTTTTTGCGCTATCACCTTTAACCAGTGCACGATTGTTTACTGATTAGGTTCTTGTTGTAACGGTATCTGCTCTTATAATCTTAGGATCGAGATTTGGAGGAGCTGAATAATGGCTGCGCGTTCTGAAATTAAACCGATTGCTAGTAAAATTGACCCCGTTTGGCAGGCTGTCCGCGACGAGGCAGAAAATATCGTCAAAGAAGAACCGCTGATATCTTCCTTTATTTACAATACGATCCTCAACAGAGAGTCTCTGGAAGCAGCTGTAATTTTTCGTATCTCCGAACGCCTGCACAATCGGGATTTATCCGGCGATCTAATTCGCCAGAGCTTTTATTCCATGCTGGAAGAATGGCCAGAATGGTCTGAAATTTTAAGAATCGATATTGCTGCAGTCTATGATCGTGATCCTGCTTGCAGCAGATTAATTGAACCAATTTTGTACTTCAAAGGATTTCATGCAATCCAAACCCATCGCTTGGCGCACTGGAACCTGAAACAAGGCAACCTTGATACAGCCAATTATTTACAAAGCCGTTCCTCCCAGGTCTTCCAGACGGATATCAATCCGGCAGCCCAGTTCGGAAGAGGTATCTTCTTAGATCATGCAACCGGATTGGTAGTTGGAGAGACCGCAACGGTTGGTGATGATGTCTCAATCCTGCACGGCGTCACCCTTGGTGGTACAGGAAAGCAAACAGAAGATAGGCATCCGAAAATTGGTGATGGTGTTCTGCTTGGTGCCGGTGCAACGATTTTGGGCAATATCAGTGTGGGCAATTGTTCAAGGATTGCTGCTGGTTCTATGGTGATCAAAGAAGTGCCTAAGAACGTAACAGTTGCAGGAATTCCTGGCCGTGTGGTCGGCGTTGCAGGGTGTTCTGAACCATCGCGCTCGATGAACCAGATTATCGCAGAAGACAAGAGCTAAAGCTTATACTTTTGATCTGAGGAATTTACTGGCTCGCTTTGTATTTGTTTATGTGGCATGCGAGTATGAATTGATGATTTATACGCGGAGCGAAGTGTGACACCTGAAGAAATCAAAAAGCTCGATGCTTATTTTAAGAGCGTTTTTAACAATCCCGATCTTGCGGTAAGAGCAAGACCGAAGAAAACCGACTCTTGTGAAGTCTATAAGGGGGATGAATTCCTTGGCGTCTTGTATCTAGATGAAGACGAAGGTGAACGCTCTTTCAGTTTTTCGATGGCTATTCTGGATATCGACCTGGAACTTTAATCGCTGCGTCGTTTCTCTTAATACATCGCTTGTGAAGCCTAATTCATAAGGCGTTGGTCAACATACGAGCGGATGCTTTGATCCAGCACTTTCCAGTTGATTAAGTGTTTCTTGTGAAAGCGGTATGTGACCATCAAGTCTCTTCCGACATGAATATCGCGCATGCACAAAGGGTTACCTACGCTGGAGTTTTCGCGGACGCAGCGTGCAGCAAAAGGGTAAGTTGATGAGGCCTCGAAATAAAGGTCTTCATCAATAAATCCGCCCTCTCTGCTCAGTTTCTGCTTGATAAGTCCCGGCGAAACACTTTGCGCATCGCCTTCGAAAAATCTGCGATAGATCGGTTCAATGCGTCCAGACATATCAATTGACATTGATCTTGGTTCTATACTCAGAAAAATTAGATCAGAAAGGTCAGATGTTCTGCTGAATGCAGTCTTTAGGTTGTCTTGATAACCTGAAAGCCTGGGCCAGTGCAGGTAAAGTTCTATACGGTTAAAGGCGCCAGACTTGCGTTGTGCTGGAAAACGAATGGTGTTTTCAGGAATATGAAGGACACTATTGCCAATCACGATTTCGAGCGGTTTAGTTGATGCCGAATGCCCAAATCTGGAAATGTTTGTGCCAAAGTAATTTGCCATAAAATACAGGAATAATGACACCGCTAACAATACCAGTGTGCCAACCAGCATAAATTTGGCCAGACGTTTGTTTCCTTTTTGCGACTTTTCGTTATGTTCAGCACGCTCTGAATTGATACGGTCCGCATGACCAGGCATCTGCCGTCTAAAGGCCGCATCGCCGGTTCTGATCCTGGATTGTAGTGCTATGCCTGTCATCGGTTCAAAGTAACCTTCTGTTTTAACCAAGAAATCAGTTAGATGGCTTGAAACTGTGCTTCACTATTGCCTGAATTTCTATTTTGCTGTTGGTATGATGAAAGTCTCTAATCAGGGTAAACAGGGGGTTAACGGCAGGATGAATATTGCAATCGCATTTTTTGTCGTCGCGATCGGTTTTACAACCGCCGCCTTGTTGTATCAGGCTGATTACCTGCTGCGGGGGCGGGCCGGTGGCTTCGTTATATCCGGAGATTCCCTGGTTCGGTTGGGAATGAGTCTTGTGTATTTTATGTTTATTGGACCGTATATTGTTACTGCGAAAGCAGTAGGTTTCTGGAGGCAAAAAGAGATTTCGTTTATGATTCTTGTTTTTGCTGGCTGTGTCTCTTTAATGTGGAGCTTTTGCTCCGGTGTTTTTATCACACAAGCATTTGCTGTATTCGGTTTGGTCTCTATATAATTTTCGCAAATACAATATTACTAAGGTAAATTTAATGCCCCTATACGCAATCGATGGGATTGAACCAAGCTTGCCCGATGGGTTTTATTGGATAGCGCCAAATGCCACCGTCATCGGCAATACGAATATTGGAGAAGATGTAAGCATTTGGTTTGGAACCACCATTCGCGGTGATAACGAACCAATCACAATTGGTGACTGTACAAACATCCAGGAAAACTGTGTTTTACACACCGATCCTGGATTTCCAATCAAACTTGGAACTGGCTGCACAATTGGCCATAAGGCAATGATCCATGGATGCATTGTGGGCGATAACTCGCTTGTGGGAATGGGTGCAACTATTTTAAACGGCGCGAAGATAGGTAAAAATTGCCTTATAGGTGCGGGCGCACTTATCCCTGAAGGAAAAGATATTCCTGATAATTCGCTAGTTGTAGGAATGCCAGGAAAGGTAATACGAGAATTGGACGAGAATGCAGTCAGTGGGTTGCAACTTACTTCGCGGCATTATGTAAATAACGCCAAACGGTTCTCTAAGGGACTGCGCGCGCTTTAGGAAAAGTCAGTTCTAAACAGCTTCAGTTCTATTTCTAAATAAAAAAGACCGGTTCACACGAGGTGAACCGGTCAAATGTGACCCGGTCAGGTGGGGACGGGGTAGGTGGGGATCGACCAGGTCAATATTTCAATAATTCTTCCCCATAAGGTATTCTACTTTGCTTGCGTGAACCTTTTTGAACGCAATTTTATCAAGAAATTCAGATGGTAATCCTCAATTGTCTTGCTAACTTCTAACGTCTACAATTTCTGACCACTTACCTGAATGATTTGTAGCCTGTCGTTTTAGGTATCGGTAAGGCGTCGCATGCCAGGGGCGTATTTTGCCGTCGAGATTGTCCAGGATGAAATCACCCTTGCTGGTTCTGACGGTCAGTACTGCATGACCTTCACCGTTTTTTTGTCGCACAACTGTTATGAGCAGTGCAGAAGCCGGCCATCCGCGCTGCATCAACATATGTCGTTTCATGAGTACGTAATCTTCACAATCACCAAAGCTTACTGGATAGGCCCAATGTTCATTTCGGTTATAGGCTTCTAAATCGGTTACTGGTCTAATGGAATTATTTGAATAGGCATTAACTTCGGTTAGTTCCTGCCATTTTCCACGTGTCAGTTTGGGAGGTGCTTGATTGCTGGATTTGATGCTGCAGTCAGAAGAATATTCCTTGCAGTACCAATGATGTCCAATCGGTTGTGACGTTAAGCTGCCTACTCGCATAGCGGCTGGCTGATCAAATCCTAAGGCAGGATTACTTGCAATTGTCCCTGTAACGAATACAAAAAGGGCAAGTGGAGTTTTTGTTTTTTTCATGTTTCCATCCCCGTTGATGAAAACACTATGACAGTAATAAATTGAGATAAGAAAAAAAAGCGAAGTAAAAGTTTACCAGCAATTAGTTCAACGTTTTCAAAAAATTGAACTAAAATTTAGGTTGAATCTAATTAATTTGAAATGGTTGGCTTAAGGTTTCCCTAACCATGCATGGGATGCATCTGGCCGTTTGATCCCGGCATAGAAAGCTTCGCTGGTTTGAAGGAAATAGTGAAAAATTAGAACCGGTGATGCGCATGCGACAGGTGTCTAATACGGTCAGTTTGCGGCGAAATCTTTCAATGAATCATGCGTCTGCAGGATTGTGAATTCTAAAGCAACGCCTTCGTCAAAATGGCGAACAACGCGTCCGCGCATATTACCAAGCCAGATTAGGGTACCAATTGCCGGTCGAACTGCCAGCTCAACCGCAGCGCCCGAAAGAGACAAGTCAATAATCTTGACGCTGTAGGTTCTGCCATCCTCAAGTTTGATTTCAGCAGCACGGCCGCTTGGTTGTAAGCGTTCATGTCTGCGATCTTCTGGAAGATTAAGTTCATGGCGATTAGCAAGCCAGGTAATTGTGGCAGCTAATTTGTCCCGCCGATGTGTCGTCGCATTGATGCTTGTTACAAAGCCGCCGTTAAAGACTCTGAGCACTTTTCCCTCAAGCCGCCCTAGATGGTCTACATAGGATATGACGCGCTCTTCCAATGCGCCCGATACCGGGCCAATGAAAACAGCTGCACCTGGTGACACCGTTGTAATCTGACATGGAAATTCTTGCTTGTTTTGAAGCATATAACGGCCAAAAATCGTAACATCGACGTTTTGAAACTGGCGCTCTTCTTCTGTCATGGCAGATCGGTCAAAAGAGTCTTTTTGTTGAGCAAGAACAGACATATAAAATTCGCTACACCCTGGAGAAAAATAATTTTGCCCAGTATCGAACGTCGAGGTTAACGAATAGTTTTTATTTCAATTAATCGTCCATACCACCCTTAATAATAGTCAAATGCCTAAACTTTCTTACAGGATTTTGGGTTTCCAGACTTTCAGCTAAGTGATCTGGTGCAATGCTGGGTCCATCTTTAGGTTCTGGGAGACTTATCCATCGGACCCGGTTGAGTTTGTTATTAACGAAAGGTTCTGTGCCAAGCCAGCTTGCTTTTACCAAAGGGCTTGCTGTTCCAAGAATTCTGGAAGCATTCTGGCTACCATTTAACAGCGGGAGCAATAGCATTTCGCATTCTTGAATTCTGCCGCTTTCTGTCGATGAGCTATAGGAAACAACGCATGGCGTGGAACTACTGAAAGCCTTTTGGACGGTCCGCTGAATTCCAAGATTGTCCAGTTCATCCCAAATAGCAAGAAATCCAACACCTTTTAGCTCTCTTCCATAAGCGTTGCAGAGCCTGGTGCCTGCAAGGCGAAAGCTAATGGTATTGTAGACCGGGTCTATTTCCAGAATAAACGTGTCACCCAATATATCGCGGATGTCGCTTGGTTCTATCTCACGTCTGTCCGGTGCCTGCCTGTTGCCACGTAAATTATTCCAATAATTGAATAATTTTCTTGATGTGTCGTTTCTCATAATTTTTTTCCAACCGCTTTCTGCGTTTTATTTTGGAAATTCCATCCCATTTTGGGTCAAATCTCAGTATCAGGACTGGAATTGCAAAGGTCGTGCCACCGGCGGATTTGGATATTGAATTAATTCAGATTTTTTTGTGAGTTCTCCTGCATGTAATTTTACGAAGTGCGTATTAGATCAAGGCAATAATGAGGAGTAACAAGAGATATTCTCGTAAACTCCCAGAGCTTGAGAATTAACCTTAACTACAGGTTAAACTTGCGCTCACAATTGGAATGTGAGAGTTGTAAGTTACTCAAAGTGTTAACTATCGTTTCGTTTCGAATTTTCTGGTCAGGTTTACTTTTAAGCAGGGGATCGACCGAAAAACCCGGGGTATCCAACCCGGGTTCTTTTTTTGTCTGTTATTGTTACGATGCTTCAAACAAAGTTCACTGCTGGAAATTAACAGATGAACAGTCCTGAGTTTCCCCGTCATCCCAAAAAGACGGCTGAGCCAAT
>JBCCBE010000031.1:0-34003 GCA_039814425.1 Pseudomonadota bacterium
GGCCCAGTAGCTGAGGTGTAGAACCTCTCCCAACTGCCCGGCTACCGAACCGGGGGGACGATCCACCTCATCGTTAATAACCAGATTGGGTTTACTACCATGCCTGAAGATGCTCGTTCATCATCTTACGCGACCGACGTGGCTAAAATGATCGAGTCGCCTATTCTTCATGTAAACGGTGAAAACCCCGAAGATCTTATTTGGGCGGCTTTATTTGCATTAGAGTTCCGTCAAACGTGGGGGCGTGACATCGTCATAGATATGCTCTGTTATCGACGTCAGGGGCATAATGAGACAGACCAAGCTGCCTTTACGCAGCCTCACATCTACCGCCAGATAGCGGGTCGAGATCCCTTCGGGAAGGCTTACCATAAGCAACTGGTTGCTGATGGCTCCCTTTCCAAAGAAGAGGCGCAGGGGATTTACGACGATATTTGGAATACTTCCTCGCCGAAAGACCGGCGGTTTGCCGATTCAGCCTGGCAGAACAATCCAGTCAGTAAATCAATGATGCAGTCTTATCTTGCCTGGGCGGATACGATGACAAAAGTTGTTGATGAATTGGATCTGCCGGATCGTGATGCAGCGCGTGCGCGACTTGTTACTTCCCTATTCGTTGATGCTATGGCTCCTTCGAACAATTTTTTTGCCAATCCAACCGCTATGAAGACGTTTTTTGAAACCGGCGGCAAGAGTGTTGTTGAAGGCATGAAGAATATCGTCTCGGATGCAGTGAAAAATCAGGGTCTACCGGCTTCTGTTGACGCATCGAAATTCGAAGTTGGCAAGAATCTTGCCAATTCACCGGGTAATGTTGTGTTCCGCAACGACGTGCTGGAAATTATCCACTATACAGCAAATACGGAAAAGGTTTTCCAAAAGCCGTTTATACTCGTGCCGCCGCAAATCAATAAATACTATTCAGTGGACCTGGCACCGCAAAAGAGCATGATCCAGTTTCTGCTTGCTAATGGTGTTCAGCCTTATTGCATCAGCTGGCGTAACCCTACCAAAGATCAAGCTGAATGGGATATGCGGACCTATATCGAGGCTCTTGACGAAGGCTGTGATGCAGCGCTTGAAATCACCGGCGCGGATTCGTTTAATATCATGGGGTCGTGTTCGGGAGGCATTACGCTTTCTGCTTATACAGCATGGCTTGCAGCCCAGAAAAAATCAAAGAAGATAAATTCTCTGTTCCTGGCGGTTTGTGTGCTGGATACCATGGCTTCACAAGACAACGATATGGCAGCGCTTGTGACACCGGAAACCGTTATGGCGGCAAAACAGATGTCCTCCATGCGCGGGGTTCTGGATGGTCAGGATATGGCAAAGATGTTTGCCTGGATGCGGCCAAACGATCTGATCTGGAACTACTGGATCAACAATTATCTGCTTGGTAATCAACCGCCTGCATTTGACGTTTTATATTGGAATGCCGACACGACGCGACTTCCTGCAGGTCTACACCATGATTTCCTCGACATGATTTTCACCAATCCGTTCATGAATGGCGGCGCGTGGAGCATTGGTGGTCATGAGATTGATATGAGCAAGGTTAAGCACGACACCTATGTGATTGCTGGAACAACCGATCACATCACCCCATGGAATGCGGTATATCAAACCGCTCGTCTGTTTGGGCCAAAGACAGAATTTATCCTGTCTAACTCCGGCCATTTGCAAAGCCTTTTGAACCCTCCGGGAAATCCAAAGGCGTGGTATATGAAGGCACCTGCAAAGCAAAAAGATGGTGCTACATGGGCGGAAACAGCTGTAAAACATGAAGGTAGCTGGTGGATGGATTGGGCAGAGCGCCTCAAAAAAACCTCCGGTGAAGAAGTCGCCGCACCGAAAGAAGCAGGCAGTAAAAAATTTCCACCGCTTGGATCTGCACCTGGGACTTACATTTTTGAAGAATAACGTTATTATACCGCATGCGTGGAGGGCATAAGGCTTGGGGGAGCTGCAGGTTTACCTGTATTGTCCATAAAAATGATAGGGGAGTGCAGGCATGGCTGTGAGCGCCAGAAGGCAGAGTATTGATCGATCCGGTTTCGTTGGTGACATTGAAATCCGTATGGAACAGGTTGAAGGTCAGCTATTACGGGTCGGAATAAAATCAGGCGCTGCGGATAAAATTCCTTTGCTGATGTTTAATGGCATTGGTGCTAATCTTGAACTTGGCCTCCCTTTTATCAACGCACTGAAAGATACGCCCGCGATAATTTTCGATGTGCCAGGTGTTGGTGGGTCGCCGTTACCGGCATTGCCTTATCGACCGTCTACGCTGGCGCGTTATTCCAAAAAGCTGATTGAGCAATTAGGTTTTGATCAGGTTGATGTTTCTGGCGTTTCCTGGGGTGGTGGTCTGGCGCAGCAATTTGCGTTTCAGTACCCAAAGCATTGTCGCAAGCTGATTCTGGCAGCTACTTCCGCTGGCTGGGTTATGATTCCCGGCAACCCGAAAGTGCTTTCAAAAATGACCAATATCAAGCGCTATACTGACAAAGGGTATATGCGCTCAATTGCGGCCGAGATTTACGGTGGTGATTTTCGCGACGACAATCTTCTGATCGAACATCATGCAGAAAATATGCGTCCACAGTCTAACGCTGGTTATGTGATGCAGCTTTTGGCGATGACTGGCTGGACCAGTGTTCCATGGCTTTTCACTTTAAGACAACCAACGCTTATTATGTCCGGCACGGATGATCCGCTGATCCCGGTTGCAAACGCGCATTTTCTGGACAAGATGATTCCCAATTCCAGACTACATCTGGTTGATAATGGTCATCTGTTTCTTGTTACACGTCCAGAAGAAAGCGCCGAAACCATTGAAGCATTTTTAGCTGAATAGGCGAGGTTTAAAAACACGCTTCTAAAAGAGTTTTTGTATTCTCGTTATTCATCTCAATTGGATTTCCGCCCGTTGATGGATCGTTGAGCGCATCGCGCACCAGTCGTTCCATATCCGGATTTGTAACGCCAAGCTCAGTGAGATTTTGTGGGATTGAAAGTTGTTGGTTAAACTCGCCGACAAATCTGTAGAACCCGTCAAATCCGCCGCTAATCCCAAGATAGGCCGCTGCTGCTTCCAGGCGCTTCTCGATCGCTGGTCGATTGAAATTCAATACCGGTTGCATTACGACTGCGTTGGTTGTGCCGTGATGGGTATGATGTTGAGCACCGATCGGGTGAGAAAGTGCATGAATCGCACCAAGGCCCTTTTGAAAAGCGGTAGCTCCCATTGCTGCTGCACTCATCATATGGGCGCGCGCTTCGATATTTGTTCCGTCCTGATAAGCCAATAGCAGATTTTCTCTTACCAAACGCATTCCCTCTAGAGCGATGCCCTGTGACATCGGGTGATAATGCGGCGAACAATAGGCCTCCAGGCAATGAGCAAATGCATCCATGCCGGTTCCTGCCGTTATGACCTTTGGCATGCCTACTGTAAGTTCTGGATCACAGATAACGGTTTCAGGAAGCATTTTCGGGTGGAAAATTATCTTCTTTTCAGCAGTTACGGAGTTTGTGATTACGCTTGCGCGGCCAACTTCGGAGCCGGTGCCAGCGGTTGTGGGCACAGCAATTATGGGTGCTATCTTGTTTGCATCGGCACGGGTCCACCAGTCGCCGATATCTTCAAAATCCCATAATGGACGATTTTGCCCTGCCATAAAGGCGATGGTCTTTCCTAAATCGAGGCCTGACCCGCCACCAAATGCTATGACGCCGTCATGACCGCCCCGCCGATAGGCCTTTATACCGGATTCAGCATTATCCTCATTCGGATTGGGGTCAACATCACTGAATACAGCAGAGCCGAGGCCTGCTTTTTCCAATAACGCCAGCGTTTTGGTTGTAATTTCAAGGCCGGCCAGCCCTTTGTCGGTGACAAGTAAAGGTCGATTGATGTTTGATGCTAAACATGCCTCAGCGATCTCGCTAATACGTCCCGCTCCAAAACGAATAGCAGTAGGATAGGACCAATTGGCTGTCAGGTTCATCAGGCTCTCATTCGGCATATGAATTCATTGAGTTTGCACCATACTTGAATGAAAAACTGCTGCAAGACGCATTACCAGCTTGTCATTTTTCTAAACTTACAATTGGTGACGGAAATGCTTATATATTTCCTAATGATATTTAGTCGGAGGCAACACTTCATGGCAACATTACAGAATTTTGATTCAGAAATTGAACAAACCCGGCAGACGGTCGAGGATATGAAATCCAAACTGGACCAAAGCAGCGTCGTCCTCGAAGAGTTTGCCAAGTCTGAAACTATTGGCCAAACCGATTTTGATATAGAGAATGCCCGCATTCAGGACATCCTTAAGCAGCAGAAGGTAATGGAAGGCAATATAGCCGACCTTATTATTGGCCTTGAAGATGCAACCAATGTGTTTGGTGCTGAATTTGAAAGTATGAAGAGTTATTCCGGTTGGGAAAAGTTCGTTGGGATTTTTTCAAAACAAAGAATGAAACGCATGCGTTCTGACCGGGTACGTAACATGTCACTGGCAGGCAACCTTCAGGAATTGCTTGCGAAGTCTGACAAAATTGTCGGGATTTTAAGCTCCCAGAAGGACGTCCTGGATTCGCGTTATGCAAGTTCTGAAACCTCTCTGCGCCAAGTAATTGAGCGCCGAAAAGGTGCAATGGAACGTCTGGAGGCAACCCAAAAGCGGATTGAAGAATTGAACCCGCTTCTTATGGATCTGGAAAACCAGATTGCAGCTTCCACAGACTCCAAACAACGCGCTGAACTGGAAGGCCAGCGTTCAGAACTGGCAACTGAATACAATCAGATGCAAGCCAAAGAACAGGAGCTCTTAGCAGAAAGTCAAACGCTGGAGCGCTATACATCAATGTTCCAGACATTTGTTGATTCTTTGAACAATCAGCTTGCGGCTCAACAGACGCTGATCAACAAACTGACGATTGATACAGAACAGCGGGTGGTTTTGTATAAGGCTCTGGAAGACTCTTTGAAAACTGCCGCACAACAGGACGTGGCACACAAGATCAACACGCTTGGCAATCAAGTGGATACGGCGGCTGAAACAACCATGGCCGGGATCGGCGCTGCGGCGCAATCGCATATTGGTGATCTTTTGGAAATGCATGAGAAGAACATGCTTTCAACCGAAGATATTCAGCGCCGTAAGAAGCTGGCAGACGATGCTTTCGCTCGCCGGTTTCAGGAAGTCATGGACAAGCATAATACTGCAAACTACGTTCAATAAGTATGAGCGCTTCAAAGGTCGAAAAATATTTCACCTCGCTGGGACATGCGCTGGATGGGCTGGAAACCTATCTGAGTGCAGAGGATTCGCCTGCCTACAAACATGATGTGATTGCCGCAATTGTCTCGCGCTATCTGGAGCGGTTGAAACACTCTCTGCGTAGCTGGGAAAATAAAATTGCTTTTGAACCAAAGTTTCGTGTTTCGCAATCCGAGAGCGGGTTTCCGGCATTTGAAAATGTGCTTGATCTTCAAAATGACAGCAAAGAGGCGCAGATACTTCTTGCAGCTTTGCGCGAACCCGACACCATACGCGAAGAAATGGTTGATTTCATTTTGACCAAACAGGCCTTTCCTGATGCGCTGCAAAAAGAGTTGGCAGAGCGCAGTTACTTAGAAACTTTAAGATCAGGCACTCATTTCGAACCATTGGTCCTGCCAAAAACAATCCGTGTTTCAGTCAATGCTAAAAACGGTCGTCCCTACTACGTGGTTCATTGGGGCTTTTATGATGGCGTTGCCAATCTACCAATGATTTACATGGCAACGATAGAAGATTCATCACCTGACTTGATGAAAATGCTAGTGGTTGATGGGAACAAGCTGAATAAGAGCGTAAAGATCGATTTACCGGTCGGCGGTTTGTTAAACCCAAAACTGGCCCTTGAATTTGATGGATTTTGTGAGCGTAATTCTGCCTATAGTCTTACCCTTTCAACAATAGCTACCAATCTAGATACGGATTTTGATCATCTGCATCCTAAGCAATTGAGGCGGTTTGTGCTTGGACCCTTCTATCATACTGCTTTTACCCGCCATGGTGAAAAGGTGGACCAGATTCTTGCCCGTGTGCGTCGGGAGGAAAATGCCTGGCTCATGACCTGGACAATGCAGGAGATATTTTCCGCCAGGGAACAAGCAGCTGAGTCGGGCTTTTGGTCATCCCAGCCTGCGCGTGAGGAATTTCATATCAATACCGATGATCTGGAATGTGTTCGCATGGGCGTCAGTGCATTTGAGCGTAATGCACTTGTACCGCATGAGGCGTATCAGGCGATTTATGCTGCAGGGCAGGATAAGGAAATTTTTGACGGTTATAAGAAACATGTCATATCTGATGGGCATGTGTTGAGGAATTTGTGATGGATACAGGTCTCACCACTATTGATGAAAAGGACATTGCCAAACATCTTGCGACGGCGCAGTCTTTGGTAACAAAATTTGTACTGCTGGAATCGCGTGGCAATAAATCCAAGACGGAAATTGCCGGAACACGCAGGCGATTTGTTTCTACAGTTTCTACTGCTGGTGCGAAATCAACCAGAGAAGTACATTTCAGCGCAACCCTTTCTGCCATCTCTCCCGATGATGGGATGCTTTCACCAATTCAACATGGCATCTTGTTTAAGACCCGTCGTGCGCTGGCAATTGCCGTTGCTGTTTCTGAAGAATATGCAAAGCAAACCGGACTTGATGCACTACGCGCCAAAAACGCAGCCTCGGCACTGGATGGGGATGAGGCAGACCATTTCCGCAAACTCCTGGAAGCTTCAAGTTATGTCGCTGCCTTTTCAGCATCTGCCTATTTGCACCAGTTTGTCGAAGCGGCCGGTGAGCCTGCGAATGATGTAGAAGAGCCAGCGTTTGATTTTGATACGCCACAGGATGCATTAAAATCATTGGTTGCTGCCTTGGATGGTGCGGGGTCAGAAGCAAAAGATGATGCGGTTTTACAAGCGCGCATTCGCGCATGTGCCGATCTTTCTTTGGAAGAACTGCTACAACGCAAGGCAAGGTTCCCGGCACTTGGGCCGTTTGAAACCGTTCATTTGAGGCTTGAAGCTGATGGTTTTGAGCTAAACGGGTTTGACGTCGCGCCGGGGGCAAAAACCAAGCCTTTGGTAATGAGTTTTAAAAAGCCAGACGAGATTATCGGCAATCATATCGCAAAATATCAGTCTCTGAAACTTGCCAAGATGCTGATGGCTTATGACTTTGATCGTCAACTAAACCCGTTTGTGGAACTGGGCGGGTTTTTGTTCACTTTCATCGGAGATGGTGCGCCTGGAACCGGCAAGACTATCCTTATTCAGATGATTGCCGGGCTGATAAACGATTATTGTCAGGTTGCAGGTTACGGCTTTACCTATGAAAATTTTGGTGTCGATCAGATCTCATCCTATCAGGGAAAATCGGGCCAGAACTGCAAGCAATTTGTTACCAACGTGGTCAATCCCAAAACCATTGGTTTTGGAACTGTAGATGATATTGATCAGGTTGCTGCTAAACGCTCGGATGATCGATCTTCTGCTGGTCAGCAGGAGGTAACAGCTGTGTTGATGGAGAGCTTTGCCGGAGCAACAACAGTTGTGCGTGGCAATTGCACATTTGGAATGTTCTCCAACTATCCGGAAAATGTTGATGATGCGTTGCGCCAGCGTGCCGGTGCCCGGTGGCTGGTCGATGGGCCGCAAACGCGCGATGATTACATTGATATCTTTGCACTGCTTGCTGGCAAGAACCATTCAATTCCGCTCGGCAAACACGATCTTTATGCTGCGCAGGAAATCGAGGCTGCGGTCGCTACAGCCTATGATCAACACAACCAGCCTCAGGAAGAAGGCTTGTTGCGGGTATATGAACAGTTTGAAAAGGCCAATAAGCTAAAATCCATGGCGGATGTAGGGACTTACTTGCACCTTATTAAAAAGGCTGAGCCTCGGTTTACCGGGCGTGCGATCAAGAACATAACAGATGCGATCAAAATGCGGGCAATGGATATTGATCTTCCTGATGAGTGGTTCGAACGGCCAGAAGACTTTATGCACAAATCCTATGATGACAAGAAGGCTATGATCGAAGAATTACGCGGTCCGTTTACGATAGAAATGGTAATGCAGGAAATCAATCGCTATGCAGATTCTGAATTCCGATACACCGATAAATCCGATGATGCTGCAGTTGAAGAACTTATCCGAAGAGAGCGTCAACGTGAAAAAGCTGCAAAGGAAATTACCGCCATGCGTTCTGACGGACGTTGGGATGCTTAAGGTCTAAACCAAAGCCAGTTTGGCATGCAAAACGCCCAAGTGCATTTTACATGGATTTGCGGCGGCTATATCCAAGATTACTTTCAATCGCTAACTGTGATCGCTTTTCTGCATATAAAGGTGCGACCATTGGATAATGCGAAGGCAGGCCCCACTTCCTGCGATACTCATCTGGTACAATTTCATGCCGAGATTTCAGATGTCGTTTGAGTGACTTAAAACCGTGCCCACACTCAAGGCAAACCAGATGGTCTTTGTGTAGTGAATGACTTACGGGTACATAAGGTTTGATGCTGGCTTGCTCAGCCGGTTGAGCATCAATCAGCTTGCTTGCGGTCATAAATACAGATTCAAAAAGTAACTCAACATCTGTTGGGTTAGATTTATTATTGTTCAAATACGCCGAAACGATACGCGATGTATTGTCGAGTATGGCGATCTTTTTATCTTCCATGAAACACCTATGAGGACTTTCTTAATCCTGACCTATTTGCAACCTGAAATTACCCAACTGGGCAGGTTGGTCGACCGTTATATTGTCATATTTAATGTATTTCAAGCCACGATAATCTTACGCCTGCTCAAAGGTGATATTGCTTTTAAAAATGCGTGTTTGATCTACAGGTTGCGAATGCGCAATTTTGTAATCCGGTTTTTCTCTCGGGCCATAATGACAAATCGTTTGTTGTAGAAAGTGAATGTTTGCTTTTCTTCCGGGATCATCTGGGCTGAATGAATTACCAGACCTGCTACGGTCGTTGCTTCTTCGTCCGGCAAATGCCAGTCCAGTGCTCGATTGAGATCACGAATAGGTACCTGGCCTTCCACGATCCAGGAATCATCTGCTTGTGGCGCAACACCGGATACGGCTTCATCGTGCTCGTCTGCAATATCCCCGACAATTTCTTCTAATATGTCTTCCAGCGTTACCATGCCTTCAACTTCGCCATATTCATCGACAACCAATGCCAGATGGGCATTGCGGCGCAGGAACGCATTGAGCTGATCTTTTAGCGTGGTGGTTTCAGGAACGAACCAGGGCTTGCTTGCGATTTTCTTGAAGTCGAGCGATTTGGTATCATTATTTTTTGAGACCAGCGCCCGCAAAATATCCTTGGAATGGATAAGTCCGACGATATTATCGCTCTCGTTCTGCCAGATTGGGATCCGTGTATAGGGACTGTCTAGAATCTGTTTTACGATCCGATCCGGATCATCATCCAGATTGATCGTCTCCATGTTGGTCCGATGGATCATCACGTCTGAAATTTCCAGCTCGTGAAGATCAAGGATCCCGCCAAGTCTGTCCCGATCGTCCTTGATCATGGACCCTTCTTTGTGAAGGACTTCCACAGCGCCGCGTAATTCTTCGTGGGCAGAAAGCATAGACTCTTCATTGCCAATGGTTCTGCCGAAGGTTCGTAAAATCCTACGTACGATGCCGGTTACGATTTTTGCAAACGGAGACAGCGCTGCAATGACAGGCCGCAAAACCGGTGCCACCGTAACCGCAAACTTGTCGGCATTTGCAAGGGCAACTGATTTCGGCATCACCTCGGCGAATATCACAACCAAGATGGTCATTACGATCGTTGCAATAGCCACACCTGCTTCACCAAAAAGGCTTAGAAACGCACTGGTTGCCAATGCGGAAGCAAGAATGTTGACGAGGTTGTTTCCAATCAACAAGGCGCCGATCAGCTGATCGCGTTTTTCTATCAGTTTGGTGACTTGTTTTGCGCGGACGTCGCCATTTTTCTCTAGTTGATGCATGCGTGCGCGAGATGCAGCTGTAAGGGCAGTTTCCGAGCCGGAGAAAAAGCCAGACATCATGATCAAGATTATAATGATGAATAGAATTAGCCAGATTGACATTGTCATAGTTGCAATTGTTCTTTCAGAAAAAGTTCGACCTCAGATGGTGGGACATCTTTTGCAATATAGGATTTTCCGATCCCGGATGAAAGAATGAACGTAAGCGCACCGCGACTGACTTTTTTGTCTTGAGCAATAAAATTCATCAGCGTTTCAATTGCTGGTAGATTGCCGGGAATTTCAGAAATATCCGTTGGCAGGCCTACAACTTTCAGATGAGCCTCAACCCGGGAAACATCATCGGCAGAACACTGGTTTAGCCGTTTGGAAAATCTGTGTGCCAGCATCATTCCAATTGAAACACCTTCGCCATGCACCAGTCGATTGCCGTCATACCCGGTGTATCCTTCAAGTGCGTGGCCAAACGTATGCCCAAGATTGAGCAATGCCCGCTGGCCTTGCTCGGTTTCGTCGGCAGCCACGATTTCGGCTTTTGCCTGGCAAGATTGAGCAATTGCTTTTTTCAAACCGTCACCATGGGCGAAGACATCTTTGTGATTGTTTTCCAACCACCGGAAAAATTCTGGATATTTGATCAAGCCATATTTGACGACTTCTGCGTAGCCTGCGCGAAATTCTCTGAGTGGAAGTGTTTTCAGGACATCAAGGTCAATCAGGACCTGCGCAGGTTGGTGGAACGCACCGACAAGATTCTTACCATGAGGAGAGTTTATGCCGGTTTTCCCTCCCACAGAAGAATCTACCTGAGCCAGGAGTGACGTGGGAATTTGGATAAAGTCCATCCCCCGCCGGGCAATTGCTGCCATGAAACCCGCCAGGTCTCCGACTACGCCGCCGCCAAAAGCAATCACGAGGTCTCCGCGCTCAAGCCTGTTGCCTAAAAGTTCATCGGTGGAGCGATGTAGTGTTTCCCAGCCTTTTGATGCCTCGCCTGGTTTTATGCTGATTGTGTTGTGCTCGATTTTGGCGCTTGAGAGATATCCTCGAAGTTGATCCCCGTGAGCCGCATCCACATTCTCATCGGTAACAATTACACAACGCGCGCCTTCCGAAAGCGTTTGGATTGCGTTTCCGACTTTTTCCAGAATACCATGGCCGATCAGGATATTGTAGGATCGCTCTGCTAAAGCCACATGGACCTCTGTATGGGGTTCATTGCTCATGAGCCGGTAGCTTTCATCTGATGAGACAGGTGATCATGCATGGTTTTTAGAACGAAATCCCGCATATCTGCTTTACTGCCTTTTTGAGATTGAATGTGAAGCTCCGCTAAAGCGTATATCGGTTCACGTTTAGCCAATAAATCCAGAAGAATTTCCCGGGGATTACCGGTTTTCAAAAGCGGACGTTTACCAGGCCGCCGGCTGACCCGCTCAAGCAGAACATTGATATCCGCTTTAAGCCAAATGGATAATGCCTTTTCAGAAACTACTTGCCTGGTTTCTTCAGCCATATATGCACCACCGCCAAGCGCAATAAGAACCGGACCATCATTCAACAACCTCTCTATTACCCGCGTCTCAAGACGGCGGAATTCAGGTTCGCCATACTCCGCAAAAATATCCGCAACACTTCGCCCAGCAGCGTTTTCAATCTCGGTGTCTGCATCCCGGAACGCAAGACCAAGCGATCGGGCCGCCATTTTGCCAATCGCAGATTTGCCGCTGCCCATCATGCCAAGCATCACGACACTTCGCCCATCTAAAAGATGGCTGATTCGCTGAATTTCAGAATTTCGTTTCTTGTTCATGATTTACGCAAGGTTTTTTGATCTTTCGATACCATTCTCTTGCCCAGGTCAAGCGATGACTGAATATCAATTCTTTGGTCTAATCCGTCACACGGTTGTAATTTTGTGCTTTCTTTTCCATAACGGTTTCGTTAAGCGAGAATTATGTGAACAGGTTTAAACCTTAATGCCTAGTCTCTTTAGATTATTGTTTGTTATCGGGATCCTTGTTGGAATCGTTTATGGTAGCATGGTGGCTCTTACCGTATTTGTTGAACCTAATCCGCGTGAGATGACGGTAAAGATACCGGCAAAGCGGCTCAATCCGCAATAAAAGTGTGGGCAATATATTTTGCAGGAAGCTTTTTTACTCGAATCTTTTCTGGAGATGATGAGTGCCGAACGCGGTGCTGCAAACAATACGCTTGATGCCTATGAGCGCGATCTTCTAGTCTATGGCAACTTTCTCGATAAGGCAGGCAGCAAGTTTTCTGCAGTGGAACCGCCTGTTGTTCAACGGCACTTGGAGCAGCTGGTCAATTCTGGCATGTCAGCATCAACGCAGGCTCGACATCTGTCCGCAATCCGTCAGTTTCATAAATTTCTATTTGCAGAAGGCGTTCGGACTGACGATCCCTGCACCTCTATCGATGCACCAAAACTTGGGCGCCCGCTGCCGAAGGTCCTGAGTGTTGACGATGTAGATCAGCTGATCATGCAGGCTCAGGCAGAAGCTAGTGCTGAGGATCAGTCGCAGGCCCGGCAAATCCGAACTGCGCGATTGCATTGTCTACTGGAGTTGATTTATGCGACCGGAATGCGGGTAAGTGAATTGGTCAGTCTTCCAGTTTCAAGTGCGCATGTCTCCGGGCGGTTTCTCTCGATCATCGGTAAGGGAAACAAGGAGCGTATTGTACCGCTTACTGAAAAATCAAAAACAGCAGTTCAAACCTATGTTTCGGTGCGAAAATCAACCGAGGGCCTAAAGGCTAGCCGGTTTCTGTTTCCTGCAAGTTCCAAGGAAGGCCATTTCACCCGGCAGGCCTTTGCGCGGGATTTAAAAGATCTGGCCATTCGGGCAAAGATTGATCCCGGCAGAATATCACCGCATGTCATGCGGCATGCCTTTGCCAGCCACCTATTGCAGAACGGAGCAGATCTCCGAGCGGTTCAGCAATTATTAGGGCATGCGGATATTTCAACGACGCAGATTTATACTCATGTTCTGGATGAGCGGTTGAAACAACTGGTTGCAGAGCATCATCCGATGGCGAAAAAATAGCGACATCAAAGCGGCAGGAGTTTGTGTGCCTGCTCTATTCGCCTGCGCTTTTGAGAAAAGCGACATTGCCATGGGCGTACCCTTCACGGGTTTGTGGTGTTTTAATTTCCAGCAATTCACCGGCAATTTGGGTTTTCAGGATTTGCGCAGTTCCACCACCAATCGTAAACATGCGCACGTCACGATACATGCGTTCAAGTGGCTCTTCGCTTCCAAAGCCGCGCGCACCAAACATCTGCAAGGAATCACTGACAATTTTAATTGCAGCTTC
Source organism: Pseudomonadota bacterium (assembly GCA_039814425.1). Taxonomy (GTDB): domain Bacteria; phylum Pseudomonadota; class Alphaproteobacteria; order Rhizobiales; family Rhizobiaceae; genus JAALLB01. Next base: position 13,423 of record JBCCBE010000031.1, read on the forward strand.
TGATGCAAACAGTTTTGCCCGTGCTGCCATTAATTTATCCGGGAAGCCATTTGATTCTGTTTGCGCAGATTTAGCCGCTTCATGGAGCATTAATCGGGATGCGTGCAATTGGGCATCCATATCCGCAACCATCCATTGCAGGCCCTGAAATTCAGCAAGCGGTCGGTCAAATTGCTCGCGGGTTTTCAAATAGCATTTTGCATGATCAAGCGCACCTGCAGCAACACCCATTGCAACCGTGCCAGCACCAACCCGCTGAGAATTATAGGCAGTCATCAATTCTGCAAACCCGCGCGCAAAGCCGGAGGGTGGAATAAGCGCCATATCTGCTGTAACTTCCAGATTTTCAAAATGCAGTTCAGCCTCAGGCATGCCGCAAAGGCCCATGGTGCGCTCACGGCGTCTAATCTCAAAGCCCTGCGGAGAAATGCCCTGTGTTGGATCACGGTGCACAATGAACCCGCCAATACCAAGCAGATTATCGTTTTCGTCGATAACTCGGGCAAACACCAGATGAAGCTTCGAAACTCCGCCGCCCGTAATCCAGTGTTTTGTGCCGTTTAAAATATATTTGTCACCATGTTTACGTGCCGTTGTCTGCATTTGTGTGGCAGCACTGCCAGCATCCGGTTCGGTTATGCAGATAGCCGGTTTATCTCCAGCCAGAACGATCGGGGCGCAGAATTCTTTTTGAGCCTTGGTGCCATAAGCCATCACAGCGCTAATACCGCCCATATTGGCTTCAACGACAACCCGAGCCGTCAGCGTACAGACTTTGGCGATTTCCTCGATCACCAAAACACAATCGTGAAATGATGCACCAAGACCACCGAATTCCCGTGGGATTGTCATCCCCATCAAGCCTGCATCGGTTAAAAGCGGGATATTATCCCAGCAATAACTGCGCGTACGGTCCCATTCTGCAGCCCTTTCAGAGAAAACGGGCGCCAGTTCCTTGGCTAATTCCTGTAGTAAGTGTGGCTTTTGACCGATCATGAGCTATCTCGCACCTTGCTCAGACACTATGCTCTCGTTATAAGTACAAAACAATCGAATATAAATGAATAATAAATACAGATAAATTGAATTAATATGCCCGCGTATCAGACACTTGTTCATATTGCCAATTCTGGCTCATTCGTAAGAACGGCGGAAGCATTGAATATGACCCTTTCTGCGGTTTCCATGCAGATGCGAGGTTTGGAAGAAAAACTCAACATCACATTGTTTGATCGGACGCATCGACCGCCGCAACTTACGCCCTTGGGTCAAACAATCGTTGGACACGCAAAAGAAGTCTTAGAGGCTGAAAACAGGCTGATACAAGCCAGTAATCCATCGGGGGGCCTGGCGGGAACCTATCACCTTGGCTTTGTGGCGACCGCCAGCGTGCGATTATTGCCGCATTTTTTAAAACGGGCAAAACGGGATGCCCCGGGCGCACGGTTTGAGGTCACAACCGCGCTTTCAGAAAGCCTTGAAGCGCTGTTGCTATCAGGTCAACTGGATGCAGCGATCCTGACCGCCTCAGATGTGCCGAGCAATGGACTTGTATACTATCCTATACAGACTGAGCGGCTGATATTTGCAGTTCCCAGTAGCCATGCAGAGTTAAGGGCAAGCGATCTGTATGCCGCACTTCCATTTCTTCAGTTTAATCCCGGTTCAGGCATCGGAAAGCTAATTGAGCGCCAAGTCAGGCCGTTTCAGACCGAAGCGAGTAAGAGCAAGATCCTGCTTGATAGCGTTGAAGCCATTATGGAATGTGTAAATGCCGGTATCGGGTTCACCCTTTTATCAGAGCCTGATATCAAACGTTATGCAGGACGAGACGTTGTATTGATAGAACCGGAAGCCAATCTTTCACGCCAATTGGTTATTGCCTGCAAACAAAGTTCTATCACCAGCAGGCAAATTCCGACACTTTTGAAGCTATTCGGTCAGATTAGCGGATCCTGACCCTAAAAAATATGCAAGATCGACAACGAATCTCACTTCGCCTATTTCAATCTGCGTTTAGGCAACCTAAATTGGCTTGCGAAAGCATAAATTTCAAAATAGTTTTTCGTTTTTGACTTTACGTAAAGTAAGCCTTAAATCTTTGCTGTTTTCAAGTCTTGGAGTGTCTTCATTTAATGCCAAGTTATCTCGAATTTGAAAAGCCAGTGGCTGACCTTGATGGCCAGATAAAAGAGTTGGGCAATATGGCCAAGGAGGATCAATCTGTTGATCTTTCTGATGATATTGCCCGCCTGGAAGCAAAGTCTCAAGAGCTTCTTAAGAGCCTTTACGCCAAGCTGTCACCCTGGCAGAAGACGCAGGTTGCTAGGCATCCTGATCGTCCGCATTTCATCGATTATCAAAAAGCAATGATTGAAGATTTTACACCGCTTGCCGGTGATCGATATTTTGGTGAAGATTATGCTGTTTTTGCTGGATTTGGCCGGTTTGAGGGTAGTTCTGTTGCAATTATTGGCCAGGAAAAAGGCACGGATACCGAAACGCGGTTGAAGCATAATTTTGGCATGGCGCGACCGGAAGGCTATCGCAAAGCGGTACGTATTATGGAACTGGCGGATCGATACAACATTCCGGTGATTTCTCTGGTCGATACGGCAGGTGCTTATCCTGGTCTGGGAGCAGAAGCGCGTGGACAGGCAGAGGCGATTGCCAAATCAACCGAGAAATGTCTGAATCTGAGAGTTCCCATGGTATCGGTTATTATCGGAGAAGGGGGCTCAGGTGGCGCGATTGCAATCGCTTCAGCAAATCGTGTGTATATGCTGGAGCATTCCATCTATAGCGTGATTTCCCCTGAAGCAGGGGCGTCTATTTTGTGGCGTGACTCATCACGTGCTGAGAATATTGCAACAACCATGAAAATTACCGCTCAGGATCTTGAGAAGATGGGGATTGTAGACGGAATCATCCCAGAACCCCTCGGCGGTGCTCATCGCGATAAATCAAGTGCAATTTATGCCGCCCGAAACCGAATTTCCGGGGCTTTAAAGGAGATGGCGGAATTTAGCGGAGATACGCTGCGTAGCCAGCGTCAGGAAAAATTTCTTGCTATGGGACGCAATCTGTCCTGATTTTGCCAAGTTTTTGCAATTAGTACTCGCGTATATGTTATCAGTAACAGCTTGATAACCAGCAATCGGTATATATTGTCAGCATGTAATCAAGAGTAATGAGCCGTCTTTAATCCCGTGAGAAAAACTGCTTCCAAATTAACCACTGTAATTTTCGCCGGTACACTGCTTGCGGCATGTAATGGTGTGCTCGAAAGCGGGATTCCGAAACATGAACGGCCAATCCCTGATCCTCTTGTTAAGTCGATCAAAGCAAAGGGCATGACGGCTGCCTCTCCAATCCTGCTACGTATTTTCAAACAGGAAAATGTTTTGGAGGTCTGGAAGAAAGACAATACCGGCAAATATGCATTGCTGACAGATTATGAGATTTGCAAATGGTCTGGAAAGCTCGGGCCTAAGCACAAAGAAGGTGATCGGCAAGCGCCGGAGGGTTTTTACCATGTATCGCCTGGACTGATGAACCCGAATTCAAGCTATCATCTTTCATTTAACATGGGCTTTCCAAACAAGTATGATCGGGCAAATGATCGGACCGGTTCTTACCTTATGATTCACGGTGCCTGTTCTTCTGCCGGTTGTTATTCAATGACGGATGAATATGCAGAAGAATTATATTCTCTTGCTCGTGAAGCTTTTAAAGGCGGGCAGAAGGCATTTCAAATTCAGGCCTATCCGTTTCGCATGACTGCAGAGAACATGGTCAAACATGCCGGCCACAAATATTTTGACTTCTGGAAAATGTTGAAAGAGGGTAGCGATCACTTTGAGGTGACGCGTAAACAACCTAAGGTCAATGTCTGTGAAAAACGCTACGTCTTTAATCGATATACTGACGAAGGTACCGGTTTTAGTTCTCGCGAGGAATGCCCGTCAGCAAAGACACCAAGAAGCCTTGCGCTGGCCTTTAACGAAAAGCAGGAAAAGGATCAGGAGGTTTTTGACCGTATCTTAAAACGTGACCTGACCAACCCGTTTTTACCGGAAGAAAAGAAGCCAAAAGTTCAAACTGCTTCTATTAAAGCAGATCCAACCATTGGTACGGTAGCTGTATGGGAACCTCAGCCTACATCGATTGTTACCACTCCAGTTCCTAGTAAGCCTGATCAACCTTCAACCGCACCTACAGAAACAGTATTGGTGGAAGCCAAGCCTGAAGGTGAGAGCATTAACCCGATCAGTGCTGAAATTAGTCAACAATCGCAAGCCGAAACGGTTGCAGAGGCTATATCAGAGCAACCGGCAGTCCTTCGCCAGACCGTAACACAGATTGCTATTCCGCAATCAGCAGCCCGAGAATAATACGGCCAGAACCGGCGATTTCCATCAATATTGTGCCAATCTGATTGCAATTAACTGCGGTAAAACCAACAGGTAACTCAAGTTGGCTAAACCAAGTTTGATGTAATTTACCTTAAGCAAATCGCCCGTGACAATGTTTGTACTTTTTGCCGGAACCACATGGGCAGAGTTGGTTGCGGCCAACCTTGCCCCAGCTTTCGATTGTCGCAGCATCTACTTGTGGGATTTCTTCTCCTGCAACATCAAGCTGTACGTGCTGTTCGAACATCTCTGGAATTTCTTCAGGCTGTTCCATTTCATTTGGATCTACAAGCTCAACGCGCATCATCTGGGAAGTAACCGCATGACGCAGATTTGATAGCATTGTCTGAAAGAGCTCGAAACTCTCTGACTTATACTCCTGTAATGGGTCGCGTTGGGCATATCCGCGAAAGCCGACAACCGACCGCAAGTGATCAAGATTGACGAGATGTTCACGCCAAAGATGGTCAAGGGTTTGCAGCATGACCTGTTTTTGCACATTGAGGGTGAGGCCGTCATCAAGGCTGTTAAAGCGTACAGCCTTTTCATCTGCTGCTGTGTCGGATGCGTCGATCAGGCGTTCAATGATGACTTCTTCGTCAATGCCTTCCTCTTCCGCCCATTCTACTATCGGCAGATCAAGATTAAGTTCGTTGAGCACGTCGGTTTTTAGTTCTTCCGTGTTCCATTGTTCGGCATAGGCTTTTTCTGGAATGTGTTTTGCAACCAGATCATCAATGGTGTCATGCCGCATGTCGGTGATGGTCTCTTGCAGGTCTTCGCCATGCATCATTTCAATGCGCTGTTCAAAAATTACTTTACGTTGATCGTTCATAACATCATCGAACTTGAGCAAGTTCTTCCGAATGTCAAAGTTGCGTGCTTCAACCTTTTTCTGGGCCCGTTCCAGGGCTTTGTTTATCCAGGGATGAACAATGGCTTCGCCTTCTTCAAGTCCGAGTTTCTTGAGCATCCCATCCATCTTGTCTGATCCAAAGATACGCATCAGATCATCCTGCAGCGACAAGAAGAATTTCGAGTGTCCAGGGTCACCCTGACGGCCAGAACGGCCGCGCAACTGATTGTCGATACGGCGGCTTTCGTGGCGTTCAGTACCCATGACGTAAAGCCCGCCCGCCGTTTTCGCTTCTTCTTTCATTATATCAATTTCAGATCGGATTTTTTCTTCCATGTCCACGCGCTTTTTATCGGTCGCATCTTCCGGGATTTCATTGGCGCATCGCATATCAAAGTTTCCGCCAAGCTGAATGTCGGTACCGCGACCAGCCATGTTGGTTGCGATAGTAACCGCGCCGGGTACACCGGCCTCTGCAATAATTTGCGCTTCCTGCTCATGGTGTCGGGCGTTGAGAATCTGAAACTGTTTCATGCCGTTCTTTTTCATTAGCTCGGCTAACAATTCTGATTTCTCGATAGAAGTCGTGCCAACCAAAACTGGCTGGTTTCGCTCCTGACATTCCTTGATCAGCTCAACAATGGCTGAGTATTTCTCTTCAACCGTGCGGTAAACCTCATCGTGGTCATCAATCCGTGCCACGGGTAAATTGGTTGGCACGTCAATGACGTTAAGCCCATAAATATTGCCGAACTCTTCGGCTTCCGTCATTGCCGTACCGGTCATGCCCGCAAGTTTTTTATACATCCGAAAATAATTCTGAAAGGTGATCGAGGCCAGTGTCTGGTTTTCCGGTTGGATAGTCACTTTTTCTTTTGCTTCAAGTGCCTGATGCTGACCTTCAGAAAAACGCCTTCCTGGCATCATACGACCTGTAAATTCGTCAATGATGACGATTTCATCTCCGCGCACAATGTAATCCTTATCCCGGGTAAATAGTTTATGGGCTTTCAATGCATTGTTGATGTGATGGACTACGGAGACATTCTCGATGTCGTAAAGCGATTCACCTTTTAAGAGTTCAGCTTCGTTGAGTAACTTCTCAAGCTTCTCATTGCCCTCCTCTGAGAAGGTAACCGAGCGCTGTTTTTCGTCGAGTTCAAAATCTTCATCTGCAATGTGCGGAATAAACTTATCAATAGTGGTGTAGAGATCGGACCGGTCATCAAGCGGGCCGGAAATTATTAGCGGGGTACGCGCTTCGTCGATCAAAATCGAGTCAACCTCATCGACGATAGCAAAGTGGTGACCGCGCTGGACCATGGTTTCTAATTCGAATTTCATATTATCACGCAGATAATCAAAGCCGAATTCATTGTTTGTTCCGTAAGTGATATCGCAGCGATAGGCTTCCTGGCGTTCCGCATCATCCATTCCGTTAACGATCACACCGGTCGTCATGCCCAGGAATCCGTAAATTGTTCCCATCCATTCCGCATCGCGCTGTGCCAGGTAGTCGTTGACGGTAATAACGTGTGAGCCTTTGCCCTCAAGTGCATTGAGATAGGTAGCAAGGGTTGCAACCAGTGTTTTACCTTCACCGGTGCGCATTTCGGCGATACTTCCGCCGTTAAGTATCATGCCGCCGACAAGCTGCATATCGAAATGCCGCATCCCGAGGGTACGCTTTGAAGCTTCACGGACTACTGCAAAGGCTGGCGCCAGCAAATCATCCAGTTTTGTGCCTGCTTCCAGTTGAGCTCGAAACTCATCGGTTTTACCGCGCAAAGCGTCATCAGAAAGTGCTTCCATTTCACCTTCCAGCGCATTGATTTCCTGTACTCTGGGGTTCAGGTTGCGTACTTCGCGTTCATTTGCTGAGCCAAAAATCTTGCTCGCTATGCCACTGAAAATTCCCATATGGTCTCTCGTAAATATGATTGCCGCGGAATCTGGTTTACCATATCCCGATGGTGAGCCAACCGCTTTTGTCCAACCAATGACGATTTCTCAAAAAACCCGTCACAGAACTGGACGTTCGAACATTGGACAGATAAGAGTGGCGAAAAGCCATGTCAACGCTATGATTAAAAGCAACTTGTTTGAAAACAACGCCAAGCTTGGCAGTTTTGACAAAGGTTCTCAATCGAAAGGTAACTCTATGACCCTTATTCAGCCTGGCCGCATAGCCAGATATTCTGTCTTCTTTTTTCTTTTTTTGCTCCTGATTGGTTCAGCTTGGGCGCAGGAAGATAGCAATAAAGTGATTGCCACTGTAAATGGCATTGAAGTGACGGAACGTGAACTGGCGCTTGCTGAAAGCGATTTGCAACAGCAATTTGCCGAGGTACCGCAAGAACAGCGTCGCGCCCGAGTTCTCAATGCGCTTATTGATATTAAGCTCCTTGCCGTTGAAGCCGAAAAATTAGGTTATGCGGAGGATGAAAACTTCAAGGCGAGACTTGCGTTTAACAGATCGCGTAATTTGCATAATACAATTTTTCAGCGCCAGGCTTTGGAAAAAATCACGGATGAAGAGATGAAAGCGCGCTACGACAAGGAAATTAAGAACGTTCCAAGCGTCAAAGAGGTTCGTGCCAGACATATTCTGTTGGAAACTGAAGAAGCGGCACAAGCAGTAATCAAAGAGCTTGATGGCGGTGCGGACTTTGCTGAAGTTGCAAAACAAAAGTCGACCGGGCCAAGTGGGCCTAACGGCGGCGACCTGGGTTATTTCGGAAAAGGCCAGATGGTCCCGGAATTTGAAACCGCGGCGTTTGCACTTGAAGCAGGTAAATACACCAGTGATCCGATTAAAACCCAGTTTGGCTGGCATGTTATTTTGAAAGAAGAAGAGCGTGAGCAACAGCCGCCTGCTTTTGACGATGTAAAGGAACAGCTGAGACAATTGGTAGCTCGCGAGAAATATCTTGAACTTATCGAAAAAGCGCGCGTTGATCACAAATTTGAAATCCTTGATGAGGATTTAAAAGCCAAGGTTGAAGCTCTAGAGTAGATTTATATCACGCACCCAGAATACAATTCTCAAGAAAGACAGTTTCTGATTTAGTCATGACGATTAAAGTTTCACCACTTGCGCCCAGGCTCTATCCTGAAATGCCGGTTATTGAAGGCGTGGCGCTTGCCGCGATTGAGGCCGGTATAAAATACCACGGACGTAAGGATTTATGTCTGATTGTGTTTGATCGTCCTGCTGAAATCGCGGGCGTGTTTACAAAGTCGCGCTGTCCCTCTGCACCGGTCGATTGGTGTCGTAAACATCTTTCCAAAGGTAAGGCAAAGGCAATCGTTATTAATTCCGGCAATGCGAATGCATTTACTGGAAAGCGCGGCGTGGACGCAGTGGAATTGACGGCGAAGGCCGCGTCATCTGTTCTAAATTGCCCTGAAAAATCTGTCTTTCTTGCCTCCACTGGTGTCATCGGCGAACCACTGGATGCATCCGGGTTTGAGGAAAAGCTTAAAATGGCCGCGGCGGTTTTAAAGCCGGATGGTTGGTATGAGTCTGCCCAGGCAATCATGACTACCGATACTTATCCCAAACTTTCCACTCGGCAATTTTCGGTGGCCGGGAAAACATATACATTGAATGGTATTTCCAAGGGCTCGGGCATGATTGCGCCTGATATGGCGACCATGCTCGGGTTTTTGGTAACCGATTTTCCAATTCACCATGACATTTTGCAAAAACTCTTGTCAAAATCGACCAAGACAAGCTTCAACGCTGTGACTGTGGATAGTGACACATCGACCAGCGATACGGTTTTATTGATGTCTTGTGGCAAGGGAAAGAAAATCAGCGACAGTTCTGATCCGCAATTGCGCCCGTTCCGCAAAGCGCTTCAAGAGGTGATGCATGAACTTGCCATGTTATTGGTGCGCGATGGGGAAGGCGCTACGAAACAAGTTTGCATTCAGGTAAAGGGTGCCAAGAATAATCGCTCTGCGCGCAATATTGCCTCGGCAATCGCTAATTCTCCGTTGGTGAAGACAGCTATTGCAGGAGAGGATGCCAATTGGGGCCGCATCGTCATGGCTGTTGGCAAAGCTGGAGAACCAGCTAAACGCGATTTACTTGAAATCGCTTTTGGTGACCTGATTGTTGCCCGCAATGGGGAACGCGATCCCGATTACAGTGAGGACGAAGCTTCTTCCATCATGCACCGCGATGAGATCGATATCACAGTTGATCTTGGTCTTGGCAAAGGACAAGCAAAGGTTTGGACCTGTGATCTCACCAAGGAATATGTCGCGATCAACGGGGATTATCGTAGTTGATTGAGGATGAGTCGGGTTCATCACAGGTGGCAGCAGCGCAGCTTGCACAGGTTAGGCGACTTGAAGCAAACAGTTTTAGGTCGTTTCCCGCAAGCACGACGATTTACGATGGAACATGGGTAATCCGATTAACCGAGGACTATCCAGCGAAACGCTTGAATTCTGTTAATCCACTTGACCCGTCTGATACCCGCGCAATTGAAAGCCGGCTTGTTTCGGCGTGCGATCATTTTCATGCAATCGGACGACCTGGCGTTTTTCGCTTATCACCCCTTTCCCCGCAAGGGTTGGCCGATTTGTTAGTCGCCAAAAACTGGCAACGGTTTGATGAGAGCATCGTAATGGCCGTTGATCTGGATTTGATTGACCTTTCAAGTGAGTTGGATCGGTTGCCCCTGCAAGACCTTGGCTCCTGGGTAAGCAGCTTTTTGTATTTGTCTAATGATGATCAGAATCTGGCAGCAAAACTGGTAGAGGTCATCGGTAATATTGAAGCTGTCAGCGGGTTGTTTGTAATTGGTGAGGATGAGATACCAACCTCTGCATTGCGTTGCGTGCATGACCGGGATCTGGTTGGTATTTTCGATGTGGTTGTAGACAAAGAGTATCGGGCCAAGGGATACGGAAAATCGATATTGACCGGGGCTCTTAAGTGGGCAAAGGCAAATGGTGCCAGTAGGGCATGGCTTCAGGTCACCGCAGATAACCAGTCTGCGATCAAGTTGTATGAACGCTTTGGATTTAAAGAGGTCTATCGCTACGCCTATTATCAAGAGCCTGACGATCAGCCTTTTTTGCCGCTCAAATTTGGATAAGTGAATGACATCTGATCCCAATTCTCTTCCTCTGATCCTCGTAAGTGCCTGTGCGCTGCTTGATGCAGACAATCGGATATTATTGGCGCAACGCCCGGAAGGTAAATCCATGGCTGGGCTATGGGAGTTTCCCGGTGGCAAGGTCGAGGCAGGCGAAACCCCGGAAGACGCTTTAATCCGGGAACTAAAGGAAGAACTAGATATAACGACCTGGCAAAGCTGTCTTGCGCCGTTGAGTTTTGCCAGCCACCGTTATGAAGGATTTCATCTTTTGATGCCGCTTTATGTTTGCCGTAAATGGGAAGGACATCCGCAGGCACAGGAGGGACAGGATTTGAAGTGGGTCCGTAGTCGAGAGCTGCGCGATTATCCGATGCCGGCGGCTGATGCCCCGCTGATCCCACCTTTGATTGATCTATTGTAGCCTCAAAACGTTGATTTAATTGCTGTTTGTGCGCCTATTCAGTCAAAATTAACCTTAACGCGTTTTTCTGTTCCTGGATCATCAGCGTTTGAGAAATTACCATGACACATAAACTTACAAAGACTGGGCCCGAAACGTTTTTGCGTAATCGGTCAGGCGAAACGAGCATTAGAATGGCGCTGGTTTTTGGAATGGCTGTAATCGTGATTACGATCGTTGCCACGCCCATGCTGGATAAAACCTCCAGACAATATGCAGGTAATTTCAACGGTATTGATAATACGATTACCGGGTCTGTGAAGCCTGTGAAGAGATACACCATACGCAAAACGGTTATGGATAAATTGAAGCCGGAATAACGGCTGTTACGGACTATTCTACATATGATTCAATGGAGACTGTGGTTCAAAGCTTCCATCGAAGTAAGTGTTAATCATATCTGTTTACGGTTATTTTAGTGCCTCTGACTTAAGGTGGGGTTGTGAAAAGGATGCGAACCTATGTCAAAACTTCGCGAGTTCAAAAATTGTATCAAGGGCACTGCTCCCATTGAATACGGTATTATTGGCCTAGTTGTCAGTGTTGCGATTATTGGTGGCATACAAAACTATGCCTCAGAGCAAGATGCGATTTACGAAAAAGTCCGGTCTGCCGTCACCACTGCTTTTGATGATGGGGCAGAATAAGCCCCGCTGCTAAATAAAATCTTTCAGTTGATTTTTTGCACTACCTGGTTTTTGCGGCTTTTGCTGTGATGCGTGCGGAACCCATCCAGTCAAATACACAATCTCAAAAGTTGCTCGAATTTTCCCATCAAGATCAGCAAAGCGTTCATGATAGATTTCTTCTGCGAGCTCAAACAGTCCCCTTGCAGGTCTAAAACTATAATCTACAGATGTATTTGAAGCACCCATCGCCCGTAAGTCAGCAATCAATGATTTAAGACCGGTATAACGGACAGTGAAAATTTCGGTATCAGCTACCGGTAGCGCAAAGCCTGCGCGCTGCAACAGATTGCCAAATTGCCTGACCTCGCCGAACTGGTCCACTCGAAGACTGACACCGCCAGTTAGCCGGCTTTCTGCTTCAATCAAACAAGAGCGAAGTTCTGTTAGCGTCTGGCTGCCGGGAAGGGCAGCCATAAACAATCCATCGGACTTTAGAGCTTTACGAATTTGAATGAATGTTCCGGGAATATCGTTCGACCAATGCAGGCCAAATAACGAAGTAACCAGTGATAAGCTATTTGCAACCAAAGGCAGTATCTCAGGATTAGCAAACGTCTGCGGTGGTGCTTCCAGATTTAAACAGGATTGCTCTGCTGAAAATCCAATCTTTTTAACCTCACCGACATTTTGCAGTTTCTCAAGTTCTGTTGTCATAAAATTAGCTGGACTAAAAATGTCTGCCGCATTTGTAAATTCGCGCTGGGTAACCGCTAGTCTTTCCGCAATCGATCCGGCAGCAATTTTTGCCAAAAAGAAACTGTCGGCCTTCCCGATTCTTGCTGCACGCGCTTGAACGGCATTCAAGCGTTTTGGACTGAAAATGGGGATCGGACTCGTATTTTGCATGGTCTAGGCTTATCCTGTGCCTATGCAAAATACCAATTCAATATTTGGTTTGAAAAAACGGGTTGTGGATTTTTCCTCAAAGTTAGTTGATCAGATAATTCCACCAACCTGCCTGATATGCCATACAATCGTGACCCGCCAGGGGGGATGTTGTGCGCGGTGCTGGCGGGAAATGCGGTTAATCAATCAGCCAATGTGTCCGGTGTTAGGTACTCCGTTCTCTATTGACATGGGTGAGGGAATAATAAGTGCTGAGGCAATTGCAAACCCTCCACCATTTGAGAGATTGCGTGCTGTAATGTTGTATGATGATTACGCGCGAAAACTGGTTTCCATGTTGAAATACTCAGATCGCCCTGAACTGGCGAAGTGGATGGCAATTTGGATGCGCAGGTCCGGAAACGTATTGTTGAATGATGCAGACGTTATTATTCCGATACCGCTTCATCCAGCGCGATTGCGGCAACGTAAATTTAATCAATCTGCGGAGCTTGCCCGCCATTGCGTATCCAATCAAAACCATTCCTATATGCCGCTCACATTACAGCGACGGAAATCGACCAGACAACAGGTCGGACTTTCTGAACGTCAAAGAGCTGACAATGTCTCTGGTGCTTTTGTTGTGCCACAATCTGAGAAGATTCATTTAAAAGGTAAACGGGTGTTGCTCGTCGATGATGTTTACACCAGCGGCGCGACCGTGAATGCGGCAACCCGTGCCCTAAAACGTGGCGGCGTAAAATCTATTGATGTTCTGGTGTTTGCAAAGGTTGAAACTACGGAACTGTAAGACCTATATCTGTCAGTGAAAATCATCGGAGACAGTAATGCCGGAAGTAACCATATATACGCGGAAATTTTGCGGATTTTGTACGGCGGCCAAGCGGCTTCTTAAATCGAAAGGCGTAACGTTTATCGAGTTTGATGCGACTTGGGATCAGGGTTTGAAAACCGAAATGATACAGAAATCAAACGGTGGAAGAACGTTTCCGCAGATTTTTATTGGTGATAGTCATGTCGGTGGCTGCGACGAACTGCATGCATTGGATCGTGCGGGCAAGCTGGACGCAATGCTTAAAGTGTGAAGGGCTGTCATCTTCCGCGCAAATTCCAAACAATCCTTCCGGTTGCGCAAAGCACGCAAGCGCAAAGCACGATCTTTGTCGTTTGTTCCATGGTTCCCTCGATCAAAAGCGCATGAATCACAGTTCCAAGCGCAATAACAATAGCGAGCGCGGTATGGGCAAAACGCCAGGTGCGCGGTCGTAAACGCAGGCGGCGGCGAAACGCGGCCAGTAGTGCCGTTGCAAAAACGGCCCACATGGCAATTACGCCCCAGACAGAAAATTGCGTTGGTGATCTTAGCAGTAACGCGTCTATGACATCGGGTGGGCTGGTAATCCAAAGCCCGCCAACATGAACAATGACACCCAAAACCAGCACTAATCCGATGATCTGATGAAGTGTGCGTGAATGTCGTATATCAAGGCTGGGCAGGTATCCTGCCGCCAAAAGCGGCTGAAAAAGCATAAGAACAAGTGCAATAATGCCAGCAAATCCAGCCACTATGTATATCGGTTCCCGCCATGCAAGTAGAGGACTTGAAGCGGCTGCCAGTACCGGGATGATTGCCACAAAAGACAGCGCACACCAGATTAGCGGTGCTCGAATTTGGTTCATACCGTTCCCAAATTGATCACTTAGCTCGGCTCGAGAACAAAATCTGCGCTTAAGCTTGTGTCAGCAGCACTCGACATCACCGGTCTAAGAAAGACAGTCTTAAATTCTTCGCTGTCATAGGCGAGATGGGCATGTGGTTGGCCAAAGGCCGGAACGATCTGCGGCATTTCCATGCGGTACATGCCTTTTTCGTTTGTCAGGGTTGCGCCATGACTTTGAGGGTCGCGCTCATGGCCTTCGGTCGTATGCGCCCAAATCTGGATGCGCTGGCCTCCAAGAGGTGCCCCGTCGCCTGCGCGGCGTACTGTGCCCGTCATCCAAAAGCCACCGCCGCCAATACGTTTAACGATTGGCGCACCGGGTAAATAGTTATTCGATCCGCCTCGCATTGTTGGCGTGGGCGCAAGATCTTTTGCCTGGGCGGGCAATATGAGCCTTGAAAAGCTGGAGGCAATAACAACACTTCCAGAAGCGATGAGACTACGGCGGGTGAGTTTCGAAGCAGACATTTCGTTCTCCTTAAGCCTAAAAATCATTGAGTTTTGACCTTAGGGTTAGAATTAGGAGTTTTCCGGGCAATTCCAAGCCTCATGTCATATTGCATGATCCAAAGAGGCAGGCTTTCGTTCAAAAATATTTGATCCCTTGGCTGGCTGTTGGAAACTACCTAAATCTTATGTCAGAAAGTTTCCCCGATCCTGCTTGAAAAGCAGTATTCTGCTGAACATGGACAGAGCGATAGGAAAAATTTAGTATTGTGTCCTAGCCAGTGCATCCTGCATGCACCAGTATTTACCCCTGAGAAGAGTTGCTACAGATTTTTGGATGAAAACATGGAAACTCTAAACGTAGCCTGCATTCAGATGCGTTCTGGCACTGTGATTCATGACAATATCGCGATGATGGATGCGCTGGTGCGAAAAGCTGCAGGCGATGGGGCGCACTATATCCAGACGCCAGAAATGAGCGGAATTCTTCAAAAGCGGCGCTCGCACCTGTTTGAGGAAATCAGACCGCAGGAAGACGACCCTTTAGTGACCCATGCCCAACGATTGTCTGGTGAACTTGGTATATGGCTGCATATCGGGTCGCATTCGATCAAAGTTGGTGAGGAAAAAGCTGCCAATCGCGCGTTTGTCTTTTCTCCAGATGGGCATTTAGTTACGACCTATGACAAAATCCATATGTTTGATGTGGATCTTGAAAACGGGGAAAGCTGGCGCGAATCCAAAGTTTATAAGCCGGGCTCGACAGCTAAACTTGTCGAGACAGATTTTGGCGTGTTTGCAATTTCGATTTGCTATGACTTGAGGTTTCCTGCGCTTTATCGTGAACAGGCTCTGGCCGGTGCGCATATACTGACGGCACCGTCCTCGTTTACGCGTCAGACTGGTAAAGCCCATTGGCATATTTTGATGCGGGCGCGAGCGATTGAAAATGGTGCTTACATGATTGCTGCTGCTCAAGGGGGTGATCATGAGGATGGACGTGAGACCTTTGGCCATTCGCTGATCGTTAATCCGTGGGGAGAAATTATTGCAGAACTATCCCACGAAGAGCCGGATTATCTGGTGGCAGAGCTTGACCTGTCGCAAGTGGCAAAGGCGCGCGGGCGAATTCCAAATCTTGAAAATACCCGTGAATTCGTGCTTGAAGGCGGTTCGGTTATTGTAGAGAAAGTCGCATGATTAAATATGCTCTAATCTGCGAATCAGACCACAGGTTTGAAGCCTGGTTTGGCTCAAGTGATGATTATGATAAACAGCGCAAGCGTGGATTTGTTTCATGCCCGCATTGCGGTAGTACGAAAGTTTCCAAAGCTTTGATGGCGCCTGGCGTTTCGGGCACAAAAAAATCTGGTGCTGGTGACGGTGCGGCAGAAGGCCTGCCGATGGCAAATATGCCATCTAGCCTACCATCAGAATTGATGGATAAACTGCGTGAATTGAAAAAACATGTCGAAGCAAATTCCGAAAATGTGGGTGACAAGTTTTCTGAAGAGGCGCGGAAAATCCATTATGGTGAATCTGAAGCACGGGGAATTTACGGCAAGGCCAGTGTAGAGGACGCAGTTGGTCTTGCTGAAGAAGGCATAGGCGTTGTTCCAATTCCCGACTTGCCAGAAGACAAAAATTAGAACCCTTATTATAAAGCAAGATGCGATTTCATGATCGGAAACTGCGAAAGTAAAAAGGTTAGGCAAGTTTATTAGTCGAGCATGCCGCAATTTACCTAAGGATCAGGAAACCAAAAAATGCTGTTATCATCTAACCCCGCCCTCGATATACAGGCGCCAGAATTTGATTTGCCTGGTACCGATGGCAGAAACTGGACACTGCAGGAGGTGGCGGGTGAAAATGGAACGGTGATCACCTTTATCTGCAATCACTGTCCCTATGTGGTCGCTATCATCGAGCGGTTGGTTGATGATGCCGAGACTTTAAAAGATGAGGGCATCGGATTTGCAGCGATTTGCGCCAATGACCCGATTTCCTATCCGCAGGATTCGTTCCAGATAATGGTGGCATTCGCTGAACATTACGGATTTGGCTTTCCTTATCTACAGGATGAAAGCCAGTCGGTTGCAAGCGCCTATGAGGCTGCTTGTACGCCAGAATTCTATGGGCTTTCGAATGATGCTGTTATCAAATACCATGGTCGGCTTGACGCTGGGCGGATGGATCAGCCATCTCCTGATGCGCCTCGTGAGCTTGTTGAAGCCATGCTAATGATTGCTGAAACCGGAGAAGGTCCGCAAACCCAACATGCAAGCATGGGCTGCTCTATCAAATGGAAATAGACCAGGCCAGTTTCCTTAACCGATTCGGATGAGTTGTCTTGATTGATCCTCTTGGGGCGCTAACTACGCTGCCAATCCTGCTGAGGGTGCGATGAACAAAAAACGCTACCGCCTTTGGAAATACCGAGCAAATTTTGGTCTCAGAAAATACCATCTTTTCCGAACGTCTCCGGCAAAGAAAAGCTCTGACCTTAAACCCGTCGCTCGACCATCATCTTCTTGATTTCTGCAATTGCCTTGGCCGGATTAAGATCCTTCGGACAGGCCTGAGCGCAGTTCATGATCGTATGACAGCGATAAAGCCGGAAAGGGTCTTCCAAATCATCCAAACGTTCGCCGGTCGCTTCATCGCGTGAATCAATCAACCAGCGATAGGCCTGCAGCAGAACAGCCGGGCCCAGATAGCGGTCGCCATTCCACCAATAGGATGGACAGGACGTGGAACAACATGCACACAAGATGCATTCATAGAGCCCGTCGAGTTTCTCACGGTCTTCTTCAGATTGTAGCCATTCTTTGCGCGGTTCGTTGCTGACCGTCTGCAACCAGGGTTGGATTGAACGGTGCTGTGCATAGAAATTATTCATGTCCGGGACGAGGTCTTTAACCACTTTCATATGTGGCAGCGGATAGACTTTGATTGTACTAGAAATCTCGTCCATGCCTTTGGTACAGGCAAGCGTGTTGGTTCCATCAATATTCATGGCACAGGAACCGCAAATACCTTCACGGCACGAGCGACGTAGGGTTAGGGTAGGATCGATATTGTTTTTGATCCACAACAGTCCATCCAACACCATTGGGCCGCAATCATCCATATCGACAAAGTAAGCATCTACCTGTGGGTTTTTGCCATCATCCGGGTTCCAACGGTAAATCCTGAATTCTTGAAGATTGGTAGAACCTTCCGGCTTTGGCCAAGTCTTGCCTTCGGAAATCGTAGAATTTTTTGGGAGAGCGAGTTCAACCATTAGTACACCCTTACTTTCGGTGCGAGTTTCTTCGGATCGATGCCACCTTCATTGTGGCCAAGTAAAGTGTCGGTGTGAACGGGGCGGTAACTCAATTTCACCTCGCCATCGTCTGCAATATGGGAAAGCGTATGAACGCGCCATTCCTTGTCATCGCGATCCTTGTAATCTTCATGAGCATGGGCGCCGCGACTTTCCTTACGGGCTTCTGCGCCATAGACGGTGGTGACCGCACAGGACATGAGATTTTCAAGTTCCAGTGTTTCCACCAGATCTGAGTTCCAGATCATGGAGCGGTCATAAACTTTGAGGTCTCTAAGTTTTTTCCATGCGACATCCATTCGGTCGCAACCCTGTTTCTGGGTTTCATCGGTGCGGAAAACGGCCGCATCTTCTTGCATAGTGGCTTGCATTTCATCTCGAAGGCTTGCTGTTGATACCGTGCCGTCAGCATGCCGTAGTGCATCGAAACGATCCATGATCTTTTCGCAGGATTTTGTGTTTGGCATCGGGATTGGTCCGTCGCGATCTACAACTTCGCCAGCCTTGATTGCAGCGGCGCGCCCGAAAACGACAAGATCGATCAGAGAGTTGGAGCCAAGCCGATTGGCACCATGAACAGAAGCGCTTGCGGCCTCTCCTACTGCCATTAACCCAGGCGTTATCCGGTCTGGATCTTTTTCAGTCGGGTTAAGCACTTCACCCCAGTAGTTGGTTGGAATGCCACCCATGTTGTAATGCACCGTAGGCAGAACCGGAATTGGCTCTTTGTTGACATCAACACCGGCAAAAATGCGTGCTGATTCAGAAATGCCCGGCAGGCGTTGTGCAAGGGTTTCCGGCGGTAAATGGTTTAGATGCAGATGGATATGGTCACCTTTTGGACCGACCCCGCGTCCTTCACGGATTTCCATCGTCATACAGCGAGAAACCACATCGCGGGAAGCAAGATCTTTGTAGGTGGGCGCATAGCGCTCCATAAAGCGCTCGCCTTCTGAGTTCGTCAGATAACCGCCCTCACCGCGTGCACCTTCTGTGATCAGACAGCCAGCACCATAAATGCCGGTTGGATGGAACTGAACAAATTCCATATCCTGAAGCGGCAGGCCTGCACGAGCGATCATGCCATTGCCGTCACCGGTGCAAGAGTGCGCAGATGTTGCCGAAAAGTAGGCTCGGCCATAACCACCGGTTGCAAGTACAACCATTTTTGCGTTGAAGCGGTGCAACGTACCATCGTCCAAGTTCCAGGCGATGATACCGGTGCACACCCCGTCATCAGTCATGATCAGGTCAATTGCAAAATACTCGATATAAAATTCCGCATTGTGGCGCAGGGATTGGCCATAAAGCGTATGCAGAATAGCGTGACCGGTTCGGTCTGCCGCAGCACAGGTGCGCTGCACAGGTGGGCCCTCTCCATATTCTGTCGTGTGACCACCAAATGGACGCTGGTAGATTTTACCTTCCTCGGTTCGTGAAAACGGAACACCGTAATGTTCCAGTTCATAAACTGCCTGTGGTGCTTCGCGTGCCAGATATTCCATCGCATCGACATCACCAAGCCAGTCAGAGCCCTTGATGGTGTCAAATAGATGCCATTGCCAGCTGTCTGGCCCCATATTACCAAGGGAAGCTGCGATGCCACCCTGCGCTGCTACCGTATGTGAGCGGGTGGGGAAGAGTTTTGTCACACAGGCCGTGGATAGGCCTTGCTCTGCCATGCCAAGTGTTGCGCGCAAGCCGGAGCCACCAGCTCCAACTACGACCACATCATGATAATGGTCGACGAATTCATAAGATTTACCGTTCGTTTTGCCGTTTGCAACCATGTGCAATTAGCCTCCAAAGCCAAGTTTTAAAACAGCAAAGGCGCTTGCAATGCCAATGCTAATACAAAAGAAGATATTGAGAATTATAAGGCTGATCTTCAAGCCCTCTGCATGAATGTAGTCTTCAATTACCACCTGCATGCCAAGCTTCATGTGAAGGCAGACGGAGAAAATAACTGCCAGTAACACAAGCGCGACGAAAGGATTTGAAAGGGTTGAAACTACCTCTGCATGCGAAGCGCCATTTAGACTGACAATCAGCCAGACGAAAAATCCAATCAATGGTACGTTTGCAACTGCAGTAAGACGTTGGCGCCAGAAATGATCCGTTCCTTCTTTGGCGGAACCAAGACCACGAACTTTGCCGAGTGGAGTGCGTAAATCTGCCATCGTTATCTCACCACATAACCGATGATCCAGATCAGGATCGTTGTAGAAAGAGAAAAAACGAGCGTTACCCAGGCAAGTTTGGTCGAAAAATGCTTATCAAAGCCGCGACCGGTATCCCAAAGGAAATGACGCAGACCACCTGCAAGATGGTGCATTAGAGCCCAGGTGAATCCAAATAGTATCAGGCGTCCGAAAAACGACCCATAAATCCCATTTACCAATTCAAAGGCGGCTGGTGAAACTGCTGCGGCAAATATCCACAAAACAAACAATACCGTACCGCCATAAAGTGCCACACCGGTAACGCGATGCATGATCGACATAACCATAGTTGGAATGGGTTTATAAATTGACAGGTGCGGGGAAAGCGGACGCTTGTCATGCATCGTCGCATCAGACATGTAATTCTCTCCAAAATAAATGACTGAACGCAGAGTCATTGATTTATTGATAGAGTGCTCGTCACAATTCGTCAAAACCTACTTTGGTAAAAGCTTTGATAAATCGCCGCACTCTAAGCCCCAA
>JBCCBE010000073.1:0-17016 GCA_039814425.1 Pseudomonadota bacterium
TCCACACTTTCCAATCAAGCTCGGCCTGATTGTCTCATCTTTATGCCCAATGATACACCGCCGCTGGTCATCGATGCCAAGTTTCCACTGGAAGCCTGGCATGCCATTCGCAAAGCAGAACACCCAGAGCAGGCGAAATCTGCAGCCCAGTCTTTTCGTAGAGATGTGGAAGTGCATCTAAAGGCGATTTCAGAAAAATACCTGCTCAAGGGCGAAACCCAGGATACAGCGTTTATGTTTGTACCATCGGAATCGATCTTTGCAGAAATCCATGAGAATTTCGAAGGCCTTGTTCAAAAGGCCCATCGCTATCGGGTGGTGATTGTTTCGCCTTCATTGCTGATGCTTTCGATACAAGTCATTCAATCGGTATTGAAAGATACCCGAATGCGCGAGCAAGCCCACCTCATTCAGGGTGAAGTGGTTCGACTGATGGAAGATGTAAGCCGTCTTGATGATCGGGTACGCAAATTATCATCGCATTTTGGTCAGGCGCAAAAGGACGTTGATCTCATTTTGACTTCTGCGGAAAAGGTTACCAAACGCGGTACCAAAATTGTTGATCTTGATTTCGAGGACAGCAAACAGGTTGATGCCCCGGCCAAGCCGCAATTAAAGGCCGTGGAGTAAAATGCCCACTGGCCTTAATCACATTACGATAGCAGTTCGCGACATTGAAAAATCTCTTGAATTTTATGCCGGCACACTGGGGTTTGTTCCAGTGGCAAAATGGGACAAGGGCGCCTATTTGGAAATGGGTGATCTTTGGCTGGCACTGATTAAAGACGACGAGCGCTCACTAACATCATCGCAGGACTATTCACATTTCGCCTTGTCCTGTTCTGAAGCTGAGTTTGAAAGTTCAGTCGAACGCCTCAATCAATATGGGTGTACCGAATGGTCGGAAAACAAATCGGAGGGTGCATCGTTTTATTTTCTTGATCCTGATGGCCATAAGCTCGAATTGCATGTCGGCGATCTTCAAACGCGTTTAAAAGCAATGCGAGAAAATCACCGGGGTAACGTACAATTCTTTAGGTAACCAAACCTAAAACCGCTCCACCCATGGTCGAACTGTAATTTCCTCACTCCATACCGAGCGATGTTGATTAATCAGATGCAAGTAGGTTTTTGCAATCTCATCTGGGGCAAGCATGGAGTCGGGATTATCTGCAGCGTCTATGCGCGTTGTTCTTTCCGGGTTTCGAATGCCACCGTCAATGTTTATCCAGGCAACATGAATACCTTTTGGATGCAGTTCACGAGACATCGATTGGGAAAGGCCACGCTGGGCAAATTTACCCATCGCAAACGGAGCAGATTGCGGAAAACCTTTAACGCCTGCGGATGCACCGGTAAAAAGGATGGTCCCACGCTTGCCGGTTTCGTCTGGAGTTTGTTCAAGCATGATCCTAGCAGCAGCTTGTCCTGCCAGAAATGCACCATACGCAGTTACTTCAATCGCTTTTCGTACGTCTTCTGCCACCAGTTCTGCCAACGGCCCACGAACCCGCGCAGATGGATTGTAGATCATAACTCGTAAGTCCCCGTCCACAGCGTTGAAAAGACCGCTGACTAAATTGGCATCAGAAGCGTCGCATGCGACCAGTTTGGCGGAAGTTTCTTTACCCAGTTCAGCTAGTTTGGCAGTGTCTCGGGCAGCCAGAATTAGGTCATATCCGTCATTGGCCAATGTTTGAGCAACCGAAGCGGAAAGACCATCTCCAACGCCAATTATTACTGCTTTTGGGTTTGACATGCACACCTCCGATATTCCCGATTATATATAGGACTTAGTCGAAGAATAGGAAACCGGGTGGAAGAACTGTTTTATTGATCAGGCAGATCATCCAGCAAACTTACCATCTTGGTTGTTACCTGCTCAATGAACCGAGCTGCAGCAACCGGTAGTGTTCGACCCTTAAGGTGACCTACAAAAATGAATCCTTCGGGAACATCAAGCGGATCAATCGGCACGGAGACCAACCCACCTGGCTCAAAGTCCCGATTAAGATTGATGGGAATTTCAAAAGCCAGATGCCCGCCTTCGCGCTTATAGTCGCGCAGAAATTCCCGTGCATCCGATTGAACTACAGGGCGCAGGTTCAGCCCCAGCCGTGATGCCGATTGATCCAGCAGATGGCGGATACCCCAGGAAACATCTGGCAATAACAGCGGGAACTCTGCACACTCATAAAGGCGAACTGACTTTTTCTGTGCCAGCGGATGATTGTGCTTCATGACGCAATGGATTGGCTGGCGAAGATTATAGACAGTCTGGAAGTCGGTCAGTTTAGCTGGTTCAAAAACAAAGGCCACATCAGAATAATGCTCGGAAAGAGCAAGATCGATATCCTTACGAAATCGGCGGTTTATCTTGAAGGTAACGCCTGGAAACTGATGCTGATAGTCCTGCACCTGAGAGGGTAGGAAACCGCCGGTCAGTTCTGGGCTACAGGCAATCGAAACATGTCCACGGCGCTGCCCGGACAAATCAGCGATCTGTGATTTTACCCTTTCCAGGTCTGAAAGCTGGTGGCGAATGTGTTCCAGCAAAATTTCGCCTGCCGTATTGAGCCGCACACCGACTGCAAGGCGCTCGAAGATTGCAACACCCAATTCATCTTCAATTGCTAGTAGGCGCCGGTTCAGGGCGGAAGGGGTAATCGCTAGGGTTTCGGCTGCTTTGCGGATTGAGCCGGCTCGGGCAATTTCTTCAATATATTTGTAAGGTAGTAAATGTCGCATGGTTTTCGGGTCAAGTCTAAATGGTTTTCACAAGATAGTTCACACTAGGACAGGAAATACAAAGGAAACCTTTAAAGACAGTATTCACCCGATTGCCGAAAATGCTGACTTGCATTTTTTCCGTCATTATACTCGGTCGCATGAACCGGCTGAATTTGCTTTAATTACGGTCAGTTATCCTCAAGATAGCTATTTTCAATTTTTCGCACCTGGGGAAGTGTTGCGTTTTTTGCAACGCTCTAGAGAAAAACTAACAGCAGACGCATCACAGAGCCAGGCCTAAAAATAAGCTGGGGCTGCTGGGTATGCTGATCCAAATTGAATCTGGATCGAATTTCTATTGTTCCCAAAAACTTATAGGCAACAAAATAAGGACAATCTCATGAATATTGTCATGGCAATCATCAAGCCATTTAAACTTGATGAAGTCCGTAAAGCGCTGGGCGAGGTAGGTGTCGAGGGTCTTACGGTAACTGAAGTCAAGGGTTATGGTCGGCAAAAAGGGCACACGGAAATTTACCGTGGAACTGAATATGCCATCAACTTCCTTCCGAAAGTAAAGATTGAAGTCGCGGTAGATACGGCAATGACCGACAAGGTTGTTGAAGCAATTACAAGCGCTGCACGCACCGAGCAAATCGGTGACGGTAAAATCTTTGTCTACGATCTGAAACAGGCCATCCGCATCCGTACCGGCGAATCCGGTTCTGACGCGCTTTAGGTCATACAAAATCAGGGATTTAATTATGTTAAATAAAAACAAAACAAAATTCTTACTGGCTGGGGCAGGCATGCTTGCTGCGACACCAGTTCTTGCGCAGGATGCAGCTGCACCAGACACTGCATATGTGTTTAACACGCTGCTCTTCTTGATGGGCGGCTTTCTTGTAATGTTCATGGCAGCCGGATTTGCCATGCTGGAAGCAGGCCTCGTGCGCTCCCGCAACGTTTCCATGCAGTGTCTTAAAAACATTGCGCTTTATTCTATCGCCGGCCTGATGTTCTGGGTCTGCGGCTACAGCCTGATGTACACTGATGTAAATGGTTACTTTGGAACCTTTATGCCATACGGCTGGCCGGGTGCAGGTGAAACAAACGAAGGCGATTATTCTGTCGCTTCTGATTGGTTTTTCCAGATGGTCTTCTGTGCAGCAACTGCATCGATTGTTTCAGGTACCATTGCCGAGCGTATCAAACTTTGGCCATTCCTGATTTTTGTGGCAATTTTGACCGGTGTACTTTACCCGATCTCAGGCTCCTGGCAGTGGGGCGGCGGCTGGTTGTCCGAAATGGGATTCTCAGATTTTGCCGGTTCAACGATTGTTCACTCAGTCGGTGGTTGGGCAGCATTGACCGGTGCAATTATTCTTGGCGCCCGTTCAGGAAAATATGTAGACGGTCGCGTAAATCCAATGCCGGGTTCTTCTATTCCGCTTGCTACACTGGGTACATTTATTCTGTGGCTCGGTTGGTTCGGATTTAACGGTGGCTCACAGCTGGCCTTCGGTGATAACGCGAACGCCTCTGATGTGTCGCGGATCTTTGTAAACACGAACCTTGCTGCAGCTGCTGGTGTTGTCGCTGCGATGGTACTAATGCAGGTCTTGTACAAGAAAGTCGATGTTACTATGGCTCTTAACGGCGCACTTGCCGGTCTTGTCTCAATCACTGCCGAGCCATTGGCTCCAAGCCCGATTATGGCAATTCTTATTGGTGCAATTGGTGGCGTAATCGTAGTGATCACAGTTCCACTACTGGACAAGCTTAAGATCGACGACGTTGTTGGTGCGATCCCGGTTCACCTGTTTGCTGGTATCTGGGGAACATTGGCGGTGCCGCTTACAAACGGCGATGCAAGCTTCGGTACACAGATTGTTGGTATTGCTGCTTATGGCGCCTTTACAGTAGTCGCTAGTGGCATCGTATGGACATTGCTCAAGGTCACCATCGGAATTCGTGTAAGCGAAGAAGATGAGGCGCTGGGTCTCGATAAGTCTGAGGTTGGGGTAGAAGCTTATCCGGAGTTTACCTGATTTCCGGATAGGGGCGGCTGTCCACCCCTACCCAGCGCGGGCAGTCGCCCACTTATTCCAAGACAATCAAAGGCGGAATTTTATTCCGCCTTTTTTATTTTAACCAATAGTAGGAATTGAATAGTACCAGTCGCATGGGTCGCATTTAAAATTCTGTAAAAATCACTATAAAATAGTCTATTACTTTTGGAGAATGTTATGGCCGCTTTGCTTTCAAATATCGATCCAGATGGTCTGCTGGAATATTCCGTTGTTTTCACAGATCGCTCTCTTAATAGCATGTCAAAAGCCTTTCAGGAGGTTATGAACGACATCTCAACAATGTTGAAATCTGTCTACAAAGCAAATGGGGTAGCAATTATTCCCGGTGGTGGCACCTTTGCGATGGAAGCCGTGGCGCGTCAGTTTGCAACCAATCAAAATGCAATGATTGTTCGCAATGGCTGGTTTTCCTATCGCTGGACCCAGATTTTCGAAGCATGTGATATGCCAAAAACCTCTACGGTCATGAAGGCCCATAGATCTCTGGATAACACACAGGCTCCATTCGCGCCGGTTCCCATTGATGAGCTGGTTGCTAAAATTAGTACCGAAAAACCGGATGTAGTCTTTGCACCGCATGTAGAAACATCAGCGGGTATGATGTTGCCGGATGATTATATCAAACAGGCAGCAGCGGCGGTGCATGAACACGGCGGATTGTTTGTTTTGGATTGCATCGCTTCGGGTACAATCTGGGTCGACATGGCCGCTACCGGCGTCGATGTTCTGGTAAGCGCGCCGCAAAAAGGATGGTCAGCATCCCCTGCTGCAGGCCTCGTCATGATGAGTGACCGGGCGCTCGCGAAACTGAGCGAAACCAGTAGCAGCAGCTTCGCCTGTGACCTGAAAAAATGGTATGATATCATGATGGCATACGAAAACGGCGGCCATGCCTATCATGCCACTATGCCAACGGATGCCTTAAGGCGGTTCCGCGATATCATGATAGAGACCAAAGAATTTGGATTTGATAAGGTTTGTGCCAATCAGATGGAATTGGGAACCCGCATTCGTGCAGCGCTTGAGGCAGAAGGGTTTAAGAGTGTTGCGGCAAAGGGCTTTCAGGCGCCAGGTGTAGTGGTGAGTTACACGGATGATCCCGATATTAAAAGCGGCAAGAAGTTTGCAGCGAATGGAATGCAGATCGCAGCCGGCGTACCGTTAATGTGCGATGAAGGTGAAGATTATCAAAGCTTCCGTATCGGCCTTTTTGGACTTGATAAACTTAAGGATGTCGATGGCGCAGTAGAGCGATTTGAAACTGTCTTGAAAAAAGTCGTCGCAGCTTAAGACATCTTTACTGAATTGTGCATATAAAAAATGCATAAAAAAACGGGCCGTGCGGCCCGTTTTGTTTCCTGAAATTATAAACCTGTATCAATCGTCTTTTGACTTTACGGATCGAGGCGGGGCCTTTTTAGGTTTACGATTTTTCATAAAAGCTTCAAACTCTTCATGATCTTTCGCCCGGCGCAGATCTCGCTGATAGGTCTCGAATTCGTCAAATGCTTCATGCAGTTTGCGGCGCTCTTCATCAATGCGCGCAAGCTCTTCTTCGCGCCACTCATCAAATGCAACATTTCCAGAGCGGTGATATTTTGTACGCCCACTACGTTTGAAGCTTTTGTTCAAACCATCTGTTGCGTTATTAAGCTCACGTTTAAGGCCATCCAGGCGATCGCCCCACAAAATATATGCAAGCATCGCTAATCCCAAAGGCCAGAAAATCATGAAGCCCAAAATCATCAGTCCGATTGTCACTGGTGTCCAAGCTGGACGGATATAGGCGGTGTTTGTCATCGACTATCCCTTTCTTGTCGTTCGTAGATGATGGTCGAAGCTTCCTCTTTCGACCTTACCCTACGGAAATAGTTATTCTGAACAGTGATTTCAAGAAAAAGCGGTAAGATTTAAGGGAAAATCGCGCTAAACCAGCCCGTCCCATTCGGAGAATGCCCTGACAATACCGGGCAAATCCTGCATTCGGTTGATGACAGTTTCAGCACCGGCATCAATAAGCGCGTCCGCGTGACCCGTGTAGGTATGACTTGCACCGGTAAACCCAACCACCCGACATCCGGCAGCCTTTGCACCTTGTATGCCATGAATAGAATCTTCTATCACAATAGCCTGGTTTGCGCTTACTTCGAAAGTTTCAATCGTTTTCAAAAACAGATCAGGTTTTGGCTTAAAAATTGGTGGATCGGTATCCTGGGCGGAAAACACATAGGGACGAAACCGGTCATATAGGCCGACCCGCGTCAGCGCATGTTTTAAACGTTCTGGCGGAGAGTTGGAGCAAATACAGCGGGCCTGGTCCAACTGGTCGAGAACAAGATCGGCACCTTCTACCATAGGTGCTTCGCTCATCACGCGCTCATTAATCTTGTTTCGAGCCTCACCCAACACCCGGTCTGGTAGGGAATAACCAAGGTCTTCTTCAATTCGAGCCTTAATGTCTTCCGAGTTAAGTCCCGCAAACCGTGCAGCAAACTCCTTGGTTTCGGACTGGAAGCCAAATTCGGAATAGATTTCCAATTCTACTTCCGATGCTATGAGTTCTGAATCCATCAAAACCCCGTCACAATCAAAGATCACCAGATCAATTGCCATTAGCATGTCCATTCCGTTTGCCTAGGCTGAGAAGCCGTATCATTCATGTCTTGGGGTGAAACCAATCTTGAGGATTTATTAACCGTGTTTTCAAACTGAATGTTTACCCTATTCGGTAAGATTAGACTCATCACGTTTTTAAACCTGTTGTATTGCGTAGAGGTGGGTCATGAGTGTCGTAAAACTGGCTGATATCGGCGGCAAGAGTTCCAGTCAAGCTAATTGGCTTAATTCCATTATTAAAGGCGATTGCGTCGCAGCGCTCGAAAAGTTGCCGGAAAATTCAGTCGATGTTATTTTCGCTGACCCGCCCTATAACCTGCAGCTGGATGGGGATTTGCATCGTCCCGATCAATCCAAAGTCGATGCTGTAGATGATCACTGGGATCAATTCTCAACATTTGAAGCTTATGATGCTTTCACCCGGGCCTGGTTGCTGGCAGCACGCCGCGTCCTAAAGCCGGAAGGCACCATCTGGGTGATCGGCTCCTATCATAATATTTTCCGCGTCGGAACTACTCTTCAGGACCTGGGATTCTGGATATTAAACGATGTGGTTTGGCGTAAGACAAATCCAATGCCGAATTTCCGTGGGCGCCGCTTTACCAATGCCCATGAAACAATGATCTGGGCGTCACCGGATCAAAACGCAAAGGGTTACACGTTTAATTATGACGCCATGAAAATGGCCAATGATGAAGTACAGATGCGTTCTGACTGGTTATTTCCAATCTGCAATGGCGGCGAGCGATTGAAAGATGAAAACGGCGATAAGGTTCACCCAACTCAGAAACCTGAGGCACTTTTACATCGCGTAATCATGTCCTCATCAAAACCAGGTGATGTCATCCTCGACCCGTTTTTTGGATCAGGCACCACAGGTGCCGTAGCAAAACGCCTGGGGCGCAATTTCATCGGGATTGATCGTGAAGACAAATACATCAATGCAGCCATTCAACGCATCGATGCGGTAGAACCCGTAAAGTCCCCACAACTGGTTGTTACAACCGGCAAACGGGCCGAGCCTCGTGTTGCTTTTGGTTCATTGCTGGAAACAGGTTATTTAAAGCCTGGCACCGTTCTGGCGGACGCCAAAAAGCGCTGGAAAGCGACAGTTCGCATTGATGGTTCTCTGGAGCATCAAGGGGAAGCAGCCTCAATTCATCGAATGGGTGCAAGAGTGCAGGGGCTTGATGCATGCAATGGCTGGACGTTCTGGCACGTCAAAAGCGGATCAAATTGGGTACAGATCGATGAACTGCGTAAACAATACCGCACTGACGTTCTGTCTGCCGGTGCCTAGGGCGCTTTGTTCACTTTGAAAACCGGCCCATCAAACTGCCGAGAGTGCGGAAATCATAGCGATTGTAAAAAGGCCGAACAGGATTAGCGGCATTATTGCTTCGTCAATTTCAAGTAGGCCGGTACCTGTTAATACAATGAAACCGCAGATTATAATCAACCCAATTAATCTTAGCATAGTAAAAATCCTTGCTTCTAAGTAGTCCTACGTAGTCAAGCAAAATCCATGCCACTTATATCTGTTTGAGTTATTTTATTTTTCGCTGGCTGCGAAACGACTGAAAAGGTCTCATGCCAGTAAGGCCAGGGAACCTAGCGTTATGACACTGGTAATCACGATAACCTGAGCAATCGCATCGGTTTTCACGCCATGCAGAAGTGCAAGGGTAAATGCCATAGCGCCAGCTGGTGCCGCTGCACCAAGAAGAAATTGTCCACGCCCCAGATAATCTGGTGCAAAGATCTCAAACCCCAGCCAGATCACCATTGGAAAAGCGATAAACTTCACCAGGGTAAAGGTAATAATCGGTAGTTCGAAGGTAAATCGGGTTTGTGACAGGACAACTCCAAGCGCAAACAGGGCAACAGGCGGTGCAGCAGCACCGTTAAAATCAAGGAAAGTCTGGATGGAATCTGGAATTTCGATACGCATCAGACTGACGAATAGACCTGCAACCATAGAAAGTAATAGAGGATTTTTCCCAAGTGTCTTTGCTACTTTGCTAGGCGCAACTTTGCCAAGATCAATCATTTGAAGCGCGATAATTACAGCGCCGAAGGCAATTGATGCATCCCAGGTAATGATTGTGGTGATCGGAAGAATTTGATCTGCCCCGTAAAGCAGCTTGGAAATTGGTAGGATATAGAGAACCGTATTTGGAAATACGCTGCAAAAGGCCAGTAATACCGCTTGCCGTGAATCAAATTTGAAAATATTGGCAGCGATGTAAAATCCGATCAAAAACACAAGAAGCTGACCGCATGCATAGATCAGGATTGGTGCAATGCTGAATGTGTATATTGGCGCGTTTGCAATCAGGTCGAAACCCAATATGGGCATCAGGATGGTCATCGCAAACCGGTTTACGACACGCGCATCATCTACCGTGATGATCATCGTTCTACCCATGACAAAGCCAATCGCCATGATGGCAAAGACTGGTAAAATTGGATCTGTTAATACGTAAATAAGTTCCACTTTTGCCTATCTCTGGGTTTTTGCCTGGGTTTATCTTTACCCCTTTTTCTCTAGCCCCTTGTTATCGGCAGCCTCGGCAACAGCCGCGCCAACGACCTGTTTCTGGTCCTCAGTAAGCGGTGCTGTACCTTCCATACCCGGTATCTGAACCCGCACTTCCTTGCGGGCAAATTGAATACCAGCTTCATCAAGTGCTTTCTGGACGCGATTGTAAATATCTTTGCGGATTACCCACTGGGTGCCAGGCTTTGCCATGAATTTGCCGCGGATAACAATGCCCACATCATCCACGTCATAAACCCCTTGGCTCTTGAAGGTCTGGATTAAGTCTCCTGAATAGTCAGCGTCCATCATTTCAGCGCCGATTCTTTTGAAGAGCTTTTTAATCCGGTTTGCATCCGTATCAAATGGAAAGGTGAATTTCATTTTCATGATCACCCAGTCGCGAGAATTGTTTGTGACCTGCGGAATTTCACCATAGGGGATTGTATGAACCGGTCCCTGGTGGTGACGTAATTGTAATGAACGGATAGAGATTTTCTCCACTGTCCCAACGGTCGTACCAATGACCAGATATTCCCCAACCCGGAACGCATCATCTGCGAGAAAGAAAACGCCCGACACAATATCCCGTACCAAGGTTTGCGCACCAAACCCGATGGCGAGGCCGACAATACCTGCACCAGCCAGTAGAGGCGTTATATCAACTCCCAGCCTTCCAAGCCCAAGCAATATGGTCATCACTATGATTGCAACCTGCAGAGCAAGCTTAAAAATCGGAAGGATAGTTGCCAGTCTGGAGAGGCCAGCACCGCCCCCTTCACCACCGCCAGGCTCTTCGGACTCCATATCAACTCCAGAATCGCCGTGCTCCTTGGCTAGCCTTCTATTAATCATCAGGCCGACAATTTCCCAAGCCAGATAACCAATTAGGAAAAACAAAAAACCATCAAGAATTTGGGATATAATCCGGGTTCCCGCCTCTTCGCTAGCTGTATCGAACAGATTGAAATCCCAGATATCAGCAAGCAACATCAGAATGAAACCGACCATGATGACGCGTCCCGCCCGCACATAACTGGCCAATGTCGCCACATGTGCACGCTCTGCAATCAGCCCCTCACCAATAGGGGGTGGCGTTAGATGCCGCACAAGGCCGCGTAAGCCGGCATCAAAAACTGGAACGAATGCGATCAGTAACAACGTCCAGTAATTTTCGCCATTATCCAAAAGGTCAAAGCGCCCAGCGCCAGCGATTGCTTCCACCAAAAACCAACTCAGGGCCGTAAGCACTATGGCAATCCACGGCCAAGCAAAAGCGACGCGAATTCCAAACGGTCCGATCAGACTGTCCGAGCCGATCAGTGCCTGGCTTAGACCGTTCCGGCATTTATAAATCGCTATGGCAAAAAAGATATGGAGCAGCGTGTTTAGCCAGAAACCAATCCGGTAGGTCGCATAATCAATATTGAAAAACTTCTGCGCTTGCATGGTAAAAGCAAAGACACCAATTGTGAACCCGCCCATGACCGTGTACCAAAACATCCGTTTAGCATTTTGATCATCCATCGACATGAGCCGCAATTGCGGTTCGTATGGGGCCAGATTAAACCGGGCAACCGTTGCCATGAGCAGGGTTACTACAACCAGGAAAGCAATCAGGTTAAATGACAGCAACTGTTGTGCCGAAGTATCATACACGATACGCGTTGCTGCCATGCTGGCCACTACAAAGGCGACTACCTTTAGTAGATCCAGAACAAGCCGGCCAGACAGAACCTGAATTGTCTTAAACAGAGTGTCTGGGTTTGCAATAAACCAACGTTGCCGGATCCACAGGGTCAGATAATTCATTGCGACAAAACCCGCCAGACCAATTGCAATCGCAATAAACAGTCTAAATATAAACCCAAAGACGCCACCCAGACCGATCTTGGAAACTATTGCGTTCCAGCCTGCTGCGCCATCGGTAAACAAGGAGGGGAGTGCCTTTGCAGAACCAAATACGCTCACTCCAACATTAAGAGTTGTTTGAGCAATCAATGACCGCAAAGAAACTTGATCTTCTTGTTCGTTTTCTTCAGCAACTGCATCGAGCCGCTGTAGCAGCAAATCGCGAACCTGCTGATCAGAAAGTTTACTTAATAGATCGCGAACTTCGTCGCGAGTGAGATCTTTGGGAACGACAATTTGTTCTGACGTACCTGAAGGTGCAGCCATAAGACCTGTTTGTGCGCTCACGCCTTTCACAGCGAAAATTGACATTACGCAAGTAAATATAATCAGAACAAAAGTGCTGCGGTTCATAACCCAGATCCCCCTTTTTATGTGTCATCTCAAATCAAATGGGTAACGGCAAGTAGTTTGTTAAAATCTTCGGGCCTCATATCCAATCGTTGTAATGTGAACGGACACTAAATCCTGGACCAATAGGGTATTGGCAAATGTAAATAATCAAACGATTCTAACCCCAGAAGGCGGCATTGAGAATGGCAGATCAAACCGGTCGAGCATTTACAAAAATATCCTTCTCACCGTCAGTAATACAGGGTTGAGAGCGGCTTAATGGCCGCGAATAGAAGGCTTGAATAGACCCAATAAGAGACGTTCGTTCTGAGTTGGATGAAATTTTGAAGCAGTTCAGAACGATGGGACGTTCTCTTTATCTGGGTACATACCGCAAATTCAAAACCCTGCCTTCGCAAGTACTTTCTTCATTAAGGTGGGAAGCGCTTCACCATTCAGACTTTCACTTTTGCACCACCAGCCATTAATCGGAGGCTCATTTGCAAATTTAGTTTTCCATACCTCCAGTTCCAAATGGAAATGAGTAAAGGTGTGTCGCGCTATCCCGGACATTTGCCATTCGGCGCTAAATGGAAAAGCTGCTTCTCCAGTTGCCCCATTGTGACGGGCAGTCCAGTTACTGGTCGGAACTTGCGACATGCCGGCAAGCAGGCC
Source organism: Pseudomonadota bacterium (assembly GCA_039814425.1). Classification (GTDB taxonomy): domain Bacteria; phylum Pseudomonadota; class Alphaproteobacteria; order Rhizobiales; family Rhizobiaceae; genus JAALLB01. The sequence continues at coordinate 12,898 of JBCCBE010000073.1, forward strand.
TTTTTCACCGCGCTTTTCCAAAAAAACATTATCGGTAGCATCACAAATGACAAACGCTGCGCCTTTTCGCGTAGGCTTTTCTGGCTTTGGCCGTTTGACGGGAAACAGCTCCTGATCACCCGATGAAAATGCAGCGCAGTCTTGGTTAATTGGGCAAAGTCCGCAGACGGGCCTTTTTGGTGTACAAATGGTTGCACCCAGATCCATCATTGCCTGGGCGAATTCGCCGGGTTTGTCGGCGTCAAGAACTTCCGATACGCGCTTTTGTATCTCTGGCTTTGCCGCTGGCAATGGCGTGCTGATTTCGTAATGTCGGGTAATCACCCTTTCGATATTACCATCTACTACGGCAACCGGTTCATCAAACGCGATCGAGGCGATTGCCGATGCGGTATAATCACCAATGCCAGGTAATTTTTTTAGCTGTTCCGGTTTGTATGGAAATTTACCGCCATGATTCAAAACCACTTCATCCGCGCACTTTTTCAGATTTCGGGCTCGGGAGTAATAGCCAAGTCCAGCCCAGGCTTTGAGCACGTCTTCAATGTCGGCTGCTGCAAGCGCCTCTATGCTCGGCCATTTTTCCACGAATTTTAAGAAGTAATCACGTACAGTTGCAACCTGTGTTTGTTGCAACATCACTTCAGAAAGCCATACGTAATACGGGTCCCCACGAACGCCTTGATGATGATCTTCAGGCGGAATTCGCCATGGCATGGTGCGTGCATGCTTGAAATACCACGCCAGCAATTGCTGGGAAAACGGTGTAGCGATTTTGGATTTATTCGAGCTGGTGGTATGCATCTATTTAGGAAATGGGTTTGCTGCAAAAAATCAAGCGGCAGGGAATGATTAATCATGGTTCAATCCACAGGTAAAGGGTTTGGTAAAAAGCCCCGACATGCCACAGCCGTGGCAGATGCCTTGCGCGGAGTGATTGAGCCAGCGCTTGCCCGTAAGGCTGGCATGACAATTGATCTAATCAAAGCATGGCCGGAAATAGTAGATCAGGAATTTGCCGATTGCACGAGGCCAGAAAAAATATCCTGGCCGCGTCGTTCAAATCAGGATGATCCGTTTAAACCGGCAACGCTGATCGTTGCCTGTGATCAGGGGTCTGCTCTCTTTTTTCAGCATTCAGAAAAAACCGTTCTTGAACGCGTAAATCTGTTTTTTGGTTTTCAGGCTGTTAACCGTATGAAAATAGTGCAAAAATCGGTCGCCATGGAAGCGCGGACCAAAACCCAGCCATCGGGAACGATTTCAAAAGCTGAAACTGCCAAACTCTCGCACCTGTTAGAAACCGTGGAAGAACCAAAATTGCGCAAAGTGCTTGAAAAGCTTGGTCGCGGCGTATTCATGCGCAATTCAGGTAGGTAACGTATAATTTATTCTAAAAACCGTAATTAGACTTAGTTTCGGCTTCTTTTTCAGCTTAGAAGCTCTATACCAAAACAATGTGTCCGCAACGCAGACTTAATTTATCTGGAGATCATGATGAACCTTAATCGCAGACAAACCCTTTTCCTTGCTTCGGGTCTAGCAGCCAGCGTTGGTGCAGGCGTCCTTTTGTCACCAGATGAAGTGTCTGCCCAGGATCTATCCAGCCTGATGCAACCAGGTCCGCTGGGCGAACATATCGTTGGCGATCCAGATGCGCCGGTCACGATTATTGAGTATGCCTCTATGACCTGTCCACATTGCCGTACCTTTCACAAGACAGCGTATCCAGCCATCAAAGAAAAATACATCGATACAGGAATCGCCAAGCTTTATTTTCGCGAATTTCCGTTCGATCCGCGTTCAGCAGCGGCGTTTATGCTGGCGGAATGTTCGGGTGAAGAAAAATACTTCTCAATGATCGATGTTTTGTTTGAAAAACAATCTGTCTGGGCGAGGAGCGAGAAAGTTGTTGATGAACTTTTCAAGATTGCCAAACTTGCAGGCTTTACACAGGAATCCTTCGTCGCATGCTTGAAAAACGGAGAACTTCAAGCCAATATCCTGTCCATTCAGAAAAAGGCGGCTGAGGATTATGGGGTTGATGCAACACCTACCTTCTTCATCAATGGAACGAAGTATAGTGGCAACATGTCCGCCGAATCGATGGGCGAGATTATCGAGGCTTTGGTGTAGCGTTTCCAATGCTGGGCAACCCAGATGAAGTTCAATAAACTTCGCCTGCTTGGATTTAAATCATTTGTTGAACCGTCAGAATTTCTGATCGAGAACGGCCTTACGGGTGTTGTCGGACCAAACGGCTGCGGCAAATCCAATCTGGTAGAAGCCCTACGCTGGGTGATGGGTGAAAACTCATATAAGAATATGCGCGCGTCCGGCATGGATGATGTAATTTTCTCGGGTTCCGGTAACCGGCCTTCACGAAACACTGCTGAAGTTTCTTTGTTTCTGGACAATCAGGATCGCACCGCACCTGCTGCATTTAACGATACGGATGAATTACAGGTAACAAGACGCATTGAGCGTGAATCCGGCTCTGTTTATCGCATCAACGGAAAAGAAGTACGTGCGAAAGACGTTCAGCTGCTGTTCGCAGACGCTTCAACCGGTGCCCGGTCGCCATCAATGGTAGGTCAGGGCCGGATTGGAGAATTGATATCGGCCAAGCCGCAGGCGCGGCGTGCGTTATTGGAAGAGGCGGCTGGAATTTCTGGTTTGCATTCACGCCGCCACGATGCTGAACTGCGGCTTCGGGCAGCGGAAACCAACCTAGGACGACTTGAAGACGTGGTCGGGCAATTAGAGTCTCAGTTGGAAAGCCTGAAACGGCAGGCACGTCAGGCTAATCGGTACCGCAATCTTTCCGGTGACATCCGCAAGACGGAAGCGTTGCTGTTTCATCTAAAATGGGTTGCTGCGAAAAAAACGCAGGGCGAAGCCGAAAGTGCCCTATCTCAGCTTAATCTCACCATGGGTGAGAAAGCCAGGGCACAGGCGGAAGCTGCAAAGAACGAAGCTGTAGTGTCTTTAAAGCTTCCAGGTCTTAGAGATGCAGAAGTTGCAGCAGCGGCAATTGTTCAGCGCTTGCAGATTGAAAAGAGCCAACTGGATGAAGAAGCCAATCGTTTGGAGTTTCGGCGTACGGAATTAAAAAACCGGCTTGCCCAATTACAGTCGGATCTTTCGCGTGAAGAACAACTTCTTGCCGACAATCAGCTCACCTTGGCAAACCTTGATAACGAGCGCGAAGAACTTGAAGCCCAAAGTGCCCAGGTAAGCGAGACCGAAGCAAAATCCAGGGCGGAACTGGAAACGATAACGCAGGTTCTTGGAAAACGAGAAGCTGAGCTTTCTGACCTGACTGTGAAGCTTGCAGACTTTAATGCCCGTGAGACCCAATTGCGCCGGGTGATGTCTGAAACCCAACCTCGCATAGGGCAATTGGAACAGCAGTTGGCTGCCACGCAGTCTGAATTTGCAGATGTATCCGCGAAGATTGCCGACTCCGATGGACCTGTCGCGAAACAGGCAGAAGTGACCCGGTTGGAAGGGGTGATCTTGCAAGCTGAAACTGCCCTTCAAACAGCAGAAGCTGCAACCCAGGAAGCACGGAAATCAGAGCAGGAAAATCGGGTTCCACTCAACGAAGCTGAAGTCCGTGTCCGCGAACTGGAAACAGAATCACGCACCTTAAAGCAAATGCTTAATCACGGTGGTCAGGACCTGTTTCCTGCTGTTCTTGAACATATCGGTATTCAGCCCGGATTTGAAACTGCTTTAGGTGCAGCACTTGGGGAAGATCTTGATATTTCCACCGATCCGTCAGCCCCAATACATTGGACAGGCCCGGGGGATGTCTATGAAGATCCAGACCTTCCGGGAGGCGTGCAATCATTAGCTTCGGTTACCAGTGCTCCGCATGAATTATCGCGCAGGATTGCGCAAATAGGCATTGTTGCAAGATCAGAAGGACAAACCCTTTCACGCAAACTAAAACCGGGCCAGCGGCTGGTTTCAATTGAAGGAGATCTTTGGCGCTGGGATGGATTGGTTGCTAGTGCAGAAGCACCAACAGCTGCAGCACTCAGGCTTGCTCAGAAAAACCGTTTAGCAGAACTTGAAAGTCTGGTTGGGGCCGCAGGCAATGATCTCAAAGCA
>JBCCBE010000104.1:0-9609 GCA_039814425.1 Pseudomonadota bacterium
ATGGATACATCATCGATCAATTCCTTCAAGATGGGACGAACAAGAGAACGGACGAATATGGTGGTAACATTGAAAACAGAGCTCGTTTCTTATTTGAAGATATTAGGATTAGCAACTGCGATTTTTGCTGTTTTGGCCGGAACCCTTGCTGGATGGTTCGTTATTTCAATAATCATGGATTTCGAGTTTACTTTCCTCCCCTCAGTCGCATTGACAACCATCGTGACTGCGCTGGCCTTTACAATAGTCCTTGGCCTTGTGGGTACGTGGAAAGTACTGGGAGAAAAAGCAGCACCAGCACTACGGGAGCTTTGACAAGGCTGATCAGGGCTAAAATTAACCAAAAAGCGTCAAAATATCGCAATTTTTAGGGTTTAAATGGCCCTGTTTGTCCTGATGCACCTTGAGTTTGACACTAATAATATCCATATTATACGCAATCGTCCGGGTGGACGGCCGCTAGCTTTTAGCTTCAGTTTAAATTCGGGAGTAAGAAACAGATATGGCTGATTACAGAGAGAACCAGCTCAACTACGGAAGAACCGCACGCGAAGGTGTTCAGTATGATGAAGGTTTGCGGACCTACATGCTTAGCATTTACAATTACATGGCGCTCGCGCTTGGCGTTACCGGTGTTGCAGCCCTTGCAACCGCATATTTTGCCCAATCCAATCCAGCCGTCGCTCAGGCACTATATGCAAGTCCCCTGCGCTGGGTGATTATGTTTGCACCACTTGCCTTTGTTCTGGTGCTTTCCTTTGGCATCAACAAACTTAAGACCGGCACAGCACAAATGCTCTTCTGGGCGTTCGCTGCAGTCATGGGTGTATCCATGTCTTGGATTTTTATGGTCTTCACAAGTGGAAGCATCGTTCAGACGTTTTTCATTACCGCTGCTGCATTCGGTAGCTTGAGCCTGTATGGGTATACTACAAAGCGGAACCTTTCTGGCATGGGATCGTTCTTGCTGATGGGTCTTATTGGTTTGATCCTGGCTAGCCTGGCAAACCTGTTTTTCCAATCAAGCGCGATGCAATTCGCAATTAATGTGATCGGCGTGCTTATCTTTGCAGGTCTTACTGTTTATGACACACAACGTCTTAAAAACGAGTATGACATCATTGCAGGAAACACAGCTGCGATGGCACGTGCCTCGCTGATGGGCGCACTGAGCTTATACTTGAACTTCATCAATATGTTCATGTTCTTGTTGCAGTTCCTCGGTAATCGCGAGTAGCACTACATAAAACAGATTATTAAGAAGGCGCCTGTTAAGGCGCCTTTTTTAATTGTGAATAAATAACTGAATAAAAGAACAACTAAATAGCCGCTGCCGAGCGTTTCCAAACCAGTTAGCGCTTCAACCAGATTGATGATAATTGTGATCCTAAAATTTGGTTTGGGATGAGTGGATGCCTGAAGGGTGCAGACCTGACCGCACACATGGAGATTGCAAGAAGGTCAGAAAAGACAATGATGTTGAGATAATTTGTGCTGCCGCAAAAATACGAATGAAGGATGTAAGCCCTTATACAGCTGAAAGCTTGGGCTTTTTATCCAAAACCTTCAAGACCTGTCGCAAATCATGGCCGCGTTTTAAAATCAATCCATTCGCATTAATCACCGCCCACTCGCCTTGCCGACGTGCAAGTTTTGGGGTCTTCTCAATGGTATAAAGCGGTACATCGCTTGCACGTTTGAAGACTGAAAATACAGCTCTGTCTTTCAACATATCAATCGCATAGTCGCGCCATTCGCCGGTCCCAACCCGGGAACTATACATTTGAATAAGTAAATCGAGCTCACGACGGTGAAACATCACTCTCGGATCAGCCTTGGTTAGCTGCGTTTGCGGATTAAGAGCAATAATATTGCTGCTTTGTGACGAACTCATAGAAACAATATTGTAAGGGTTTTTGTGAATTTGCAAGCAATAAACAAGGCAATCTGAAGTAATACATAACCATAAGAAATCACAAAATTGCCTCTTTATGAACCTTCTGCTGCCGATATTGAAACCGATAAATAGGGTGTTGCCTCAAGGGTCCGGTCCATGAGCACCAGCATACCCCCCCAGCCTGCGGGCTTATATGGGCTGGACCTTCACAGGCAGCAATTTTACCAATCCCCATAACTTTTGACCGGTCTCGTTACCGGTCTTTTTTTTATTAAAATTTGGAGTAGCTAACCTGGCGATTGAGATTTTAAAGACAAATCAATTCTGTACGATCACTCGTGTGCCGATTCTCGCTCGTTGATATAGATCGAGAATATCCTTGTTGTGCATTCGAATGCATCCGTAAGATACATAACCACCAATTGATCTAGGGCGGTTTGTACCGTGGATTGCATAGTAACCATTACCGGAAATTAAAAGTGCCGCCGCGCCCATAGGATTTTCCGGCGCTCCCCCCGGAATTACGCGAGTAAGATGCGGCTTATCCTTCAAGATGTCTGGTGTTGCCTGCCAAGCCGGCTTTTTTGCCTTTCTGGCAATATACCGACGACCGGTCCATTGTCGACCACGTTTCCCAACACCCACATTATAGCGAATCGCTTTGCCGTTGCCCAAGCCGTAATACAATTTGCGCTTGCTGGTTAGCACTAGAATCGTACCGCGAGAAACGTCAACACCGCTGATAACTTGCCTTGCAGCAGCATCCTGAGAAGCACTCAGCCCGATTAACAGGCTAACTACGACAACAATGCAAAGTTTAAAATAGTTTGATAACGCCTCGGCCAACCGAAATTCTCCCTTAATTCCATCCTGTTAGCATAAAATACTTTGTATAAAAACAAAATCCTAGTTCGCATTATCGTTAACATCAAGCAACTCGCCACAGTTAATCATATATTAATTTTGTTTGACATTATTAACACACTCCAAAAAAATTGGGGTTTCTTGGCGATTACAATATTGATCGACGATATCAATTCATGTAATCGAAAATGGTTAACTGTAGATTCGGAAAGAATGTTATGAACAAAATTGTTGTTACCCTTGTTGCAATTTTTGCAATTGCTTCAATAACTGGCTGTAGCACTATCGGCAAAGGTAAAGGCAAAGAGCCACCTGCAGTCGTAACAAACGGCTAATTAAATAAAAACGGGCAGGACCAAATCCTGCCCGTATTTTTCTGGGGATTGGAAAGCGGGAATCTGATGGTTGCTCGATATGTAAATATATTGTTTTTGTTGCTGTGTGCGGTGGTAATTAGTGCTTGCTCAGCGTCGACGAATATTCAATCTGTTGAGTCTGCTATTTCTACTTATGATAAAACGTTTACTAAAAATGTCCGATCTAAAGAATCTATAAAAGAGAGTATTTCAAACCCGCTTCGCTTTACCTCATCGAAAAATAAAGTTGCGAGTTTTGCTAGCCGTTTGAGTTCCGACGACGCTGGAAATGCTAATAAGCCATACTTCATGGAATTTAGAGCACGTGCCGCTCACAATTACGGCCACGCGAGTGTTGTTTTTGGGAAGTTGCGGAACGGAAAAATCCCTGTAAATTCAAAGGGAGTTCTAGATCCTAAGCGCGTTCAAATAACAGGACTGCACCCCGCTACTGATGATCCAAAGCAGTGGGTTAAAGGACATTTTCAACCTGTTCCCGCTGAAACAGGTCCTAGCGATGGTGACTTTGAAGATGCATATGTGACAGCACGATATCAAGTAAACTTAACCAAGGCTGAGTTTGATAGACTTGTACGCATCGTAAACAAACACAAGCGTTCTTATAATTATTGGTATGCTGTGAATTACGCGACTAACTGCCTTGGTTATATGGCATCGATTGCCGCTGATATGGGCATGAAGGTTCCAGCTGCTCCGAGATTTCCAAAGTCATTCGTTCAACAGTTGAAATCTATCAACAGCTAGAACTCTTTAATTATTTAAGTAAATTCACTTTACAAATCAGACAGGATAACCGCGCCAAGGATTGGACCAGGATTTCCGTTTGAGTCCATTCTCTGCAAAATAAGTGCGCAGCCATCCTGACCATATTTTGTGATTTCTCCAATCGGAAAATCCATATTGAAACCGGTCGGCTTCACTAATCCTAGAACCTGACTGTTATGCACAACGTTATGGTACGTTAGGAATTTGCCGGCATTTTCACCATGATTGATTTTTACACGTTCCTCAGGACTGTAAGAAACCATAAATAGGGTTACATTCTCTTCCACTGCTCCCGCAGGAACAACGATGTTAAGTCCTTCCCCTTTCGAGGTTACCGAAATCTGTGAAGACAGGCCCTTTCCTTGAGAATTGAACCCTGAAATAACGTCTAAAATCCGGTCTTTATACGAACCAACTGCATGGGTGCGTCCGTTGATCACAGCTTGTGGCGTATACACTTGGCGCTCGTTAAGCGTTACTGAATAGGCATATTGGCGATTGGTGTTGTCCCGGCTGGCAAAGGAATCCTTCCATCCAAGATAATCCCAATAATCAACATGCCAGCCCAAGCCCAGGATTTCTTCAGACTTGGAAAAATCCCCTAGAACCTTATCGGCTGGCGGGCAAGAATGGCATCCCTGACTGGTAAATAGTTCCACAACGGCCTTTGGTTCTGTAACCGTCAAAGCATGGGTAGTATTTGCCAAAGCAAATAGCCCGATTGCACTCACCAATAATGTTTTTCCAACTCTGGCCATTGTCTTCACTTGTGTCATCAAAATCTTGTTCGACCGAATATAGTCTCGTGTGCTTTCAAGTACGACTCACAATCCAGTGACAAAAAATTATAGCCCGTAATCAATGATCGTACGTACTTACAAAGGTAGAATGCAAACGGTTATGCAGCACGGTTGAGATTTCGTAGCACGTAATGCAAAATCCCGCCTGCGCGAAAATAGTCCAGCTCGTCTTCGGTATCAACGCGCGTTAAAAGCTCGATGGTCTTGGAAGAGCCACCAGCAAACTCAATCTCGGCACTGATGGTCTGCCTTGGCTGAAGATCAGAAAGGCCAATAATGGTCACTTGCTCATCACCCTTCATGCCAAGGTTCTCCCAGGAATCATCACCCGTAAATACAAGCGGCAAGACCCCCATACCGATCAGATTTGAGCGGTGGATACGCTCAAAGGATTCTGCTACAACAGCTTTTACACCCAGCAAACGCGTGCCTTTGGCAGCCCAATCACGCGATGAACCAGTGCCGTATTCCTTGCCTGCGAAAATTACCAGCGGAACCCCTTCTTCTTTGTAACGCATGGCAACGTCATACATCGCCATCTCATCTCCTGACGGATAGTGTTTGGAAAACCCACCTTCAACATCCTGAAGCATCTGATTCTTGATACGGATATTGGCAAACGTACCGCGCATCATCACTTCGTGGTTACCACGGCGGGAACCATAGGAATTGAAATCAAGCGGACGTACCTGACGATCGGTCAGATAACCACCAGCTGGTGTATCTGCCTTAAACGATCCAGCGGGTGAGATATGGTCTGTGGTGATTGAGTCGCTAAAGAGCCCCAAGATACGCGCTCCAACCACATCTTCAACTGGTTCCGGTTCCATGGTCATACCATCAAAATAAGGCGGATTCTGCACATAGGTAGACTGGCTTGACCAAGTATAGGTCTCACCGCCTTCCACTTCAATCTCCCGCCAGCCCTCATCGCCTTTAAAGACATTACCATAACGCATGTGGAACATTTCTTCATTGATGGATGAGCGGATCAGATCTGCGATCTCCCGCGACGAAGGCCAGATGTCCTTTAAGAAAACATCATTACCCGCCTCATCCTGACCTAACGGATCTGTATTGAGATTTACATGCATGGAGCCAGCAATTGCATAAGCTACCACAAGCGGCGGCGACGCCAGATAGTTAGCGCGACAATCAGGGCTCACCCGGCCTTCAAAATTGCGATTCCCAGACAGAACCGAACAGGCAAGCACGTCATTATCGTTGACGGCCTTGGAAATCGGTTCCGGCAATGGGCCAGAGTTACCAATACAGGTAGTGCAGCCATAGCCGACCAGATTAAAGCCCATAGCATCAAGATCGTCCTGCAAGCCTGCCTTTGCAAGATAGTCGGTCACGATCTGAGAACCGGGCGCAAGTGATGTTTTCACCCAGGGTTTAACACTCAAACCCTTTCTGCGGGCGTTTCTGGCTAGTAGTCCCGCACCGATCATCACAGTAGGATTGGACGTATTGGTGCAAGAAGTGATAGCAGCAATAACTACATCGCCATCGTCAATCTTGTAGTTAGCGCTTTCAATGCTGTAGCGCCTCTCTTCACCTTTTTTCAAAATATTACCAGATTTTATCGTTGCTGCTGCCGTCGCAAATTCGCTATCTGCATGTGCCAGAACCACCCGATCCTGCGGGCGTTTTGGCCCCGAAATAGAAGGAACCACATCTTCAAGCTTTAGCGAAAGCGTCGAAGTGAATACAGGGTCGGGAGTATCATCTGCCCGCCACATACCCTGTGCCTTGGCATATTCTTCAACCAACGCGATACGGTCGGCCGCACGGCCGGTAGATTTCAAATATTCAATAGAGTCATTGTCGACCGGGAAGAAGCCGCAAGTTGCACCATATTCAGGGGCCATATTCGCAATTGTAGCCTGGTCCTCCAAAGAAAGACTAGAAAGACCCGAACCATAAAATTCAACAAATTTTCCAACTACCCCCTTCTTGCGCAGCATTTCCACTACTGTAAGAACCAGGTCGGTAGCGGTTGTTCCTTCTGGCAGTTTGCCGGTCAGTTCAAATCCGATGACTTCTGGAACTAGCATTGTGATTGGCTGCCCAAGCATGGCTGCTTCCGCCTCAATCCCACCGACACCCCAGCCCAGTACCGAAAGACCATTGACCATGGTTGTGTGGGAGTCTGTCCCCACAAGGGTATCTGGATAGGCAACAGTTTGACCATCCACATCGCGCGTCCAAACGGTTTGCGCCAGATATTCAAGATTTACCTGGTGGCAAATACCCGTTCCTGGAGGAACAACTCTGAAATTATCAAATGCCTGCTGACCCCATTTTAAAAAAGTGTAACGCTCGCCATTGCGTTCATATTCGCGTTCCACATTCATCGAAAACGCATTGTCATTGGCAAAGTAATCAACCATTACGGAGTGATCGATCACTAGATCAACCGGAACCTGCGGGTTTATGCTGTCTGTATTTCCACCTAGCATCTGCGTAGCATCTCGCATCGCTGCCAGATCAACAACGGCTGGAACACCTGTAAAATCCTGCATCAAGACACGGGCAGGACGATAAGCGATTTCAGTTCCCGCAGAACCCAGATTATCAAGCCAGTCGGCGATTGCCTTAATGTCATCAGCGGTTACCGAACGCCCATCTTCAAATCGCAAAAGATTTTCCAACAATACTTTCAATGAGAAGGGCAACCTTGAAATACCTTTAAGGCCGTTTTTTTCCGCCTCTGCCAGGGAGTAATATACAAACTCCTTATTATTGACGGTCATAGTGGTTTTGCATTTGAAACTATCGAGGGAATTGATCATTTGCGTTTCCATTCTTTTAGGTTGTAACTGATACGTGCAAGGATAAAACAGTCCATTTTATAGGGCCGATTGCTTCGAGTGTGAAGGGTACGAGAATTGATCATTGCTTGTATGCCTACCCGTTTAGGCTTTGCGATCAGGATATTTCCAGATAAAAGCCTGCCAATGAAGTTGAATATCGAAAACCTTACTATCGTACGAGGCGGTCAGGAAATTGTTTCTGGAATCGGGTTTGAGCTGCACGCCGGTGAAGCGCTCATCGTGACCGGAGAAAACGGATCGGGGAAATCCACCACCTTGAAAGGTATATGCGGCCTGTTGCCAATCGCTGAAGGCAAGATAGACCTGTTTGATGAGACCGGAAAACCGTTTGAAAACCCGGTAAAAGAATACTGCCATTACCTTGGCCATAAAACCGGCATGAAACCAGCACTCACTGTACGGGAGAATCTGGAGTTCTGGCAAAAATTCATGGGTGATGAATTGTTGTCGATTGATGAAGCACTGGAGGAGGTTGAACTATCCCACACGATTGATCTTCCTTTTAACTATCTATCTGCTGGACAAAAGCAGCGCGTTGCCATTGCAAAACTACTGGTTTCCGATCGCCCAATCTGGGTGTTGGATGAACCTACCAGCGGTCTGGATGCCCAATCCGTGACTATTTTTAATGCGATCGCACGGCATTTTTGTGATGAGGGTGGTATTTTAATAGCCGCTACGCATCTGCCGTTGGGGTTTGATTCTGCCAAATCCCTCCAAATCGATTCGTGAACACCACCCAATGACCGCGCTTTTGATCAGAGAAATAAGATTAGCATTGCGCACCGGCGGAGGGGCGTTGACCGGGATTCTTTTCTTTTTATCGGTCGTAGTTGTTTTCCCATTTGCGTTTGGCCCGGATACAAAGCTTCTTACAGAAATTGCTCCTGCGATCCTATGGATTGGCGCACTTTTGGCGGGACTTCTGGGTCTAGATCGCCTTTTTGCGCAAGACAGGGAAGATGGCGCGCTCGATCTTCTTGTAATGCAATCCTATCCCCTCGCGCTTACAGTTTTTGTTAAAGCACTGGCCCATTGGGTGGTTTCCGGATTGCCGCTCGTATTAGCAACGCCTCTATTCGGTATCATGCTCAATCTATCGCCCTTTGCCATCGGGGTGACCATGCTGACTTTGTTTGCTGGAACCCCTGCGATTTCATTTATCGGCGCGGTTGGCGCTGCGGTTTCTGTAAAACTGCCCCGTGGGGGCATGTTAATATCTGTTCTCACGCTACCTTTGATCATTCCGGTACTGATCTTTGGCATTTCAGCCATAATCGGCGCGTTGGAAGATCCTGCCCCTTTTACAGCACCGTTTCTGCTGCTATGTGCTACAACCTTGTTCACATCTGTGGTCGGTCCACTTGCAGCTAGCGTAATGCTGCGCCACTCTGCCAATTGATCTTTTAATTCAGAAGGTCCATATCGCCATTATGAGAGCTGAAATCCAATCCCTGCCCAAACCCTCCGGCCTGTGGGCACTGGCTAATCCGACCCGGTTTATGGGTTTTGCAGCAAAGGCTATCCCGCTTCTGTCTGCGATGACGATACTTTTATTCGTTATCGGCCTCTTTATGGCGTTTAACGCACCAGAAGATTATCAGCAGGGATCGACCGTTCTCATCATGTTTATTCATGTGCCTGCCGCATGGCTCGCCATGATGACGTATTCTGTTATGACTTTATCTGCGATTGGGTATATTGTCTGGCGCCATCCGCTTGCTGATGTTTCCTTGAGATCTGCGGCACCACTAGGAGCGGTATTTACCTTTCTTGCCCTTGCAACGGGTTCTTTGTGGGGCAAACCGATGTGGGGAGCCTGGTGGGTTTGGGACGCCCGCCTTACCTCGGTTTTAATTCTGTTTATTATGTATCTCGGTCTTATTGCTCTTTCTCGGGCATTCGACGAACCTTCCGAAGCTTCTATGCCGCTTTCTGTTATGACTCTTACCGGGTTTGTCATTGTGCCAATCATCAAATTTTCAGTCGACTGGTGGAATACGCTGCATCAGCCTGCAAGCGTGTCACGCTTTGACCGTCCAGCGATAGATGCTGCTTTCCTTTAC
>JBCCBE010000001.1:0-105652 GCA_039814425.1 Pseudomonadota bacterium
ACGGTTAGCTCGCCAGCACCGGCAGCATTATAGTTTCTGGCGTCAACACCATTACTTGCAATGCCCGTTACAGTTCCAGTTGCGGTTACAGAAGTCGCACCTGTGCCGGCGTTACCAGCAAAGATGCCTTTGATTGCACCAGTTACCGCTGCGGTAGAAACGGATAGGTCACCAGCACCGGCAGCATTATAGTTTCTGGCGTCAACACCATTATTTCCAGTGCCCGTTACAGTTCCAGTTGCGGTCACAGAAAGCGCACCTGTGCCAACGTTACGTGCATAGATGCCATAAGTACCGCCAGTCACCGCCGCCGTAGAAACGGTTAGGTCGCCAGCACCGGCAGCATTATAGTTTCTGGCGTCAACACCATTACTTGCAGTGCCCGTTACAGTTCCAGTTGCGGTTACAGAAGTCACTCCTGTGCCGGCGTTACGCGCAAAGATGCCTCTGATTGCACCGGTTACCGCTGCTGCAGAAACGGTTAGCTCGCCAGCACCGGCAGCATTATTATTTCCGGCGTCAACACCATTACTTACAATGCCCGTTATAGTTCCAGTTGCGGTCACAGAAAGCGCACCTGTGCCGGAGTTACGTGCATAGATACCGTAAGTGTCACCAGTTATCCCGCCTGTGCCGGATTGAGTAAATGTGATGGAATTCAACGAACTAAGATCAAGACCAGTTCCACCATTGGTGGAAGTATCAATACCAAAGTCATTGGAGGTTGTTATATTAAGCGGAACTACACCAGAATTTAAAACCTGTGTTGTATCGGTTACAGCATTGGCTGGGCCCGTACAGATATAAGTGCCCGGGCCTCCTAAGGGCGTGCATCCGCCAGCATGGGCGTCATCAATTGAAAACGACAGGGAAATGGCCGAGGCTGAAACAGAAGCCATAAACAAGGCGAGACAAGGCGAAAGGCTTGCAACCTTCCCCTTCCATTTTGTCATCCGCCCGCCGCGAACCGGCTTGTGAGCGGTGGAAAATGATCTCCCCCGGTATTTCATTTAGGTCAAAATACCTTTAAGATTACGCAATTACTTCAGCGATATAATCCGAATTATTTTGCAAATACAACAACTTTTGCAGGTGCTATACTTGTAATCAGCAATGATCAGGCAAACAGTTATTAATTTGCAACAATCGGTCAGCCGTTGACGTTGATACAGTTGCTAATCGTGATTTGCTCTAAAGTAGCAAACTATCCAAAACTCAGGCGTTTATCATTTGCGAGAATATCAGGAATGATCGCGAAGCTGTTTTGGCAATTTCTTTTCATTATACTCATGCGGACCATTCATGTGGAGGTGAGATCTGATAGTCAGGCTGGACCAATCTCTTCCAATGCAAATGGGCATTGTGATGTTTGAATTGTTGACCTTAAAGGGACACAAGGCAACCATTACGCGCATATCCTGCGGACTGGTCTGTTAACTGATCGTCACAATTATTTTCTAACAAGTTGAAATCATTGAAATTATTGGCGCACCCGACAGGATTCGAACCTGTGACCTCTGCCTTCGGAGGGCAGCGCTCTATCCAGCTGAGCTACGGGTGCTTTTGATTTTACAGTGGCAAGCCTTAAACCATTCCTCATCTGCCTTCAATACAATGTTGAGTTTGCTTTTGAGGATAAATTCGGAAAATGACTCAACACTGGTTTATTTTGGTGAGAGCTCTAATTTGCGGGAATGACTTCAATGTCTAGCTTGGTTTCGTAAAACGCCATTAACCCGGCAAGTTCCAGCACTTCATCATAGGGCATTTCATAAGCCCAAACCGCATTGTCTACTTCATGGTCTTCAATTTTGACATTCCAATAACGGGCCTTCCCTTTAAAAGGGCAGCGCGTTACATGGCGCGATTCGATCAGAAATTCGTCATGTACATCGCTTTGCGGCATATAAAGAATTGGCCGATGATCACTTTCTGTGACCAGCACAGCGCTAGCGCTTCTGGCAATTTCAGTACCCTCTAGCGAAACGATAACATCGCCACGATAGAGATCGCATTTTACTTTGTGATCTGGCCGTAACTTGAATCCCGGGGCAGGATTTGCGGCCAGATTCTTTCCGCCTTGCGCCTGCATACCATTCTCCAAAGATATATATAAAGCATGCGCCTTTACCAAAGAAAATTCAAGGCAGTTCATCATCAGGTAGAGACTCAGCTCAAATTTCCGCTTTGAGCACAGGTTGCCGTAAATTTTTATTAGATGAACATCCGCTACGGGCACTCAGGCCAATGACTAATTGGCTGCATGCATCTTAACTAGGCCTTATTGCTGCGTCGGTTTTTTAAGAAACGGCTTAGGCCTTGTGGTGTGATACCGATAAAGCGAGCCAAGTCTTTTTGAGCGGTTTTCTGGACAACATCTGAGTGACTGTATTCCAAAAAACTAAATTGCAGTTCAGTGTCATTTGATGTCTTGGCGCAAAGAATTTCTTTATCGAACATAAGCGCCTCCATTGTTTTCATGCGCAGATATTCACCAAACGCATTACCACGTAAATATTGTTCCCGAAACAAGGCATTGGGTAAAATGACGCCTTCGATATTGGTAATAGCAATCAACTCGTCCGACGCAATCTGACGGCCCCATGCACTGGTGAGATTAGAGCAAAAATGACCCTTTTCAAAAAACCTTGCAATCAATGCGTCGCCGTCGGTGGTTGTCTGTTCTGAGGCGGCGATTCCTTTTGTAAGGAATAACCACCGGTCTGCTACGCGGGCTTGATCTATGATGACATCTCCTTGAGGATAGGCACAGCAAGAAAAATCTTTGCAAAGACTTCTCCATTCGGCCTCAGAAATTGTTACCCCATGGAGTTCAACATCTTGTCTCAATGCGTCGATCGATTGCATATCAGCCACCCATTATTACTGCTCTATTCCACTTGATTGGTCGCTACTTCAGATCGCGAAATTTTATCAAATTCGAAGCGAAGACAACTCAGTTTATGGCATAGTCTAATATTTAACATTATATGGTTCTTGGAGTTGTCCTGCATCAGGAACCGACTTAAATGAAGCTCTCCTGTTCTGGCACTTGATAGCTGAATGGGTCTTTCGCAGTTTTGTATCCTGCAACACGCTCATCGAACAAACGAGAGCCATAAGCCGATTGAACCTCCGCCCGGTTGGCTATTGGATTCATCGACTTAGAATAGTGCAAGTCAGAAAGATTGGTTCGCTGTTCATAAAGCGCGGGGAGAAAGTTTTCGAATGTTCCCACTTCAATCGTATTGTGCAGTTGCCACGCCGCAAAAAACTCTGGCGAATACTCCTGCGTTATTTTTTTATTGAATGCTTGGGCCACCAGATTACTGCCGTTCGCACCTATAACGACTTCATAATGGTAGTGAACGCCGACGACCTGACCCGCTTCGAGCACATCCTTGAAGTGAATACGCAAACACATGACCTTTCCGAGTATAGGCACAGTTTTCCCCATAGACCAACCGTCAGCTCCGCAATAGAAAATCTCTAGCGCTGTATCGACAGGGTATTTCATACCGTAAGTTTTGAACTGCATGACCTCGCGAATTTGGATTTTTGCACCAGCTCTTGATGTACCATCCGGATTAAGCTTGCCGAATAGTTTAGCGCTACAATGATCAGATGGATGCCAAAGCAAATACCCAGCAATTGTCTGCTCCTCATATCCCGCAACATCCTCTAATTTTATGCGCAAATTCGGAAAATTCAGGAACCACCAATGGATCATTTCACTTGTCACACCGCGTAACAGCGAATGATTCAGCACGACGCAAAACTGCCCGTTCGGTTTTTGGTGAATATCAAAGCGAGTGGAGTTGGTTGGTTTTAAAGCCCAGCCAAAGTCACGTTCCAATGGCATTGTGAATTCAGTCATTGCTTTGCCCTCATCAATCAGATTGCCTAAAGGGCAATATAGACCGTCTGCTCCGATTTCGAGTTCACCTAGGTTAACTCAGGACATTACTATTTGAGAACTGACATTTCTGAGCATACTCAAAGCGGCCATTCGGCTTTTGCAGGCTTGCATTTAATATTGGGACGGGGATGATCAGGTAATGCTTTTATGACCCTGAACTCTAATGTGCCTCGTCCCAATTATCGGCAGCGCGTGCATCAACCTTGATCGGAACTGAAAGATCAAGCGCAGGCATCGCTGCGTTTTCCATCGTCCTGGTAACAATTGAAATGGTGTTGTCCACCTCATCTTCAGGCGTTTCAAAAATCAATTCATCGTGTACCTGTAACAACATGCGCGCAGAAAGATTTGCATCTGCCAGAGTTTGGTCCATGCGCACCATAGCGCGACGAATGATATCGGCTGCGGAGCCCTGTATCGGCGCGTTGATAGCAGCACGTTCGTTAAAGGCGCGAACCTGAGCGTTGGACGCTTTTATATCAGGATAATGGGCACGGCGACCAAAGATCGTTTCAACGTAACCATGTTCTTTGCAAAAGCGCTTGGTTTCTTCCATGTAATCCTTGATGCCTGGGAAGCGTTCAAAATAGGTCTTGATGTAGTCACTTGCCTCAGACCGTTCGATCCCTAGTTGATTGGCAAGACCGAAAGCCGATATGCCATAAATTATTCCAAAGTTAATCGCTTTTGCCCGCCGTCGTACCATCGGATCCATTCCATCAATCGGAGTATGGAACATTTCTGATGCGGTCATCGCATGAATATCTAGCCCATCTGCAAAGGCCTGTTTGAGTTGTCCAATATCTGCAATATGCGCCAGAACCCGCAATTCGATCTGGCTATAATCGGCGGAAACAAGTTTGTTGCCTTTTTCAGCGATAAACGCAGTTCTGATCTTTCTGCCCTCGACAGTACGGATTGGAATGTTTTGCAGGTTCGGATCCGACGATGAAAACCGTCCGGTTGAAGTAGAGGCCATCGAGTAGGATGTGTGGACGCGTTTTGTGCGTTGGTTGATAAAGCCGGGCAGGGCGTCTGTGTAGGTTGATTTCAATTTAGTCAATTGCCGCCACCCTACAATCTTATGAGGCAAGTCATGACCTTCTGCTGCCAGGTCTTCAAGCACCTGCGCAGACGTTGAAAACTGACCGCTTGCGGTTTTTTTACCGCCTGGAAGACCAAGCTTTCCAAATAGAATTTCACCTAGCTGCTTTGGTGAACCGATGTTGAAAACTTCACCGGCGGAATCGAAAATTTCTGATTCCAGCCCTGCAGCAGCCTGCGCAAGTTCGCCAGAAAGTCGTGATAAAATTTGCCGGTCAACTGATACGCCACGTTGTTCCATGCGGGCAACGGTTTCAATCAGGGGCCGCTCCAGCCGCTCGTAAACAGTGATCATTTCCTCTGCAACAAGGCGCGGTTTCAGAACACGCCATAGGCGCAAAGTTACATCTGCATCTTCTGCTGCGTATCGAGAGGCTT
The DNA here is from genome assembly GCA_039814425.1 of Pseudomonadota bacterium. Lineage (GTDB taxonomy): Bacteria > Pseudomonadota > Alphaproteobacteria > Rhizobiales > Rhizobiaceae > JAALLB01. The sequence continues at coordinate 5,402 of JBCCBE010000001.1, forward strand.
TCTCAATATCAACGAAATCAAAGGTAATGGCTGATTTGCCTGATCCGGTAAGTTCTTTATAAGAAATACAATTGTGATCAAGGTGGCGCTTGGCCAGATCGTCCATGCCGTGGCCACCACGTCCAGCGTCTAGGACATAAGACATCAACATGGTGTCATCCATGCCGACCATTTCAACGCCATTTTCTGCCAACATAAGCCAGTCATATTTCAGATTTTGGCCAACCTTTAGAATAGACAGATCTTCCAGCATTGGACGCAAGCGTTCCAGCACATCACGGGTAATAAGTTGATTTTCCACCAATCCGCCGCCGAGAAGATCATCCTGCCCGCTTTTGTGGCTAAGTGGGATGTAGCAGGCTTTACCTGGTCCTGTAGCAAGGGAAATGCCGACAAGTTCAGCTTCCATCGGGTCAAGTGACGTGGTTTCTGTATCGATTGCCACTATACCTGCGGCATAAATCTGATCGACCCACTCCTCAAGTTTATCCTGACTGCGAACGCTTTCATAAATATCTGGGTCTATTTCAGAAGAATGCGCCTTTGCAGCACGTTCAGCTACCAGATCTTGCGGTGAATGATTTTGTGCAGTTCCGGATTTAGCTGCTGAACCTGTATGTTTAGCCGAAATATCAAGATCCGGTCCGCGGACATTTTCATATCCATCCACGACTATTGTATCCGCGTCGACCGCACCAGCATCGGTATCAGTTACCTCTGCAACTTTGCGGGTTATGGATGTAAATTCCATTGCCTTTAGGAAGGCGACAAGTTTTGGTCCGTTTGCATCTTCCAGTTGAAGTTCATCCAACCTGGTTTCCAGCGGCACGTCTTGTTTTAGTGTTACCAGCAATTTGGAAAGCCGGGCTTGATCAGCAAATTCGATTAAATTTTCTCGTCGTTTGTTTTGTTTGATTTCGCCAGCGCGAAGAAGCAGGGTTTCGAGGTCACCATATTCATCCAATAGCTGTGCAGCAGTTTTTGGTCCGATGCCTGGAACACCGGGAATATTGTCAGTGGAATCCCCAGCGAGCGATTGTAGGTCGATCATCTTTTCAGGGCCGACACCAAACTTCTCATGGACTTCATCAATGCCAACCCGTTTATCCTTCATCGTGTCATACATGATGACGTTGTTATCGATGAGCTGCATTAAATCTTTGTCGGAGGAAATAATCGTGACGTCACCACCTGCTTCGCGGGCATGTTTTGCATAGGTGGCAATAAGATCGTCTGCCTCAAAGCCTTCTTTCTCCAGGCAAGGTATATTAAATGCACGCGTAGCTTTTCTGATCAGGGCAAATTGTGGGCGTAAGTCTTCCGGTGGTGCATCGCGATTTGCCTTATACTCTGGGTAAATCTCGTTACGAAATGTGGTAGAGGAATAATCAAACACTACGGCAAAATGCGTCGGCACAATACCGACGGATGTATCGCGGGCTTCCTGTAGTAATTTCCAAAGCATGTTACAAAAGCCGGATACCGCACCGACCGGCAATCCATCAGATTTACGCGTCAATGGCGGAAGGGCATGATACGCTCGGAAGATATAAGCAGAACCGTCCACTAAAAATAAGTGATCGCCGGGTTTCATATACTTTCTCCGCGTCTTCGTTTTTCTTCTAACTGTTTTAGGAGTGGAATGCTGCTTTGGCCACCTAAATCAACCTATCGAGCCTGAATTCTAACAATCCATTCAGGGCTGACGGCGTGCATAAAGAACCTAGTCTTCTGCTTTTCGAATTTTTTTACCTTGTTTCCTAATTCGTGCGTTTAAGATTCTAATAACCATACGTATTAAACTCTTTTCAATCGATGATCCGTATATTGGTCTCAGGTCAGGAAAAGAACTGACCATAAACAGTGTAAAACACTTTGAGTTCAAGGAGCACAACATGAAACTTCTAGCACGTTTTGTAAAAGACGAATCTGGCGCGACTGCAATCGAATATGGTCTGATTGCCGCACTTATCTCTGTTGCGATTATTGGTGGCGCTTCTGCGCTGGGTACTGGTATCGATGCAACATTCGACGAGATCAGTGCTGAATTAGGCGGCGCGACTACTAATTAATAAGTTAATCTTATTAAAGTGATCAAGGTCGGCGGATTCTGCCGGCCTATTTTTTTGCGTAATAGGTAAACGCTTTTTTAGTGAGCCTTTGGTTAAATTGCATTATCCAATTGTGAGTAAATAAGATGATCGAAACCTGTCTTGCGCTGTTTTTTCCTTTTTTGATGATTTACGCAGCCTCATCCGATCTTTTTTCCATGACGATTCCAAATTTCGTATCAGGTGCACTGATAACTGGCTTTATCGTTGCCGCATACTTGGTTGGATTCGATTGGAATACGATCATGTGGCACTGGATTGTGTTTTTCATGGTTTTGTTTGCTGGTTTTACCCTGTTTTCTTTTGGTGTCATGGGTGGCGGTGATGCAAAACTGGCTGCGGCGACCGCATTATGGTTTGGTACCGGTCACGTGGTTGAGTACATATACATGGTATCAATCCTGGGTGCCGTCCTTACGATCGGCATTATTATATTCCGCGGTCAAATGCTTCCAATGAGAGTCTCAGGAATTGATTGGGTTGCCAGAATTCATGCACCCAAAAATGGTATTCCCTATGGCATCGCGCTTGGTACTGGTGCGCTTATGGTTTATCCAAAGACCCCCTGGATGGAATTTGTAATAAGCCGAGCAATATCGCTTTAAGCAATCTAGGTCTTTTCTTTGTAAACAGGTTCGCTGTTATTTTGTGACCGGTTAAATCGTTCGTCATAAGTCCTTGCTGCTTCCAGTTATTTTATCTCTGATCTGAACATTCTTAAATCCGTAGACCTTATTTCACAGCAATTTGCAGTTGTTACGATCAATCGCGGACAATTAATCTTGTTAGGATTTTGGTAACCAGAAAATTAAGCATTTCATTAACCATAAGTACACCATTTCCAGCGCAGTATGCCGAGGAAGACCTGTGTTGGGTCCCGTTGTAATTGGTGAGGGATAATATGAAGGTTACTCAGCTAGCTATATTTGGTGTTGCGGGTATAGCTGCCGCTGGCGCAGGCATGGTTGCACTTAATATTGCAGACAAACCAGAGCAAGTCCGTGAGGTTGTTGTTCAAGGGCCAAAGGTAGAATATGAAGAGGTCTTGGTCGCGGCCAGAGATATAAGCCTTGGAACGTCACTTCGAGAAAACATGGTTGAATGGCGGAAGTGGCCGAAAGAAGGTTTGGCAGAGGGCTATCTTGTCCGGTCATCGGCACCCAAGGGTGTAAATCTAAAAGACGATCCAGCCATTGCGCGTTCTCCTTTTTTCAAAGGTGAGCCTATCCGCGAGACAAAACTCGTAAGAGCTGACAAAGGCTACATGTCAGCAATTTTGCCATCAGGCCAGCAAGCAGTTGCAACCTCGATTTCAACAGCCACGAGTGCAGGTGGGTTCATTCTTCCCAATGATCGTGTTGATGTGATCATGACACGACGTAACGAAAATACTGATGAAGAAAGCTTTATAACCGAATCCATCCTTGAAAATGTCCGGGTTTTGGCAATTGACCAAACAATTGAGGAAAAAGACGGTGAAGCAGTTGTCGTGGGCGAAACTGCAACGCTTCAGCTTTCAGCCAAACAGGCAAAGATTCTAACTGTTGCTCAGCAAATGGCGGACAGCCTAACTCTTGCGTTGCGGTCTCTTGAAGACAGTGGCGATGAAAAGACCAAGGGCGCTGAATATCTGCTAAGCGGCAGCCGTGGCAATGGCCGAATTAGAGTTATCAAGTATGGCAATAGCAAAGACATATTGGCGGGACAGAACAATGAATAATGAATCTGGAAAAGTACGTCCAGAGGAGACTGGTATAATGCGTATTATCAAACGTTTGTTTGCTGCTTCTGCTCTTTCGCTGATGGTGTATGGCACGGGTGCTGTTACAACTGTAGCTGTTGAAACAGCGCAAGCCAACTACCTTAAAATTTCCAAGTCTTCGATTGGGAAAACACAACGAATCAGAGTTGGTCTCAATCAGTCAATGGTTGTTGATTTGCCCGGCGATGCGCATGATATTCTTGTTGCCAATCCCGATGTGGCAGATGCGATTACCCGGACATCCCGGCGTATTTACGTTTTTGGCAAACAAGTTGGAAGCACAAACCTATTCATCTTCGATGTAAACGGTAGTCAGCTTCTCAATCTCACCATTGAGATCGAACGCGATGTCGAAGGCCTGGAGGCAAACTTGAAAAAGTATGTGCCTGGCTCAGACGTAAAAGTAGAAGTTGTCAATGACAATATTATCCTGACCGGTACTGTGCCAACTCCGCAAGCTTCTGCCCGGGTTGTTCAGCTATCAAGAGCATTTATTACCGGTGGTGAAGCTACGACCAACCAATTTAACCAAAGCTTTGGCGGCACTGCCAATAATGGCGGGACGGTTATCTTTGATCAGGAAGAACGTCAGGAAAGCCAGATTGTAAACCTGTTGCGCATTGATGGTGAAGACCAGGTTCACTTGAAAGTCACGATTGCTGAAATTCAAAGGACAGTCGTCAAACAGCTTGGAATTGACCTTACAGCTACAGGTTTGACAGCTGGAAGCATCGCGGCAGGACTTTCGACTGATAATCCGTTTACACTTGCTAACCAGCTGACCTCAAGTAGTGCATCTGCAAGTTATACGGGATCAAATGGCGAATCTATTCAAGGGATCTTGCGGGCTATTGATCAAGCAGGGGTATTACGAACTCTTGCTGAACCGTCGCTGACAGCGATTTCAGGCGAGACTGCGTCTTTTTCAGTTGGTGGTGAATACAACATTCCGGATGGCAAAACAGAATCAGATGATGGTGTGGAATTTACTTTCCGAAATATTGAGTATGGTGTGTCACTGTCGTTTACGCCTGTGGTTCTTGGTCCAGGTCGGATCAGCATGCGTATTCGTACTGAAGTATCGGAACCGACAACGGAAGGAACCGGTTATATTCCGCGCGGCGCCGTGGCAGCATCGCCACTACCGGGTGTGCGCAGAAGACAGGCTGAGACTACCGTAGAACTTCCCTCAGGTGGTTCGATGATTTTAGCCGGGCTTTTGAAAGATGATGTGCGTCAGACTGCAGCCGGTTTCCCCGGTTTGAGGAAAATTCCGGTGCTGGGAACTCTTTTCAGAAGCCGCGAATTCCAACGCTTTGAAACCGAATTGGTTGTTATCGCGACGCCTTATCTTGTTCGGCCGATCGCACGCCAAAAGCTGGCAAGACCAGATGATAACTTCCAGCCGACTGCCGATGGCGCGGCGAATTTCCTGGGTCGTTTGAACAGGGTCTATGGCAAGGTTGAAGGCAATCTTCCCCAAGGCCGATACCATGGAAAAGTTGGTTTTATCCTGAAATGATGATCCGGATTGATGGAGCAGAAAACATGTCTCGAGTAAAAAGAAAGCTGAAGCCAATGGCCGATTGTCAAACATTTAGAGCGTATGCCTTGCGAGCTTCGCTTGTCGCTCTGGCTTTATCGGTTGGTGGGTGCGCCTCATTCCAGAAAGATCACTTTAAAGTAGGGTCGATCCCGGAAGACTATCGTACCAAACATCCTATTGTGGTTTCTCAATCAGAAGTAACTGAGGATTTGATCATAACACCATCGATGAATTCTATGTCTTTCAGACATCAGAATGTGGTGAATGATTTTCTAAGTCGCTTCCGCCGTTCTGGTGCCAAGTCGTTACGCATAGTTTTGCCGGCTGGTTCGCACAACGAATCTGCTGCACGTCGTGTAACGCGCGATATTATCCAGCACATGAAAGATGAGCGCGTTGGCCGGGATCAAATTACTGTGACCCGTTATCATGCTGCTAATCACGGAGACTCTGCCACCATACGGCTGTCATTTAACGCTGTGGGTGCGCATGTGGCCAGTCAGTGCGGTCAATGGACAGAAGACCTCGTGAATAACTCTGAAAACTTAAACTATAAGAATTTCGGGTGCGCCACTCAGAATAATCTCGCCGAAATGATTGCCAATCCTGAAGATTTGATCAGCCCTCGCGGTCAGTCAGAGATCGATGCGGAGCGCAGGGATAACGTAATCAATGACTGGCGAACCAATGGCACAGCGTCATTGCCGCAGCTACTTTAATAGAAACATGTTTATTGCGCTTAAGGGAAACAAATGATGTCAGTTAGTACAGAACATCAAAATCAGGCTTCAGGACAACCACAGGATAATGTGGCGATTGGCCAACTTTCGGAAGTCCGGCCAATTCCACGGATTACGATCCAGTGCTTTTGTGAAACTGAGCCAGTTCGCAATGCTTTGGAGATGACTTCGCAAGATCGGCGGATGGCGCGAACTCATACCTCTGTGAATATGGGTGGGATTGTTGGTGCGGTTGATTTTTATAGTGCATCGCCAACGCCAAACCTGATTTTCATTGAGTCACGGAAGACCGGTGAAGGATTGATGAGCGATCTTGAAAAGCTTGCCTCGGTTTGTGACTCAGATTCCAAAGTTATCGTAATCGGGCATTACAACGACATTCTTTTGTACCGTGAGCTTATTTCCAGTGGTGTTTCAGAATACCTGGTGGCTCCGATCTCGATGGCTGACACATTGTCCGCGATTTCAGATCTTTACACGGACGAAGCAAAAGGCCCGCTTGGTAAAATTTATGCTTTCATAGGCGCAAAGGGCGGTTGTGGCTCTTCTACAGTTTGCCACAATGTTGCTTGGACAATCGCTTCCACTTACCAAAACGAAGTTGTTCTGGCGGACCTTGATCTGGCATTTGGTACAGCCAACATGAACCTGGACCAAGACCCAACCCAGGGTATTGCGGATGCAGTATTTTCCCCTGACCGGGTTGATGACATTTTGCTTGATCGATTGCTCGCAAAATGTGCCGACCATTTAAGCCTGCTTGCAGCACCTTCCACTTTGGAGCGCACTTACGATTTTGAAACGAATGCTTTTGCTTCAATTTTGGAGATTGCCCAAAAAAGTGCGCCTTGTGTCATAGTGGATATACCCAATCAGTGGAACGGCTGGACTAAACAGGTTTTGGCTGCTGCAGATGAGGTGATCATTACTGCAGAACCGGAACTTGCAAACTTGCGGAACGCGAAGAACCTTGCAGATACCGTTATTGATATTAGGCCACATGATGATCCACCAAAGTTTGTCATGAACCGGGTTGAAATGCCAAAGCGTCCGGAAATTTCCGTAATGGATTTTAGTAACGCGATTGGTCTTGAGCCGGCTGCAATAATTCCTTTTGAACCTGCGTTATTTGGTGCAGCAGCAAACAATGGTCAGATGATTTCTGAGGCAGATCCAAAAAATCCTCTGGTCGAAACCATTACCACCCTAACCCAGGTATTGACTGGCAAAGCAGAAGTTAAGGCCAAGAAAAAAAGCCCGCTGGAGTTTCTTAAGGGAATCCGGCGCGCGAAATAATTTGCCAGGGACGAAAAAAGGTATCGAATAATGTTTGGAAAACGCGGCGGAAATATTGATAAGCCTGCTGACAACCCGGTCGTCGTTGAGCCGAAAGTCAATGCAGCACCTAAAGCCGATTTGCAGAAGGTTGCAGCTCCCTCAATTACGCCAAAACAGGCTACCCGGCGTCCGGAACCTGAAATGGTCGTGGAGCGGAAGTCTGAAGATTACTACGATACCAAAACAAGTATTTTCTCAGCTCTAATCGAAACTATAGATCTTGGGCAATTAGCTCAGATGGAACCGGATGCTGCGCGTGAGGAAATCCGGGATATTGTCAACGATATCATTTCCATCAAAAATCTTGCAATGTCGATTGCTGAGCAGGAGGAAGTCCTTGAAGATATTTGTAATGATGTTTTAGGCTACGGTCCGCTTGAGCCTCTTCTGGCGCGTGATGATATTGCGGATATTATGATCAATGGTGCCATGAACGCGTTTATCGAAGTTAGCGGTAAAGTTCAAAAAGCAAATGTTCGTTTTCGTGACAACACCCAGTTGATGAATATCTGTCAGCGGATTGTTAGCCAGGTTGGACGGCGAGTGGATGAATCCAGTCCGATATGTGATGCGCGTTTGATTGATGGATCTCGTGTTAACGTAATTGCACCACCGCTTTCAATCGATGGTCCTGCTCTCACAATTCGTAAGTTTAAAAAGGACAAGCTAACACTTGATCAGCTTGTAAATTTTGGCTCCATCACACCTGAAGGGTCTACAATCCTTCAGATCATTGGCAAAGTTCGTTGTAACGTTATTATTTCTGGTGGAACAGGCTCTGGTAAAACAACCCTGCTGAATTGTCTCAGCGCATATGCAGGGGCTGAAGAGCGGATTATTACTTGTGAAGACTCTGCAGAACTTCAGTTACAACAGCCGCATGTAGTTCGTCTTGAAACCCGCCCTCCTAACCTAGAGGGGGAAGGTGAAATCACCATGCGTGATCTGGTAAAGAACTGTTTGCGGATGCGTCCTGAGCGAATTATCGTCGGCGAGGTTCGTGGATCAGAAGTTTTTGACCTGTTGCAGGCGATGAACACAGGCCACGATGGCTCTATGGGTACAATCCACGCGAACACGCCGCGTGAGTGTCTCAATCGTATTGAATCAATGATTGCGATGGGTGGCTTCAGTCTTCCAGCAAAAACCGTGCGCGAAATCATCGTTGGCTCGATCGATGTCATTATTCAGGCATCGCGTCTGCGTGATGGCTCCAGACGCATCACACATGTAACCGAAGTCCTCGGCATGGAAGGGGACGTTATTACCACGCAAGACCTTTTTGTTTACAACATGGAAGGTGAAGACGCCCGCGGTAATATTATTGGCAAGCACATTTCTACTGGAATCGGGCGTCCTGCCTTTTGGGATCGCGCACGGTATTTCAATGAAGAAAACCGTTTGGCAGCAGCGCTTGATGCTTCGAATCCTGAAAATGAAAACCCGAAATAGAGAGTTTGGTAGCTGATATGTTCGGAGTAGATATTCAGATAATTGCTTTTGCCGGTTTGGTTGGATTTGCTGTTTGCGCGGTTATCTTTGCGTTGATGTACAATCGTATTTCTGAAGAACGAAATCAGGACAAACGCGTCAATTTCATTAGAAACCATGATCGGGAAGCTAAAATTCGCACCGAATCTCGATCTTTGGAACAATCGAAACGTAAGCAAACTTTGCAAAATTCTCTAAAAGAAATTGAAGAGAAAACGAAATCCAAAGATCCCAATAAACAAGGTCTAAAGGAACAGATTCGACAGGCCGGATTATCGATCACTGTCAAACAGTTTTACCTCTATAGCGTTGCATTTGGACTGGTCTTTGGAATTGTGGCTTTTATCGGAACTGGCAAGCCAATCATGGGTGCTGCAGCGGTAGGAATTGGGATTTTGGGTATCCCCAGATGGGTTGTAGGCTTTAAGAAAAAAAGGCGGATGAATGCCTTTCTCGAAGAATTTCCTAACGCCGTTGACGTGATTACCCGCGGTATCAAAGCAGGTCTTCCACTGAATGATTGTCTTGGCATAATTGCCGGTGAAGCCAAGGAGCCTGTGCGATCTGAATTCAAGAAAGTACTGGAAACCCAACAAATGGGTATCCCGATGACTGAAGCAATCTTGAAACTTTACAAGAGCGTACCGCTTACGGAAGCTAATTTCTTCGGTATCGTCGTTTCCATTCAGCAAAGCTCGGGTGGTAACTTGTCTGAAGCGCTTACGAACCTTTCTAAAGTTCTGCGGGACCGTAAGAAAATGCAGGCAAAGATCAAGGCAATGTCTGCTGAAGCCAAAGCCTCTGCTATGATTATCGGTAGTTTGCCCCTTATCGTTATGTTGCTGATCTATATTACGACGCCAGCCTATATCAGCCTGTTATTTACCGAGCAGACCGGTCATCTAATTCTGCTTGGCTCAGCGGTGTGGATGGGTGTGGGCATCTTTATTATGAAATCCATGATCAATTTCGATTTTTGATTTGATTGGGGAGTATTAGGTTAGTCATGCTGGATTCCATTACCGAACCTCAAACGCTGTTGGCGATACTTGCAAGTATTGCAGTCTTTGCGACGATTGTTACGCTTGCAGCTCCCTTATTGCGGGTTGATGCTTTAAATTCCCGAATGAAATCTGTCGCGATTGAACGCGACAAGATCAGAGCAAGAGAGCGTGCGCGTTTAGCTGAGCAGGATAAGCATGGTTCGCTGAGGCAAGCCGATGAAGGGTTAGCTCAAAAGGTTGTCGAGAAACTGAATCTTAAAGCCAATCTTGCTGATGATAGCACTTATTCAAGTTTGGCAATGGCAGGGTATCGTAACAAATCGCATCTTAACATCTTCCTTGCGCTGAGATTGGGCATGCCATTGGCATTCGCTGTTCTGGCAGCGTTCTATTTATTTGTGCTTGCGCCGGCAGATGAGCGTTCTTTGTTCATGAACATGGCGGTTATCTTGTTTTCTGCTGCGGCCGGATTTTACATTCCCGCAATCCTTCTTAAGAACAAGATTAAGAAACGACAGCTGTCTATTCGACGGGCTTGGCCGGATGCGCTTGATCTGCTGTTGATCTGCGTTGAGTCCGGGATGTCTCTTGAGCCTGCATTGAAGAAAGTAGCGATTGAAATTGGCTTGCAATCGCCACCCTTGGCAGAAGAACTGACGCTTACCAATACGGAATTGTCCTATCTCCAAGAGCGGCGCCAGGCCTATGAGAACCTTGCCAACCGTACCGGTCTTGAACAGATTAAAAGTGTAACCATGGCTCTAATCCAGGCCGAGCGTTACGGTACACCACTTGGACAAGCCCTGCGGGCGTTATCGCAGGAAAGCCGCGACATGCGTATGGCTGAAGCTGAGAAAAAGGCTGCTGCATTGCCACCAAAGCTTACCGTTCCGATGATTGTTTTCTTCCTACCGGTTCTGTTTGCCGTAATTCTCGGGCCTGCAATTATGCAGATCATGGAATTATAAGATTTTACTGTAGGGACGTTTAATACTGCAGCGGCTTATAAATTTGCCAAACCCTAATATGGATAAAAAACCATTTCAGGCCAGTTAGGTTCATACGATAAGATTGGTCAGAGCTTTTGAGCGGGCTTCAGTATTGCAGACTGTCTGCCCAATTGGTCCCAGCAGAACGTGAATAGTTGCTGTCTGCCACAAGAAATCTGGTTGATTGGCTAATCGCCTAAATCAAACAAGCCGGACCTAGTTTGCCGAAGGTTTTTGATCTGTGTTCTTAATTAGGTTCCAAGCATTTTGCTGTGACAGCATTGTCCGAAGATAAGCAATATTGTCTTCAGCTTCAGCAGGTGGAAGTTCGCCTCTTGCGATTGTTTCCGCCTCTTCGAAATTGCCTTGTAAACCTACAACGAGTGCCAGATTTTGGCGTACTCGACTATCCGCACCTGGTTGACGAATTGCCTTGCGCAAGAAAGTTTCAGCTGCGCGCAAATCTCCGGTCAATACATATGACATTCCAAGATTGGAAAGCACGGAGGGTTCGCTTGGAACGATATCCAGTGCCTTACGGTATTGAAGGCGGGCTTCCTTTGAACGGTTAAGTTGATCCAGAATTGCACCTTGCGCAGAAAACAATCGCCAGTCGGGACGATCTGGGCGTTGTGCACGTTGGATGACTTTCAGCGCCTTTTCAAGGTTTCCCGAAGCAGCCAGTGACTTGCCATAGGCTGAAAGCACGTCGTTGTCTTGCGGATGTTTGATAACCATCTGCTGCATAACCGCAAGAGCCTGTTCATTTCGCCCAGTAGTGCGCAACACGTTTGCATAGGAAATGCCGACCTGCTTGTCATTGGGATTGCGTTCATACTGCTGACCAAGTCTATTGGCTGTATGTTGCAACTCTGTAACTGTCATTTGTTCAATGGATTTCCCGCGAGAACCGCCGATAGAGCCTGTTCTTGTTGGATCGGTTGCACAGGCGCTTATTGCAAGCATGCCTGCAACAGAAAGTGCCGGTAGGCAGAGAGATCTCGGGATTAAAAAATTACGCATTGCTACACCGTTGATTCCGGAACCTAATGGTCCGATAAAGTGTCTGATTCTTCTTATAAATATTCTGTTAACCCTAATGCTTGGTTAACAGGTAGCAGGAGTAAAACCCGATGACAGAACTGGCAGTATCAAAATCACGAGGCAACGGCATTCCAATTTATTGTTTGGAGCCAGGCCAATTGGCTCGTCACAAAGTGCTCAATCAGACCTGTAAAACCTGGGCAAAGGCCAATCAGTTTAACGGGCAAGCGGAAAAGATATTGATGGTTCCCGATGGTAAAGGTCAGCTTTCCAGTGTCCTTTTCGGGATAGGAGAGGGGGACGAGCCTTTGATAACGGGAGCGCTTGCTTCCCGTCTGCCAAAAGGAAATTATAAATTTGCTGATAATCCGATGAATCCTGAACTCTCTACACTTGGCTGGATGTTGGGATCTTACAGGTTCGCGAACTATAAGAAAAATTCGTCGGGCATAGCAGAACTGATTTTGCCGGGCTCTATAGATAAGGCGTCCCTACTCCGCCAAGCAGAAGCCACTTTTTTAGCCCGCGATTTAATCAATATCCCTGCCAACGATCTTGGCCCCACGCAGATTGAGCAAGCAATTCGCAAGATGGCGCGTGCGTTTAAAGCCAAGGTTGCGGTCGTGAAGGGTGACGACTTGATAAAGAAAAATTTTCCGATGATCCATGCAGTAGGACGGGCAAGTGTGGATGCGCCAAGGTTGATTGATCTTAAATGGGGTAATGCAAAACACCCGAAAGTCACGCTGGTTGGTAAGGGGGTTAGCTTTGATACCGGTGGTTTGAATATTAAACCGGGAAGCTCTATGGCGCTGATGAAGAAAGATATGGGCGGTGCTGCAAATACGATTGCATTGGCACAGATGATTATGGCGGCTAATTTACCGGTGCGCCTTCGGTTGTTGGTGCCTACGGTCGAGAACTCAATTGCTGGAAATGCTTTCCGGCCGAGTGATATTCTGCCAAGCCGAAAGGGTATCAGCGTTGAGATCGGAAATACTGATGCTGAGGGTCGCCTCATTCTTGGAGATGCCCTAACCCTGGGCGACGAGGAAAAGCCGGAAATGATGATTGATATGGCTACGTTGACCGGGGCAGCGCGGGTAGCGCTTGGGCCTGATTTGCCGCCGTTTTACACCGATGATGATGCTTTATCTGACGAGATTTCAAAACATGCGGAAGCTTGTCATGATCCTTTATGGCGCATGCCGCTCTGGCCGCCTTATCAAAAGATGCTTAGGTCAAAGGTCGCTGATGTGAATCACATTTCAACTGGCGGGTTTGCGGGCTCAATTACAGCTGCGTTGTTTCTGTCACGCTTTGTGGAAAAGGCTCAGAGTTGGGTACATCTGGACATATTCGGCTGGGTGCCTGCTGCAAAACCATGGGCGCCGGTTGGTGGTGAAGCGCAAGGTATCCGCGCTCTTTATTCAGTGCTTGAGAAGAGATATTCAACAGATTGATCTTGTAATCAGTAATATCCCGCAATTGATTTCGTCTCCGTAATGACCTTAAATAAATCATATGAGAAATCTAGTGATCAGTTCTGGTCAGGCATTGAAACTGTGGCATGCAACATCCGTTGCCATGGTGCAGGATGAAACGCGTGATTTAACCCAACGCCAGATGGCTATTCTTTTAGTGGTGTACCTGGAACCACCACCACATACGGTACGTGGTATCGCGCAATATTTGGGAGTGACCAAACCGGTGATCACAAGAGCGCTTGATACAATGGGGAGTATGAACTTACTGGAACGTCGCCGCGATCCAGAAGATCTGCGCAATGTGTTAATCCGGCGAACCGTTGAAGGTGCATTGTATCTTGAACGGCTCGGTGACATTGTGTCGAAAAAGGCTGAAGAGATTTCCTGATGACACGGTCGAAACTACCCTTGCTTGATCCTGAGGACCGTCGCCTCACCCCCGTGATGCTTGATGGTTCCAAGCCGGATACCCCAGTTAAAACAGCGGCTGTTTCTGTTGCGTTTACAGAACTCTATCCAAAGCCCGACAGGCAAAGTGCAATCGATACGCAATTGATTTTTGGGGAGACCGTAGCAGTTTTTTCAAGCCATGGTGCCTGGTCTTTGGTTCAGGCAAAGCGGGACAAGTATTGTGGTTGGATTGAAACCAACACTTTATCTTTTGATCCATCACCGGCAACCCACCTGGTGTGTGTTCCGCGTACCTTTTTTTATCCCGGTCCCGATCTTAAGTTGCCGCATAAGGGAATGCGTTCAATTGGCAGTGAATTGCTCATTGTTGACCTGGTTGAAAACCGTGGAACGCAATATGGAGTTCTTGATACTGGAGAAACGGTTATTGCCCGTCATGTTAGGCCAATTGATGAGCATAATAATGACTTTGTATCGGTGGCTGAAAGCCTGATCGATACCCCTTATTTGTGGGCGGGAACGTCAGCTTTTGGGATTGATTGTTCTGGCTTAGTCAAACTTACAATGATGATGTGTGGGCGCAACGTTTTGCGAGATTCAGACATGCAGGCAGCGACACTGGGTGAGGAGATTGATCCGGGAAAGCAATATGAAAACTTGCAACGCGGTGATCTGGTGTTTTGGCGTGGCCATGTTGGTATTTGTCAGGGAAAGAACAGGGATGGCATAATGATGATTGTTCACGCAAATGGCCACACTATGAGTGTGGCCAGCGAACCGTTATCAGGAGCAATTGAACGTATTGCCTATCTGTATGAAGATCCGATTGGTGTGCGCCGACCGCAGGCGACATAGAGATCCAAATTTTGCCTGTTTTTATCTGTCGGTAATGGGTTGAGCGGAACGTCTCTTTCTTCGTCGATCATCGCAGGAAGTTTTGAGTTGTATTGATTGAAAGTTGGTATGACCTATCTCCTAAGCCAATAATTCTTCAGTTTAGAAATTTAGAAACTCCCAAACTTTCTAAGATGGTAATCAGTTGGTGTGCCAACTGTAGCAATACGCATTAGAAATGCAGGGGTTTGAAGATGTCAGGCAGCCGCAGATTTTTGCATCCGGGCGCGAGCTAGCATACGTGCGGTTTCGCATTGCTGATGCTTCTCACGCAGTTTGCCAATGAACTCTATAATTTGGGCTTCCTCTGAATGCATATCGCGATGGAATGCTTCAGTTGTACCTACAATCACATCAACAAGCCTTGGAAAACAACCGCAGCATTTACCGCGTTTGCCCATCTCATGGTAGACTTGAACAGGGACAATTAATTGCCAAGGATCATCGCGAAGCAGGTCGGTAATTACCGCGCGAACTTCTTCTTCCCTGATAATATTGCAACTGCAAATGATCATTTATAGTTTTTCCCGATACCTAGTTATTGTAACAGGTCCTCAATAAGTGAGACTTAAAAACTTTGATAAAAATGAGTCAATCAATTTCTTTTAGAACGATTCAAAATTAGACTAAATCTGAAAGGATTTAAGCGCTCTTTTGTTGGGATCAATAACCTGCTCGGCGGTCTACCAAGAACTGCAAATCTTTACCAGTTTCATGGCGGGTAATCTGGCTTTCAACATGCCTTCCCAAAGCCGCTACATCAGAGTTCGCAGCTACATGCGGTGTCAGAATTGCATTTTTAAACCGCCACAATGGGCTGGTTGCGCTTAAGGGTTCTGTCTCAAATACATCCAGAGAAACGGCCCCAAGGGTTCCATTTTCAAGGCTGATAGCGATATCTTTCTCTATCTGACTGCCGCCACGACCGGCATTTATGAGAACTGGGGATTGTAATATCGGGTGTTTTGCCAGTTTCGCGAATATTTCTTGATTGAAAAAGCCCCGGGTTTGGTTTGTCAGTGGTAACAGGCCGACGAGATAGTGCGTTTGAGCAAGAAACGCATCCGTTTCATTCGCATCGAAACATTGTACTGCGTCAATTTGTTTTTTGCTGCGGCTCCAGCCAATCACATTGAACCCGAGGGTTTTCAGTTTAGCAGCTGCGTCCTGACCAAGAATGCCCATGCCCATAATGCCGATTGTAACGTCACTTGCCTGAGGCTGAACCAGTTCAGACCAGTTGCGTTCATCCTGTAGCGCGTCATATTGGCGCTGTTGGCGCAAATGCATCAAACATTGCAAACAAATCCATTCGCTCATACGTGTTGTCAGTGAATGGTCGACAAAGCGGACAATGGGTACATCATCAGGAAGAGCTGGATTTGCCAAAATCTTGTCGACTCCTGCGCCGGCTGAAAAGATAACTTCCAGATTGCTCATCCGATCAAAAAGATCATGATCAAACTCCCATACTAGAGCATATTTTACACCATCCAGCGTTGCTGGTCGTTCGCCTCTTGCCCAGTCGATGACAGGCCTGCCGTCAAGTCCGTCGCGAATATTGCCGAGTTTTTCTGCGGCATTAAACTCAACCGAGAGGAGCAAGGGTGATTTTTCTGTCATTGTCGGGGTCCTGTTTTAAGCCACAGCCTTAATATCAAACGCTGCAGCCATTAAGGCCTTTGTGTAGTCGGTTTTTGGCGAATTGAAAATCTGCTCAGATGTGCCCTGTTCCACCACCTTGCCATTGCGCATTACGATGACTTCGTTGGCCAGCGCTTTAACTACTTTAAGGTCATGACTGATAAACATATAGGCGAGATTTTTGCGTCGTTGTAAATCACGCAGCAGGTCCACAACCTGCGCCTGGACGGACATATCCAGCGCAGACGTGGGCTCATCCAGCATGATGAATTCAGGTTCAAGAACAACAGCGCGAGCAATTGCAATGCGTTGACGCTGACCGCCTGAAAATTCATGCGGGTAGCGGTGGCGAGATTCTGGATCCAAGCCGGTTTCTGAAAGAGCCTGGATTACCATGATCTCGCGAGCGTTGCTCGACAGATCAGGCTTGTGAATTGTCAGTCCCTCGCCAACAATCTCACCGACAGACATGCGAGGCGAAAGAGAACCGAAAGGATCTTGGAACACGACCTGCATCCGGTTGCGCAGGGATCGCATATCCCGGAATGAATAATCATTTATACTCTGGCCAACGAATCCAATTTTTCCTTCGGATGATATCAGTCGGGTCAAAGCCATACCCAGGGTTGTTTTGCCGGAGCCGGACTCGCCAACCACACCCAGAGTTTGACCTGCACGCAATTCAAGACTGATTCCATCAACCGCTTTGACATGGTCAACGGTTCTCTGGAGAAAGCCTTTCTTGATCGGAAACCAGACCTTCATATCATCAGCCTTTAAGACCAATGGAGCACTCTGATTTGCCTCTGGTGGATCGCCTTTTGGTTCTGATGACAGCAGATGTTTCGTGTATTTATGCTTCGGATTTTCAAAAATATCAGCAGTAGGTCCTTGCTCTACAATCTTGCCATTCTGCATCACGCAGCACCGGTCAGAAATACGCCGCACTATGCCAAGATCATGAGTAATAAACAGCATGGACAGCCCGCGTTGTTTTTTCAGATCAGCAAGCAATTCCAGAATTTGCGCCTGAACCGTAACATCAAGCGCCGTGGTGGGCTCGTCAGCAATTAGAAGTTTCGGTTCATTGGCAAGCGCCATGGCAATCATTACCCGCTGGCGCTGCCCGCCAGATAATTGGTGCGGATAGGACCCGAGGCGTTTTTCTGGATCGCGAATACCAACTTGTGTCATCAATTCGATTACACGGTCGCGAGCTCTATAGCCCGTTAAACCCTTATGGAGTGAAAGGATTTCCGAAATTTGCTTCTCGATCGTATGAAGCGGATTGAGCGATGTCATTGGTTCCTGAAAGATCATTGTTATGTCATTGCCGCGAACACGACGGATTTGATCTTCGCCGGCAGAGAGCAGATTGTTACCTTCAAAATGGATTTCGCCACTAGGGTGGCTTGCAGCGGGGTAGGGTAGTAGTTTCAGGACTGACAATGCGGAAACCGATTTTCCTGAGCCGGATTCTCCGACCAATGCAACCGTCTCGCCTTTCTCGATATCAAAGGAAATCTGATCAACAGCAATAGAAGTTTTGCCGCCTTGGGTAAAAGCAATCGAGAGGTCTTTAATTTCCAGTAGGTTTTGCGTCATTGTCTCACCCAAATGTCTTTCGGGGGTCAAATGCATCGCGCGTAGCCTCGCCTATGAAAATCAGCAGGGACAACATCAGTGATATTACCACAAACCCCGAGATACCAAGCCAGGGTGCCTGAAGATTATTCTGCCCCTGTTTTAAAAGTTCGCCTAGGGAAGCCGATCCTGGAGGAAGACCAAAGCCAAGAAAATCCAGCGACGTGAGCGTGGTTATTGAACCGTTCAGAATAAATGGCAGAAAGGTCAGTGTTGCCACCATGGCGTTGGGAAGCAGATGGCGGAACATGATTGTCCGGTTTCCAACCCCAAGGGCGCGGGCTGCTTTAACATATTCAAAATTACGCGCACGCAGGAATTCAGCCCGAACCACGCCGACAAACCCAACCCAGGAAAACAGAAGTAATATGCCGAGCAAAATCCAGAAACCGGGTTCCAGAACGGCTGCAATGATCAGCAGCAAATAGAGTACAGGCATTGCCGACCAAATCTCAATAAACCTTTGAAACAGGAGGTCTACCCAGCCACCGAAATAACCCTGAACCGCACCGGCAGTTACACCAATCACCGCAGAGGCTGCCGTCAGCACGAGGCCGAATAAAACCGATATGCGAAAGCCGTAAATAACGCGAGCCATTACATCGCGTGCCTGGTCATCAGTTCCTAGCCAGTTCCAGTTTCCAGCGATACAAAACGGGTCATCCACGCCCTGAGGGTATTGCACGCAGCGTTCATCCTCCGTGTATAGCCAGCTCGGTTTTGTCGGAGCGGGTTCGGGAATGTCTAGGTTGACGGTTTGATAAGAGTAACGGATGGGTGGCCAGATTGCCCAGCCGTGTTCTTTAAATGCCGCATGAACTTCCGGTATCCGATAGTCTGTTGCAGGGAGAAACCCATCATCACCTAAAAAGACTTCTTCGGGATAGTCCGTTAAAACCGGTACGTAGATTTCGCCCTTGAATGAAACAAGTATCGGTTTGTCATTGGCAATAAATTCGGCAAAGAGTGACAGGATGAACAGGAACAGAAAAACCCATAACGACCAGAACCCGCGCCGATTTGCCTTGAAATTTGCCAATCTGCGTTGATTGAGCGGTGTCAAAAAAGGTCTTTTGGCTTGCGATGCGTCTCTGCGGCCTTGGATGAGATCAGATGTTGTGTCCATCACACTTCTCTCGCCTCAAAATCAATGCGTGGGTCAATCATTGTGTAGACGACATCTGACACAAGGTTCACAACCAGGCCGATTAAAGAAAAGATATAGAGCGTTGCAAAGACAACCGGATAGTCGCGTCCGATAATGCTTTCAAAGCCAAGCAGGCCCAGTCCGTCTAATGAAAAGATGGTCTCGATCAGAAGGGAACCAGTAAAGAATGATGTTATGAAGGCTGCTGGGAAGCCTGCGATAATGATCAGCATCGCGTTGCGGAATACGTGGCCGTATAGCACCTGTTTTTCGGCCAGCCCCTTGGCCCGTGCAGTTTGCACATATTGTTTGCGGATTTCATCTAGAAACGAGTTTTTTGTAAGCAGCGTGGTTGTAGCAAAAGCCGAAAGCGCCATTGCCGTTAGAGGCAAGGCCAAGTGCCATAAGTAGTCGATAATTTTTTCAACCAGCGATAATTCAGAGAAATTATCGGAGGTTATCCCGCGCAACGGAAACCAGTCGAAAAACGAACCGCCAGCGAACAGAACCATCAACAAAATTGCAAACAGAAAACCGGGGATTGCATAAGCAACGATAATGATGCCGCTGGTCCAAATATCGAATGACGTGCCATCAGACACGGCTTTTCGGATGCCAAGCGGGATGGAAATGCCATAAGATAAAAACGTGATCCAAAGCCCTAACGAAATCGAAACCGGCATTTTTTCAACAATCAGATCAATTACGGAGATATTCCGGAAATAGCTTTCGCCGAAATCAAAACGTGAATAATCCCAGATCATAATGCCGAAGCGTTCAAGCGCCGGTTTGTCAAAGCCGAACTGTTCTTCCAACTGCTGGATGAACTCCGGATCAAGGCCTTGAGCACCACGATACTTGGAATTTACCTCAGTTACGGTATCAAACTGGTCAGTATCCTGCACGCCATCATTGCTGCCGGAAATACGATCCGTTGCACTGCCTGCCTGACCGGTTAGTTCTGCAACTACCCGTTCAACTGGTCCGCCGGGTGCAAACTGGATAACAGCAAAAGAAATAGCCATGATGCCCAAAATGGTTGGGATCATTAACAGCACACGACGCAGGATATAGGCACCCATCAGTCTTTAACTCCGTTTCCAGAAATTACTGATGGTAAAGGATGAGGTGTGCTTATGCCTTGCCAATCGCTTTTGCCTTTTTTTCATCAAACCACCAAAGTGCTTCTGGCGCGAAAGAATATATCGGCTTCGGTTCTTTCCAACCAAACATGTCCCAATAGGCGACCCGATGATTCGCAGAATACCAGTTCTGCACCCATACATGCATGGGGCGAAGCACCCTGTCTATGGCGCGCAGGATTATCACCAGTTCATCACGTGAATTGACCGTCTGCATCTTGTCAATAAGGGCATCTACGACTGGCGATTTAATACCCGGTAAATTGCGCGATCCGGGGATGTCTGCGGTTTCTGAATGGACAAAAAACCGGACTGATTCTGCCGTCGGGCTTGCACCAAATCGTGCTCTTGTTCCTACGGCATCAAAATTGAATTCCTCAATTCTTGCCTGAAATTGGGATGGGTCCACCAATCGGATAGTTGCCTCCGCACCGATTTTCTTGAGATTTTCCACGAAATTTCCCAGCAGGCGTTCAAAGCCTGGAGAACGAATGAGAAACTCAATGCTCAAGACTTCGTTCTTTTGATTGACTAACTTGCCGCTTTTTCGTTCCCAACCGGCAGCTTTCAAAAGTGAAAGTGCTTTGCGAAGTGCCTCTCTGTCATTGCCTGAACCGTTGGTCTTGAAGGGGATAATTGGTTCCTCGAATACCGCGTCCGGCAACTGGTCGCGATATGGTTCCAGCAACACAAGTTCTTCTGCAGACGGTAAGCCGGTTGCCTTAAATTCAGATAGTTCAAAAACTGATTCTGCGCGTGAATAGGCGTCAAAGAAGATGTTTTTATTGGTCCATTCAAAATCAAAGCAAAGGCCGATTGCCTCGCGGGTGCGCACGTCCGAAAATTTCTCCAACCGGGTATTGAGCGCCCAACCCTGCATATTGGCAACTGGTTCATCGGCAAACTCACGACGTTTCACGCGGCCATCGTTTACCGCCGGAAAATTGTATTCCGTTGCCCAGACCTTGGACGTGAATTCTTCGCGCCAGGTGATATCTCCCTTTTTGAATGCCTCAAATGGCGCGGTTCTATCCCGGAAAAACTCTATTCTGAGCCGATCAAAATGCCCGAACCCGAGCGCAAATGGCATGTCTTTTGCCCAATAGTCTCTTACCCGTTCATACTCAATAAACTTGCCTGCATCGAGACGGGATACTTTCCAGCCACCGGAAGACAGAGGCGTATCAAGCGTGGCGTCATCTATCGGATTTTTTTCGTGAAAAGCCTTTGAGAGAATTGGTATTCCGACTGCGCCAAGGATTGCCCGATCTGATTGATTGCCTGTAAAGACAAGTTCCACAGTGTCTGAAGATATCGCTACGGTTTTGTCCAGTTCGCGGATAACTTGCGAAATTGATGGATGCCCCTTTTCTTTCAGGATCATATAACTGTAGGAAACATCTTCTGAAGTAACTTGTGTACCGTCATGGAAGCGGGCTTCAGGTCGTAACTCAAAGCGGTAGGTATTTCGATCTTCCGATATTTCAACCGATGAAGCTAACGCGCAATAAAGTGAATCCGGCTCATCGAGCGAAGCGGTCATCAGCGAATCATAGCAAAGCTCCATTCGAGGCGGGGCATCGCCCTGTAGCACAAATGAATTCAAAGTGTTGAACGTGGATGTGTTCTGGTTGAACGCCCAACTGGAAGGGGAAAATGCAAGTACACCTCCCTTCGGTGCATCAAGAACTGCATCTTCGAAATGTTTGTAATCCGGTGGATATTTCAAATCTCCGAAAGCAGAAAGCCCATGAAGTTTCTTACCGGTTTTGTTTTGCGCCAGACTTACATTTGGCACCAATCCGGCAAATGAGGCTGCTGCTGCCGTGCTTAGAAATTGTCTGCGTGTGAACGGCGAAAACCACATTGAACTATTCCTGTCTTTTATATCTGATCTTGAACCTAGATAGATATGCGTTCGCATGAGTAACGCAATGCCTGATCCTAAAGTTCATTGATATCTGCTTTCATGACAGCGGATTATGAGAACAGCATTTTAATATTTGTTCTTGTTATGTTCTAAATGGTATGTTACGTATCTATCCTGCAATTTATATGAGGAGAACGAAATGGCGCCTTTGCCAGAGCGCGCGCACGATAGTGCGAGCGAGCATGAAAGTTATTTGGAAAGTTCTGTCATTGCGGGCAGGCAAGATAGTTCTGTTGATAAACTGCGAACTGAACGACGCAATCGTGGGCGCGGTGCCACCCTTAACCCAACCGGGCGTTTTGAAGCGTTGTCCCATCATGTTTTTGATGATGGTTGGCAAACGCTGCAGGACTTGCCTGCATTTAGCACTAAGGTTGTGGTGGAAAAAGCAAAGTCGATTATTACCCGTAACGAGTCACCTGACATTTCGTTTGACCGTTCGATCAATCCATACAGAGGTTGTGAGCATGGATGCATTTATTGCTATGCACGTCCTGCGCATGCATTTATGGGCCTGTCGCCTGGAACGGACTTTGAGACCAATATTTTTGCAAAGCCAAATTCTGCGAAACTGCTGCGCCGTGAGCTTGCGAAAAAGGGTTATAAACCCCGCACGCTTGCGCTTGGTGCCAATACAGACCCTTATCAACCGATTGAAAAGCAATGGCGCATAACCCGCGAAATTCTGGAAGTACTGGAAGCAACCAATCATCCAGTTGGCATTGTCACGAAGTCAGCGCTGGTCACGCGGGATATAGATATACTTTCCCGCATGGCGGAAAAAGGATTAGCAAAAGTCGCACTTTCCATCACCACGCTTGATCGCAAACTTGCCCGTTTGATGGAGCCACGTGCCTCAACCCCTGCATTGCGTTTAAAGGCGGTACGTGATCTTACCCGGGCGGGTATTCCAACCGCTGTTATGACGGCACCAATGATACCGGCGTTAAATGACCACGAGATGGAACGGATTTTGGATTCTGCAAAAGCTGCGGGGGCCGAAAGTGCCGGTTTCATATTGTTACGGCTACCGCGTGAGGTAAGTCCGTTATTCCGTGACTGGCTGCTTCAGCATTATCCTGATCGCTATCGTCATGTCATGAACCTGTTGCGAGCTATGCGCAATGGCAAGGATTATGATGCAGAATTTGGCAAGCGGCTTCGTGGTGATGGTCCGTACGCCTGGCAGATTAAACGCCGGTTTGAATTGGCGTGCAAAAAGCTCGGATTAAATGAAACGCATCGACACTTGAAGCGTAATTTATTTACACCGCCGGTAGAAGCGGCTGATCAGCTTACGCTTTTCTAGAGACCTTTTGGTGATATCAGTCTCGATTTCATTATTAGAACGTTCAAAAAATAAAGACGTAGGGCAATTTGTTTGAACGAAGGCACTTAAAATGCGCTAGCTTTGCGTTTTCATGTGAAGTTTAGCTTGAAAAGCACTGGTGATTAGTTCAGCCCGGGCTGTTCGATTGGCAGGGGAAGCAGTAGACTATTTATCAAAATTTACTGCTCTGATACATTTGATAACGCGAAGACATGCCAGATTTTTCCTTTGAGATAGCCCATTTTGAAACTGGAAAAGAAATTATTGCCGGTGTGGATGAAGCGGGGCGGGGGCCGCTTGCAGGTCCGGTGGTTGCGGCTGCGGTTGTTCTTGATGCACAAAATACACCATCTGGTTTGAACGATTCCAAGCAACTGAGTTCCAAACGGCGCAATGCGTTGTTTGTTGAGATACTAAATTCTTCATATGTTTCATGGGCTAGTGTTTCTGCCCAGCAGGTTGATGCCATGAATATCCGTCAGGCAACCCTTCTTGCAATGCGAATTTCTGTGAGAAATTTGTCTACTGTGGCCGATGTTGCGCTCATCGATGGCCGGGATATTCCTGATGATCTTGTTTGTGAAGGACAGGCAATTGTCGGCGGTGATGGTAAAAGCCTGTCGATTGCTGCAGCATCGATTGTCGCCAAAACTGTTCGTGACGGCATGATGATCCGTCTGCATGAAATGTTTCCGCACTATGGTTTTGATCAACACAAAGGATATGGCTCCAAAGCGCACCGTGATGCTATTGCAGAATATGGAGCTTGCCCCATTCATCGTATGAGTTTTGCTCCAATGCGTTTAATGCAATGAAATTCACTCCGCAATTTCAAATCCATCATTGAGAGAAGATACAAAAAAGGCGCCAATGGCGCCTCTAAAAGTACCAATCAAATATGATAATTCGATTAGTTCAGCCGTGCTTTGACTTCCGCAATGCTGTCTTTAATAAGAGCATTTGCCTTGGCGCCCGTTGCCTTTGTTGTAATAATTTGTTCCGCAGCTGCTACAGCAAGATCAACCGCTGAAGAACGAACTTCAGCCAATGCTGACGCCTCTGCTTGCTCAATGCGTTGTTCAGCCAGTTGCTTCCGGCGTTCCACAAACTCAGCAGTTTTGCGAGCAGCATCCTCAGAAAGTGCGGATGCTTCACGCTTGGCAGCAGCAATTATCTCGCCTGCTTCTTGTTCAGCCGCTTTGCGTTTACCCTGATACTCTGCGAGCATTGCCTGAGCTTCCTCTCGCAGCTTTCTTGCCTCATCGAGTTCATCACGGATTTTTTGTGCACGATCATCAAGACTTTTGGTTACCATTGCCGGCACACCATAGTAAACTATGATACCCAGGAAGATAATTAACCCTACCAGCGCCCAGAAACTAGCGTCCATTGTTTTCTCCTAGCGCGATGCTGCCGTAACGGCTTTTTTTGCTTCTGCCTTGGTTGCTTTACTGCCGATCAGCTGATCAACAAGCATTTCTACCGTGTCAACTGCAATCGTATCGACTTCAGCCAAGGCTTTTGACTTGATTGAAGCAATCTGAGCCTCAGATTCTGCCATCTTACTGGCAAGCTCATCTTCAATCTTTTTGCGAGTCTCAGCCGCTTCGTCACGCGCTTTTTCGGTTGCTTCCAGAGCAATATGGTGAGCGTTGCGCTTGGCTTCAGCCAATTCATGCTCGTAAGCAGCGTTAGCCGCATCAGCCTCAGCTGAAAGGCGCTGGGCCTCATCTAAGTCTCGGGAAATGCGGTCTTTTCTGACTTCCAAAATACTTGCCAGGCGTGGAATAACCACGCGGTTCATTATGAAATAGAAAATACCAAAGGTTATTGTCAGCCAAAGTAGCTGTGATGCAAAGTAGGTGGGATCAAACGGTGGAAATGTACCACCGGCTGCTGCCCCTTCGCTGGCTGCGAATGCTGTACTGATAAACATCGCTACACTCCAGATGCGCTGTTAATCTACTTTTGCAGGCGAACAATCAAATAACTGCCCGCCTGAAAACCCGGATTAAACAGCAAACAAGAGAAGCAGTGCGATTAGCAGGGCGAAAATGCCGAGCGCTTCAGTAACCGCAAAGCCAAAGATCAGACGACCGAATTGGCCATCTGCTGCAGATGGGTTGCGAAGTGCACCCTGCAAGAATTGACCGAACAGGTTACCAACACCGATGCCAGCTGCGCCAGTACCGATTGCTGCCAGGCCTGCGCCGATGAGTTTTGCTGCTTCTGCTTCCATTTTTCAAACTCCTTAGATCATGGATATCGTAAATTTAATGTTCCGATTAACCGGATTAGTTAGTGAGCTCCGGGATGGAGCGCATCATTGAGATACATGCAAGTAAGCATGGTGAATACGTATGCTTGTAGGAATGCAACCAGAAATTCCAGTGCTGTCAGACCCACGGTCATAATCATTGGTAGAATTGCACCTACAATTCCAACAGCACCCAAGCTGCTGAGCGACACAACAAATCCTGCAAAAACTTTTAGGGTAATGTGACCGGCAAGCATGTTAGCAAACAAACGAATTGAATGGCTGACCGGACGTGCCAGAAATGAAATGATCTCGATTGCTACCACAAGCGGCAAAATTGCCATCGGGACACCGCTTGGAACAAACAATTTAAAGAAACCTAAACCGTGGCGCATCAGACCAACAATCAACACGGTTGCAAAAACCAGTAACGCGAGAGCCACAGTTATGATCACGTGGCTTGTAACTGTGAAGAAGTAAGGGAACATTCCAAACATGTTTGCCACAAGGATAAACAGGAAAAGCGAAAACACGAGCGGGAAAAAGCGCATGCCTTCCGACCCGGCCGAATCTCGCAGCATTCCAGCCACAAACTCATAAGTCATTTCTGCAAAAGACTGTGCCCGTGAAGGAACCATGCCGCGGCGGCCGGTAGCCCAGATAAAAAAGCCAGAGGTCAAAACAACCGTCGCGACCATAAACAGGGAAGAATTGGTAAACGAAAGGTCCGTGCTGCCGATTTGAAGCGGGATCAATTCTGTAAGATTAAACTGCGAAATTGGATCGTTAGCCACAGTATTCCCTTTTTCCGTCTGGTTTGGCGATCGTTACTACGATCAACCGTTATTTGTTCTCGTTCTGCCTGCCACTAGCATCAGGCTTGTCTTCACTGGGGCTTACCATTTCACCGGAAGCCCGTAAAACATTTAAAATACCAGCAACAAAACCGAGCATCAAAAACACGATCATTCCCCAGGGACTAGTGCCGGCTAACCAGTCTATACCGTAGCCAATCGCAGTACCAACCAAAATTGCCGAAATAAATTCACTCGACAAACGGAACGCATTTCCAATACCAGCCTTTGCTGGTCCGGATTTTTCAGCTTCTTCCTTGCCTGCCTGGTCACGTCCGTGACGCTTGTTCAGATCTTGGAGTCTGCGTTCTAAATCCTTGCTTCGTTCTATCTCAGTATTGCTACGTTTCATATTGATCCCTGTTTATCTCAATAATTTAAGGCAAACAAACAGGTTGTTTGATCGCCGCGATGAGAACAGAAATGTCTATGAAATATACCCTTGCCGATACAGCCCAAAGTTTGGCCGCAACATAATTTTGCGTCACCCTGCTGTCAAGCATTCATATGGGTCGTTAAACTATTGTTCTACAAGGAATTTGTGAATTGATTTCTATTTGCGGCAATCAGTTAAGGCTGAATTTACAACTTTATTGCAAAGCGAGTCTGTTTTGGCATGAATTATGACCAGCCGCCGCCATAGGTACGATAGAAGATATGTAAGCCGATTTTGCCAACCCGTTTCATGGTTCGGGCCCATCTTGGATTGACGTAAGTGGCATGATAGTGGGTAGATGAACCAACCTGCGGTAACCAGATGCGGTTGGCTGTCGTTTCAGCTGCAACATGTAAAGCAACGCCATAAAGTCGCTTATTCAAGATGCGGTCGCGAATGCGATCACAGGCAAACGAAAACTGGCAGCGATTATGCCAATGTTTATTCTGGTAAACGACACCACAGATCGTATCAGGATAATGCGGATTGCGTACCCGGTTCAGAATCACTTGGGAAACCGCTGCCTGGCCCCGAACCGGCTCACCGCGTGCTTCGAAATATATGCCCTCAGCTAGACATTTTTGCTGACGCTTGGAAAAAGAATTTTTCGGCAATACATCGTCTGCCCAGGAATGATCACCCTTATTGAGCTTAGGCAGAATTTTTAATTGCTGATCTTCGCGCAACACAGCTGCAAACGGCGAATGCTCAACTTGCGGTTCCGGCGCGTAGGAAAGGATTGAGTCCCTTGATTGTTCTACTAGACTTGCAACCATTACCGGCAATTGATCAATTGTTGGATCAATCTTAGGCTTGTTTAAGTGAAATGCACTGGCAATTTGGATGGCTTCTTGGTGCGGTTTAGGTTTCACAAACACCCGTGCCAGTCTTTTGCCGATATTTAGCGACTCCATCATGCTCTGACGTTGGAGTACAGAACCGGCGGAAAAATCTTTCGGCGCCTGTTTAACTGTGGTTTGGACCACTCGTTTGCCTTTTATTGCTTTATTTATGCGTTGGGGCAGAGAGGTTTCCAGAATTTTCTCGCTGACTTCTATTTTGGGAGAGATACTAGAAGTAATCACTGGATCAATCTTGCCTGTGCCACTGGCAGATGCAAATTTCAGCTTGGCTATGCTCTCACCGGCAGGTTCTTGAAGGTGGACGAGCCAGCGCTTTTCGCTTTTCTGCCCTGCAAGTTCAGTTACATCCTGAAGCGAGATTGGCGCGGTCTGTAAGACCATTGCCGACATAGTCAGCAAGCCCAATAACGACGGTTGTATAATAAGCCTCGAGAACGAGGCGGCTTTTCCCCGAGCGATACGCAAAACTAATCTCCACTCAAAAACTCTACTGGTCGATCCCTTGACCGTGTCATTGAAAGTAATCCGTTAACCTTAATCGTCGGTTAAAACCCGAAACAGATATTTTGATGCTCTGAATTTGTGGTCAGGATTAGGCGGCGACAATGATATTTGATCCGGTCGTTCTATCATCCTGCGCCATAATCTCGGGATTTTTTTCGTTCCCCCCTTGGCGTAGCAGCTTTTCCGCGCAATAATCTTAATTGAACCGCGGACGGAAGCTTTGGGAGGAGACCGTTCGCTGAACCCTGATCAGCTAAGTGAATATGTTCTCATTTTTACGCTTCAGGTAATTGATGCGGCCAATCTTCTCAAAACTAACTTTCTGCAATCAATGCGACAAGTCGCAAAAGTTGCCGAGGAGGATTTTGATGGCAAGTGTTTCCCTAACAGTTAATGGACAGGCAGTCAGTGGAGAGGTGGAAGACCGCACTCTACTGGTTCAATTTATTCGAGAAAATCTGCGTCTTACAGGCACCCATGTGGGTTGTGATACATCACAATGCGGGGCTTGCGTCGTACATGTAGATGGCAAAGCGGTCAAATCTTGCACCATGCTTGCAGCACAAGCTGATGGTACGGCCGTAACTACCATTGAAGGCCTGGCAAATAGTGACCTTCATCCGATGCAAACAGCATTTAAGGAAAATCACGGATTGCAATGCGGGTTTTGTACGCCGGGTATGATTATGTCGGCGGTTGATATGGTGAACCGCCTTGGTTCAGATTTGGACGAGAAGACTGTACGCTCGGAGTTGGAAGGTAATATCTGCCGCTGTACCGGCTACCATAATATCGTCAAAGCCATCCAAGATGGCGCGAGCAAAATGTAATTTAGCTTAACTAGGAGACGGATATGAGTGAAGGTATCGGCGCGCGAGTTCTGCGCAAGGAAGACAAAAGATTTATTACTGGCAAGGGAAAATATACAGACGATGTGAGAAACGAACATCAATGCTACGCCGCATTTGTTCGATCACCCCACGCCCACGCAAAAGTAAAAGGTATTAACAAGTCCGCTGCCGAGGCAATGGAAGGCGTATCGGCTGTTTTAGATGGTCATCAGCTTACCGGTGATGGAATTGGAAATATTATTTGTGGCTGGATGATCCATTCTAAAGATGGAACGCCTATGAAAATGGGTGCTTGGTCAGCGCTCGCAACTGATACAGTGCGTTATGTTGGTGACGCGGTTGCTGTCGTAGTCGCCGATACTCCGGAAAATGCCAAAACAGCTGCTGAGGCTGTTGAAGTTGACTATGAAGAGTTGCATGCGGTTGTATCTGCTGTAGATGCGTTGGGAGACAGCGCCCCACAAATTCATCCAGAAGCTGAAGGTAATCTGATCTATGATTGGGAAATCGGCGAAAAGGATGCAACGGAGGAAGCGATTGCCGGAGCGGCGTATGTTTGTGAGATGGAAATCACAAATAACCGTTTGGCACCAAATCCGATGGAACCGCGTTCTGCGGTAGCAACCTTTGATGAATCGGAAGATCATTATACGCTTTATACTACATCACAAAACCCACATGTAGCACGCTTGGTTCTGTCGGCTTTTTATCAGGTAGCACCTGAACACAAACTGCGTGTGATTGCGCCGGATGTCGGCGGCGGCTTTGGCGCCAAGATCTACATTTATCCAGAAGAAATCGTTTGTCTTTGGGCTTCTATGAAAACCAGGAAGTCTGTGAAATGGACTTCAGATCGTACTGAAGCATTTCTTACGGATGCACATGGTCGCGATCATGTATCCACGGCAAAGATGGGATTTGATGCAAACAACAAAATTGTTGGTTTTCAAATTGATACGATTGCTAACCTTGGTGCCTATATGTCGTTGTTTTCGTCTTCTGTACCGACCTATCTTTATGCAACGCTTCTTTCTGGACAATACAATATCGAAAACATCCATTGTAATGTGAGGACGGTCTATACCAATACAACACCGGTTGATGCCTATCGCGGTGCCGGTCGACCGGAGGCCTGCTATCTGATTGAACGGGTGATGGAAACTGCCGCGCGTGAGTTGGGTGTTGATCCAGCCCAATTGCGCAGGCAAAACTTTATTGAAGAATTCCCGCACCAGACACCGGTGATCATGGCTTATGATGCAGGTGATTTTTCTACCAATCAGGATGCAGCGATGCAGGCTACTGATTATGCAGGTTTTGAAGCGCGCAGATCGGAAGCCGCCGCACGTGGTAAGCTGCGTGGGATCGGTATGTCTTGTTACATCGAAGCGTGTGGTATTGCGCCTTCTGCCGCTGTTGGTTCTCTGGGTGCGGGTGTCGGCCTTTGGGAATCAGCTGAAGTTCGCGTGAACCCGGTTGGTACGGTTGAAATTTTAACCGGTTCTCATGCCCATGGGCAGGGCCACGAAACCACGTTTTCTCAGCTGATTGCCGACCGTTTTGGTCTGCCAACCGACAATGTCCAGGTCGTTCATGGTGATACAGACAAGGTACAGTTTGGAATGGGTACCTATGGTTCTCGCTCCGGTGCTGTTGGCATGTCCGCCATCGTCAAGGCACTTGATAAGGTTGAAGCCAAGGCAAAGAAAATCGCAGCACATATGTTGGAAGCAGATGAAGGCGATATTGTTATTGAGGACGGCGAAGTCAAAGTTGCCGGCACTGATAAGAAACTGGGCTGGCATGAGATATGCCTTGGCGCTTATACCGCGCATAACCTGCCGGAAGGCATGGAGCCGGGCCTCAAGGAAGGAGCGTTTTACGATCCCGCCAACTTCACCTTCCCCGCCGGGACCTATATCTGTGAGGTCGAGATTGACCCTGATACGGGCACAACGGAAATTGTACAATTTGCGGCATCCGATGATTTCGGTACCATTATCAATCCTATGATTGTGGAAGGTCAGGTCCATGGTGGCATCGCTCAGGGTGTTGGCCAGGCACTGCTTGAACAAGCGGTATATGACGATAGCGGCCAGCTGATTACAGGCTCCTATATGGACTACGCTATGCCACGGGCTGATGATCTGCCGAGTTACAAGGTTAGCCATGAGTCAACGATTTGCCCAAACAATCCATTGGGTATCAAGGGTTGCGGTGAGGCTGGGGCAATTGGATCGCCACCTGCTGTTATCAATGCGATCACCAATGCAATTGGCAACAACGATCTGTCGATGCCGGCAACGCCAGCAAAAGTCTGGGCTGCTATTCAGGCTGCCGAAATGAAACAAGCTGCTGAGTAAGGAGAAAGATAAATGTACAATACAAATTATCAACGCGTTTCCAGCACCGATGAAGCAACGGCAGCCATGGATGCCGCAGAAGACGGTAAATACGTGTCTGGTGGCCAGACGCTCATTCCAACGATGAAGCAGCGACTGGCTGCACCTTCTGATCTTATTGATCTGCGCCATATCGATGCGATGAAAGGCATTACGGTTGACGGTAATCAGGTAACGATTGGGGCTGCTACGAGCCATGCAGAGGTAGCAAATTCTGCTGAGTTGTGTGAAGTTTGCCCGAGTATTTGCAATCTTGCCTCCCATATTGGTGACCCACATGTTCGCAATATGGGAACCATTGGCGGTTCTGTCGCCAACAATGATCCGGCGGCTGATTATCCCGCTGCCATGATGGCGTTAAATGCGCAAATCATGACAAACAAGCGGACCATCGATACGGATGATTTTTTCACAGGCATGTTTGAAACTGCGCTTGAGGAAGATGAAATCATAACAGCTGTTACATTTCCTGCGCCAGCAAAAGCGGCCTATGCTAAATTTCCAAACCCGGCGTCACGGTATGCAATGGCGGGAGTGTTTGTGGCAAAATTGAAAAACGGAATGGCGCGCGTCGGTGTGACGGGTGCTGGTTCGGATGGTGTTTTCCGTCATGAAGCTATGGAAGAAGCACTTAAATCAGATTGGTCTGTGGATGCAATCGCAGGCGCGCAGGTCGATGAAGGCGATATGCTTTCTGATATTCATGGCGACGGCGCGTATCGCGCAAACCTTGTAAAAGTGATGGCTAAACGCGCTGTTGAAGCTTCGCAGTAAAAACAGGCTTGGTTTGATACTTAGAAACTTAAAAGCGGCTCGTGGGCCGCTTTTTTATGGGTATTGGATGGTTATAAATGACTTTGAAGTCTTGGGTTATTGGATGCCAAGCTCAGCAATGAGAACCGGTTTGCCAATCCTTCAACTGAAAATTATTTCAGTTAGCTGCAAAAAAATATGAATAAATCTGGATATCCAACCGTTTACCCTATGCGAATTAGCGCAATATTGATTGGAGAGGAATATGAAACATAGGATCATCGTTGCAGGGATGGCAGCCGCAATGGCTCTGACACCAGCGTTTGCTGGTGAAACACCCTCGTCGGATGGGGCGGAAGTCTATATCGTTAATCTGAAAGATGGCGACAAGGTTGCGGGCCCGGTTAAAGTTATATTTGGGTTGACGGGAATGGGTATCGCACCTGCTGGTATCGAAAAAGAAGGGACCGGTCACCATCATTTATTCATAAACCGCGCACCGTTCCTCGAGGGGGAGGATGGTAAGGACGAAGCGGACTTTAACATACCTGCTGACGACAACCATAAGCACTTCGGCAAGGGACAGACGGAAACAATGCTGGAACTGTCACCAGGTACCCACACATTGCAGATGGTTTTGGGAGACAAAGACCACATACCCCATAACCCACCTGTGTATTCGTCAGTTATCAATATTACGGTCGAGTAAGAACACTTTTCTGGATATGGATGAAGGGATCAGGCTTCTGCGTAGACTCTGGATTTCAGTCCAAAAGTAAAGCTGCCGGTTTTGTAGCGCATATATGTTGGACTGAGTTTGAGTGAGTGGTTTACTCGAATCCAGCTTGGGCAAAATACGATGTCAGGATTTCCGCAAATATGAAAATTTGGAGAAATCAAAATTCTGAACATATTGTACGTGGGGGTATTACAAAGATTTTTCCGCGTCTATGGCGATATTGTTTAGTCCTGACCAGCGACACAACAAAGGCTGATGATCTGGCCCAGGCTGCTTGCTTACGTGCATTGGAGCGGGCTCACAGCTTTGAAGCGGGTAGCCATTTTGACAGGTGGCTGTTTCGCCTAACACAGCGTTTGTGGATTGATGAAATAAGAAAGGTCGCCGTTCGACGCGGCGGCGGCCTTTCAAGCATAGAAGAAGTAGACTTAATGGATTTGGCACCAAATCCCGAACAACAGACACTCAATCGAGAAATATTGATGGGAATTATGCGACTGCCTGAAGCTCAGCGTGTGGCCATATTGTTGGTTTATGTAGAGGGGCATAGCTATCGCGATGCGGCAGATATCTTGGGTATACCTGTGGGCACAGTGATGAGCAGACTGTCAGTTGCTCGAGGGAAGCTTGTGGAGACATTTAGTGATAGAGCCGAGGTTGGGTAATGCAGAATATTCAATTCAGTGACGAGGAACTGGTTGCCTATTTAGATGGCGAAGATGATTTCGCACCAATCGATGCGATTGCAATGGCATTGAAGACTGACGTTGCATTGGCGAAACGATTGGAAAGATTGCGTATAGATACTCATGCCATTGGCGAAAGTTTTGATGCTATCATTGATCTTTCCAAAGCTGCGCCTGAATTTCCTAAATCACAAAAAACTGTTCGACCCTATCGTCAAGTTGCGGTTGGTGCTGTGCTTGCTCTGCTAATTGGCTTTTTAGGTGGCTATCTAGCGACAGACAAAAGCCAGCCTGGATGGAAAGATTATGCCGCTGCTTATCATGCGCTCTACACCAATAGCACTTTGAATCATGTTAAGGTTTCCGCCTCTTTCCAGCAGACCGAACTTAACCGTGTTGCAATGGCTATTGGAAAGGATATCGAACTTTCTAGTCTCACCAGGGTTCCGGAAATTGAATATAAACGGGCTCAAATTCTGGGTTACAAAGGCAAAGCTCTCATCCAGCTTGCCTTTCTCACCAGTCTGGGTGAGCCACTAGCATTGTGTGTAATTCGTTCAAGCGAGGCGGACACAATCGATATTGAAGTTTATGAACTCGAAGGAATGAGCACCGCATCCTGGGTCAAAGATGGATACGAATATGTTTTGATCGGTGGTAGAAACCGCACTTTGATATCCAGGCTGGCTACCGCGTTTTTCCACGGGTAGCATTAGCCTTAATATAGAACGGCAACTATTGGTCGTACTTTAATCAGCCTGCCAAACAATGCCGTGGCTGCAAAAGTGGATGACCGTTCATAAACCGCTAAAATTCCGCTGTGTGCATTCAGTACACGATACGTGGAACGCGTTACTACTGGATTACTCTCACGCACAACTTGATTTTTTTCTCATGAAAGTAGCAATTTGTCAGTGTGGAGCATCTGTAATGGTGGCGCAAAGCTGCCTTTCTCTATTTAAAAAAATTATCCCCGCCCGTGTGGTTCGAAAAAATCGATCTCGGCGCCTATTGGCAGAATACGGTTGGGGTTTATCGTTTCATGGCTTTCAAAATAATGCCTGCGCGCATGTTCTATATTGAAGGTTTCTGAAATTCCGGGCCATTGGAAAAGATCGCGCGTGAATGGCCAAAGATTTGGATAGTCTATCAGGCGTTTCAAATTGCACTTGAAGTGGCTGTGATAAATCGGATCGAAACGCAGGAGAGTTGGCAGTAGGCGCCAGTCAGCTTCGGTTGGCTCTTCTCCGGTTAGAAAACGTGAATTTCCCAGATGACTGTCTAAAAACTCTAAGGTGTCGAATAGCGGGACAATCGCCTCATTATAAGCAGATTGGGTCGTGGAAAAACCACATTGGTATACGCCATTATTGAACGTGTTGTAGATCCGGTCATTAAGGGCGTCGATCTTTTCACGTTTGGCTTGTGGGTAATAATCACCGGGTTTAGCGCCGATACCATCAAACGCAGAATTGAACATGCGAATGATTTCCGACGATTCATTGGAAACGATGGTTTCAGTTTGCTTGTCCCAAAGGATGGGAACTGTAACACGACCGGAAAATTTGGGGTCAGCTTTTGTGTATATCTGGTGCGCAAAATCTGAACCGAAAAGACGGTCGCCGACGATACCTTGATCATCGTTTGCAAAGGTCCAGCCTTTGTCTGCCATATACCAATGGACAACGGAGACACTAATCATGTCATTCAGGTCCTTAAGAGCCCGATAAATCAATGTGCGATGCGCCCAGGGGCAAGCGAATGAAACATATAGATGATAGCGGTCCGGTTCAGCTTTGAAACCGCCGGAGCCTGATACTCCCGCAGCACCGTCAGGCGTGACCCAGTTTCGGAATTGTGCGTCAGATCGAACAAATCGCCCGCCGCTTTTGGAGGTATCGTACCATTTGTCATGCCAAATTCCGTCTACGAGAAGACCCATATCGCTGCTCCTTAAGCGGCTCTGTTGTTTTGAAATTCACCAATTCTACGCTTTGCCTAAGCTGTCCTTAATCAAGCGGTGCATTTAGCTTTGTATTCTTGGTTATTATGCCACCGCGATTGCCGATTTCGATTGAGCCGTATCTTTGACGGAAGCATTCGGGGAGAGGTCTATCATCGGGCAAGGAAAGCCAAAGCCTAAACAAGTGTCTGCGTTTATTCAGATCGGGCCAATCGGTAAAACCGGTGCGATCGTGCATTTGCGAATGATTATACACAAATTGCATATCTCCCGGTTGCAATTGCATGGAGATGTAAAGTTCCGGATCGTTTGCCAGTTCATCAAACAGATCCAATGCTTCAATATGTTTTTCAGAAAGACGCATTGCGCCCTCAAAGCGTTGGGCACTATCAATATATTGCCGTTGGTAGAAGACGGTTAGATGGCCTTGGTTCCAACTTAGTGGCGGAATAGTCATGAAAGGTTCCATGCCTTCCGGTACTTCACCGCGCCTGTCTGTGGCGATTGGATCAAACAAAAGCGGCAGGAGATCAGGACGCAATTCCCGCATGCGATTGAAGATTGAAACCGCGCTGACAAGCAAGGACTTCCCACCCTCCATTGCGTCACGGATGCAAAGCAAGCCTACAACATCTGCAGAATCGGTATGAAACGTTTGGCGCTGCGATGTTTGATAGATTCGGGAATTGGAATCATTTGCATCACGGCCAATATCGCGCACATGTCCTAAAATATGGCCTTGCGCATTTTGCGATCGCGGACTGCCGATATGGCTACCTATACCGCAGAAAATAGTTGCAGCCATTTCCTGGCTATAGGTTTCAATCGGAAGGCCTCGCAAAACTTCAAAGCCAATATCGTTCAGTAAAGTTTCACGCAATCCGGCAAGATGTTCATGAAACGAAGCAAGCGGAAATTGGTCAGCAGTGATTTCACCGACATCCTTACCAAGGCTGAGAAAATGGTTTGCTGCACTTTCCAGATCTTCAATCTGATGATTCGTCAGGGTGACGAGCCATTTTTCCTGCTGCGCTTCTAGATCGCGTCCAAGCCAAGCAGCAGGCCCGTCAATGGCCGCGTCTGGCAATTGGACGGTCATAAGCGTTATTCCTTAATCGCAAAAATTGCGTCGACTTCAACGGATACATTCCGGGGCAAGGAAGCCATGCCAACAGCAGCGCGTGAATGTTTCCCTCTATCGCCTAACACATCCATCATCAGATCAGATGCGCCGTTGATGACCTGTGGATGATCTCCGAAATCGGGGGTAGCAGCAACATACCCTCCAAGGCGGATGCATTGTGCTACGCGCTCTATATCTCCGTCGCATGCAAGCTTCATCTGTGCAAGAATGTTTATCGCGCAAATCCGGGCAGCAGCCTGACCTTCTTCCAGGGTGACGCTATCTCCCAATAATCCGGTTTGCATAATCATGCCATCTACTAATGGTATTTGACCGGATACGAAAACCATCCCGTTGTGTTTAACAAAACCAACGTAGCTGGCGATGGGTTTTGGTGGTTCTGCGAGGGTAATGCCCAAGTCTGCAATGCGGGACTCAATTGTGCTCATCGTATTTCCTTAAATCTCATTTCCAAGTTCAATATAGCGTTCCAAATGATGATCTGTGTCGCCAAAAATATGATCAATCATGATGATCCGCTTGGCAAAATGGCCGACCGGATATTCCCAGGTCATTCCCATCCCACCGTGGATTTGAATAGCCTCTTCTGCAACCTGCCGCCCGATGCGTCCGGCAAGGTGTTTGCAGGCTGATACTTCGCGCTCTCGGGCCTGGTAATCTGCTTCAAGGTTACCCGCAGCGTTAATAAGGGCAGAGCGCATTTGTTCAAGCTCGATCAACACATCAGCCATACGGTGTTGCAGTGCCTGAAACTTGCCAATCGGTACGCCAAACTGATTGCGAGTATGCATGTACTCAACCGTCATATCTTTAGAAACTTCCATCGCACCAAGGCTTTCAGCACAGATTGCAGTAATCCCGCGAGCATGTGCTTTTTCGATCAATGAAAAGCTGTCATCTGCCTTGCCGATCAATTGAGCATCTGCATTATCGAGCCGAACTTCTGCTGCGCCATATCCATCTAATGTGCCAAAGTCACGGACGGTAGTGCCATTGCCTGTTTCAACCAAAAACAAGCTGATGCCATTTGTATCATTTGTTTTACCTGACGTGCGAGCAGAGACCACAAAGTGAGTTGCAGAATTGCCACCTAGCACCACAGATTTGTTTCCTGAAAGGGACCAACTATCACCGATCTTGGTTGCGGTT
The DNA here is from genome assembly GCA_039814425.1 of Pseudomonadota bacterium. Classification (GTDB taxonomy): domain Bacteria; phylum Pseudomonadota; class Alphaproteobacteria; order Rhizobiales; family Rhizobiaceae; genus JAALLB01. The sequence continues at coordinate 43,657 of JBCCBE010000001.1, forward strand.
GTCGCTACATGGCTAAGATCATAACGACTGTCCGGTTCGCCATGGGCAAGCGCAATCAGGGTTTCTCCACTTATTACGTGTTCAAGCAAATCGCCATAGCCAGTTGCCTCTGCAAGAATTGAACCGGCAAGCAAGGTCGGCAGAAATGGTTCCACAACCAGATAGCGACCAAGGGCTTCAAAGACAATCATGAGATCATCGCCGCTACCCCCAAAACCGCCAGCATCTTCGCTAAACAGAGCGCCAATTATCCCAAGTTCAGCAAACTGTGCCCACATTTCTCGCGAGAATCTATCATCAGACATGACAAATCCATGCCGCTTATCAATATCATAATTGTCCGCCAGAAGCCGTAACAGAGTTTCTGAAAGCATGCGCCGGTCATCATCAAACTCGAAATTCATTCTAAAATCCCAATTTGGTTTTTGTCAGAATGCCGCGCTGCACCTCGTTTGAACCGGCATAAATCGACATTTTTCGATTGTTGAAATATTTTGCAGCAATCGGGTTTGCGTAATCTGGACCAATTGGCTCTTCGTTGTAGCCCTCTTCCATTGCTTCTGATGAAAATGGCAGTGCATAAGGGCCAAGTGCCCGTCTTGTCAGGTCATTGATTTCCTGGCGAACAATGGTGCCTTTAACCTTCAGCATCGAGCTTTCCGGGCCCGGCGCAGCTCCGGCATCTGCTTTTGCCAAAATACGAAGATTGGTGGTTTTCAGTGCATTTAATTCCATCTCCACCTGTGCCAATCGCATTGCAAAATAGGGATCTTTCAGCAAGGGCTTGTCACCTTTTTTCTGTTCCCCGGCAATGCTTCTTAATTTGGCAAGTGCAGCATTTGAGTTGCCGATATTAGCAGTTCCGGTCCGCTCATGGGTCAAAAGGTATTTTGCGTAAGTCCAGCCCTTGTTTTCTTCGCCAACCAAATTCTGCACGGGAACTTTTACATTGTCGAAGAAAATTTCGTTTACCTCATGCTCTCCCTCAAGCAGGATGATCGGACGTACTTCTACACCGGGTGTTGCCATATCAATCAGCAGGAATGAAATTCCTTCCTGTGGCTTTCCTTCATTGGATGTGCGGACCAGGCAAAAAATCCAGTTTGCAAACTGGCCAAGGGTAGTCCAGGTCTTTTGACCGTTGACTATATAATGATCTCCCTCGCGTACAGCTTTGGTTTTGAGAGAGGCAAGATCAGACCCGGCTCCCGGCTCAGAATAGCCCTGACACCACCAGTCTGTGCCATCCAGAATACGCGGAAGGTAGTGCGCTTTTTGCTCTTCACTGCCAAACTTATGCAAGACAGGGGCAAGCATGCCTACGCCGAAAGGAACGGTTCGCGGGGCACCAGCAGCCCAGCATTCTTCATCAAAAATGTGTTTCTGAACGGATGTCCAATTGGTGCCACCCCATTCTTTCGGCCAACTGGGTGCTAGCCACCCCCTATTGTTTAGGGCCGCATGCCATTCTTCCATATCTGCCCTGGAGAGGCGTTTACCGAGCTTTACCTTGCCAGACAGGCGGGGAGATAATTTCTCTGAAAGGAAGGTGCGAACTTCGTCGCGGAAAGCAATTTCATTTTGGGAATAAGCTAAGTCCATAGGGTAATACACTTTCTGACATATTTGGGTGCAACCTAGCGGTAAATGAGGTCTGGTTCAATCGCGCTTGCAGTCGCATTGAATCTGACAATTCTTGTGATATTTACAGCACTAAATTTATTGGAAGTCTTCTTTCTATGCAAACATTCTTGGTTGAATTCTGGACTGAATTTTCAAGGCCTGAATACCTTGTGGGCCATTTTGCTTATGTATTGCTTATAGCATCCATGATGATGCGGAGCATGAACTGGTTACGGTTCTTTGCAATTATGGCGGGCAGTATTTCTGCTGTGTTTTACTGGCGTATTGGTGATCCGGTTTCATTTTTCTGGGAAAGCCTCTTTACGCTGGTAAATTTGGTTCAACTGGCAATTCTCCAGATTGAAAACAGACGCGGCAGGTTTTCTGAAGAGGAAGCGTTGTTTATCAAGACTTGCCTGCCGGATGTGGAGCGAGCACATGCGCGGCGTTTGATGAAATATGGTGCCTGGATTGAGGTTCAGGATGAAGTCACACTGATTACTGAAGATACTTGCCCCTCGCATCTAAAGTTTATCGTCGATGGGGCAGCCTCGATTGTCCGTGATAACCGTGAAATCGGAATGGTGGGCCCGGGAGATTTCTTGGGGGAAATGAGCTACCTAACCGGCAAAAAAGCCACCGCATCTGTGATTACCCGTAAATCTACCCGCTATCTTTCCTTTGAGCGAAAGCAGCTGAAAGAGCATCTCGGCAAGAATGTGGAAGTGCGACATGCGCTGGAAGCAAGCTTTAATAGAAATTTGGTGGAAAAACTTAGCAAAACAAACAGTAATAAGATTGGATCTGCGGTGGAATGATTGGTAATTGGATTGCGTTCGATAAGGACTCGCTCTAAATCCACGTCATGACACAAACTTCCCAATCTATTCTCATCATTGATTTTGGTTCTCAGGTAACCCAGTTGATTGCAAGAAGGGTGCGCGAGGCAGGTGTGTACTGTGAAATAATTCCCTTCAGTTCTGCTGCTGAAGCTTTCGATCGTATGCGCCCAAAAGCAATCATTCTGTCCGGTGGTCCGGCCTCTGTTCCAGATGAGGGAAGCCCGAGGGCGCCACAAAATGTGCTGGAATCCAAACTACCAATCCTGGCGATTTGCTACGGACAGCAAACATTGTGTACCCAGCTTGGCGGTAAGGTCGAAGGCGGGCATCATCGCGAATTTGGGCATGCAGAAATAGAAATCACAAAACAAAGCCCGCTGTTTGAAGGGTTTTGGAACGTTGGGGACAAGTATCCTGTATGGATGTCTCATGGTGACCGGGTAACCCAATTGCCGGATGGATTTGAGGTTCTCGCTGTTTCACCAAATGCACCATTTGCAATAGCCGCAGATGAAGACCGGCAATATTATTCGACTATGTTTCACCCTGAAGTAGTACATACGCCTGATGGTGCAAAACTGATTGCCAATTTTGTACAAAACATCGCCGGGCTTACCGGTGACTGGACCATGGCGCGGTATCGTGACCAGGCCATCGAAGGGATCCGCTCCCAGGTTGGTGACGGCAAGGTAATCTGTGGGCTTTCCGGCGGGGTTGATTCGTCCGTCGCTGCTTTGTTGATCCATGAAGCGATCGGAGATCAACTGACCTGCATTCTGGTTGATCACGGATTGATGCGAATGAATGAGGCGGCAGAAGTAGTTTCCATGTTCCGCGAGCATTACAATATTCCGCTCGTAGATGTGGATGCGTCGGACACTTTTATTTCTGCCTTGGAGGGGGAGAGTGACCCGGAGGTTAAACGCAAAACCATCGGTAAACTCTTTATTGATGTATTTGAAGAGGAAGCAGGAAAGCTCGGTGGTGCTGATTTTCTTGCGCAGGGAACTCTTTATCCGGATGTGATCGAAAGTGTTTCATTCACCGGTGGCCCTTCGGTTACAATCAAAAGTCATCATAATGTAGGCGGATTACCTGAACGCATGAACATGCAATTAGTTGAGCCTTTGCGTGAACTCTTTAAAGATGAAGTGCGGGTTTTAGGCCGTGAACTTGGGCTTCCTGATAAATTTGTTGGTCGCCATCCGTTTCCTGGACCGGGACTTGCCATTCGATGTCCCGGTGGCCTGACACGGGATAAACTTGAAATACTGCGGCAGGCCGATGCGATTTATCTTGATGAGATTAGAAAGGCGGGTCTTTATGACGAGATCTGGCAGGCGTTTGCTGTGTTGCTGCCGGTTCAGACTGTTGGTGTGATGGGTGACGGGCGTACATATGAATTCGTTTGCGCACTTCGCGCCGTTACTTCTGTTGATGGTATGACTGCTGATTTTTACCCCTATGACATGAAGTTTTTGGGCCGCGCTGCAACCCGAATTATCAATGAGGTGCGTGGAATAAACCGCGTCGTTTATGATGTCACGTCTAAGCCACCGGGAACTATCGAATGGGAATAATTCTTATTGTGTAACTCATCAGAATTATATTTTAATGTCCGGTATTAAGTTACAAATTGCGGGTCTTTACATTCTTCCGGATATTCAGAGGATTATAGCTTGAAATACCGTGCTGAAATAGACGGTTTGCGTGCCCTTGCTGTAGTCCCTGTTATTTTGTTCCATGCTGGATTTGAACTTTTCAGCGGAGGCTTCGTCGGTGTCGACGTATTTTTCGTTATCAGTGGTTATCTGATCACAACAATTCTGATTGAAGACATTGCGAATGATCGATTTAGCCTGGTTAAATTTTATGAGCGTCGCGCGCGCAGAATTTTGCCGGCGCTCTTTTTTGTAATGTTGGTCTGCATCCCCTTTGCTTGGATGTGGATGCTACCGAACCAAATCAAGGACTTCTCACAAAGCATCATTGCGGTAAGTTTGTTCGCCTCAAATATATTATTTTGGAAAGAGAGCGATTACTTTGACGCTAGCGCAGAGGAAAAACCCTTACTGCATACGTGGAGCCTAGCAGTTGAAGAGCAGTACTATCTGCTTTTTCCTATCTTCCTCTTGCTTGTATGGCGGTTTGGCCGGAACAGAGTGTTTTGGATGATTGTTGTTATGGCAGCAATCAGCCTAATGTTAAGTGAATGGGGTTGGCGTAATAGACCAACAGCAAATTTCTACCTAGCCCCAACACGTGCCTGGGAATTATTTGCAGGGTCTATAGCGGCCTTCATCGTACAAAAGCGCGGTGTACAGAGTAATAATCTACTTTCGCTACTTGGATTGACGGCGGTCGTATTCGCAATTTTTGCCTATGATGAAACCACGCCATTTCCAAGTCTTTACACTATGGTACCGGTTGTCGGTGTCGTCTTGCTGGTTTTGTTTGCCAATCAAGAAACATTCGTAGCCCGGCTACTAAGTACTAAAGCTTTCGTGGGCATAGGCCTTATAAGTTACTCAGCTTACCTTTGGCATCAACCCTTGTTTGCGTTTGCGAGAATTAAGCTGTTGGAACACCCTTCACAATATCTAATGGGCTTTTTATCCTTGGCTTCAATTGTTCTTGCCGTGGGTTCCTGGAGGTATATTGAAAAGCCATTTCGCGATTCTTCGCGTGTAAATCGAAAAACGGTCTTTACCGTTTCTGCCGTTTTTGCAGTTGCGTTTATAAGTCTTGGATTAGCGCCGAACATATACGATTTCCACTCCAAAACCGCGGTTGCGATAAATGACGCGACAATAGAAAGAGAAAGGAAGTTTCGATTTTCTTCCAAAAGCGAGATTTGCAAGACGAAGTTCTGGGGTAATTGTAATGATGCGGAAATTGGAAAACGCAATGTACTTGTAATTGGTGATAGCCATTCAGCAGATGCGCTCAATGCAGTATATCATGCCACTACGGAATTTCACTCCGAGTTGAGCTTTTCGACATCAAACTTGGGTGGGTGCGCCGCTCTGATAAACACACGTGATAGATTACCTAACACGTGGCCAAATAAGAAAAAGTGTGTTTTGCTCAATGAGTCTGAGCGGTTTGATGAAAAATTCCTGAACCAATACGATGTTGTTATTCTAAATTTTTTATTAGGGGGCAACTTCACCATAGCAGATTACAAAACCTATCTGGATTATCTGCAAAAAAATTACCGCGGGGAAATACTGTTGTTTGGTGGGGCTTTTTTCTTCCAGGAAGAATTGCCAAGTTTTTTCAACAAAGGGCATGATGTCAGCGAAATTGAGAAGATCGTGAAATTTTCTCCGCAAGAAAGTGACGAAATACTTAGATCGTATAGCGCCAGTAATGGAATAATTTTTATGAGCAAGTATGATGTTTTTTGCCCGGAGGGGATTTGTAGCTTTGTTTCTGAAAGTGGGATTTTGATGAGCTATGATAAGCATCATCTGTCCGTACACTTTGCAAACATGCTTGGTGAACACTACCGTCAGGTCTTGCTGACGGCTACAACGGGTAACTCAATTGATTAGGGCTATTAAGCGCTGATCAATTGGTTTTGACAAATACCAGTTCTGCCACATTGCCGTGTTCGTATACCCAGGCTTCTCGATCGCTTTTGATATATCGGTAATCAGGCGGGCATAATTCTGCATCCAGATCCGCTATATCCAGCAATACATCGTCCATCTGCTTTGCAAATTTGTCAGCCTCAGCAGCATCATACATGGCTACAGAAAGATTGTGCTCATCATCGTTGCCGGTTTTCATTTTGCGTACTCCATACGAATCGCTTGCTCTATGCTTTTTAGTTTGGGCGACTGAAGTAACCAGCGTGTAAACAAATCCTTGCGAAATAGTTAAATGAACAAGTTGCACCAATGTCCCCCCGGATGGGGTTAATATCCGGAGGGACTGGGGTTCTGCTCCGGACAGTGTGGGCTGTTATCACGGTGCAGAATTAGTGTGCACGAAAAAGTTACTAAAAATTTGGTTGCGTGGATGTGTTCAAAAGCACACTTCGTAATGCTTTTGAAAAATATCCGTCCTGAATGAATTTTAGAATATCTATGCCGAGATGAGACGCTAGATTGCGTAAAATTAATTTGCAGCGAAGGAATTGCAGGATTACACCTGAACCAACAAAATTTTTCAGGAGCAATGCGTGTTTCATTCCTTTTTTCCTCAGCCAAAACTGTATTTTGGATCATTCGCCGTTTACTCCGTTTTTTGTGTTTTCCTCTGGTTTTTCGTTCTGATTAATCTAGGCAGCAGTTTGAGTATTGGCGGGATTTTCGGGTATGGGTTTCCTGCTGAACTTGCTAGCGATGCAGATGATGCGGCGAAGGCTTTGTTTGCTGATCAGAAGAACTCAGCTGATAATTTCTGGTTTTATCAATTCTTTCTGATTGCAATTTTTGCATTCTGCGCATTTTGGATGCGGGTTTACCGTCATCCCTGGCAGCGGTGGTCGGTAGCCGGTTCCGCCCTGATTTTCTTCGTGAACTGGTTTTTGGTTCAACTCGATGTAATGATCAATGAGTGGTTCGGGACATTTTATGATCTGATCCAAAAAGCGTTGGGGACGCCCAATAGCGTCACGGAATGGGAAGTCTACCTTCAGATAGGAACGTTCCTGCAGATTGCTTTGATATACGTTTTTGTAGCGGTCATGTTCAGGTTTTTCGTGAGCCACTATGTGTTTCGCTGGCGCAAGGCAATGAACGATTATTACGTTTCACGGTGGCAGGAATTGCGCCATATCGAGGGGGCATCCCAGAGGGTTCAGGAAGATACCAAACGTTTTGCTCAAATTACCGAAAGCCTGGGGGTTAATTTACTTGATTCAGTTATGACGTTGATCGCATTTCTACCCTTGTTATGGGGACTGTCTTCTCAGGTAACTGTTCTGCCAGTGATTGGCGAAGTCTCGCAAGGGTTGGTGTTTGTAGCTATTCTTTGGTCGATAATTGGCACGGCAATTGTCGCTGCAGCAGGCATAAAACTACCCGGACTGGAGTTTCGCAATCAACGGGTTGAGGCAGCTTATCGGAAAGAGCTGGTTTATGGCGAGGATAGTGAAGAAAGAGCTGACCCGCCAACACTAGCGGAGCTGTTTGATAATGTCAGACGCAATTATTTCCGCCTGTATTTCCACTACATGTATTTTAATGTAGTTCGCATATTTTATCTGCAAATTGGCAATCTGGTTCCGTATATCGCGCTAGCGCCTACAATTGCCAGTGGCGTCATTACCTTGGGCGTTATGCAACAGATCATTCGTGCATTTGGACGTGTGGAAGGCTCATTTCAATATCTCATCAATTCCTGGACTACGATCGTTGAATTGTTGTCTGTCTACAAACGGTTGCAAGCTTTTGAAGCGGTTTTGGATGGTGGAGAACTTCCCGAGATCGATCGTAAATATCTAGCTGATGACAAAGCGCCGGCCGAGTAATTGAAAGAACTCAAGCACACCTAACGCATTTTTCAGCCATTGGATCGATGGCGAGCCTGCCATCGGCGATCTCTTCGTCACAGTCGAGACAATATCCATAGTCATCTTCTCGGATGCGACGCAAGGCAAGCTCGATGCGTTGGAGATCTAGCTGTCTTGTACGTTCCTGGGCTTCTGCCATTGCTTGCTGTTGCATTGCGTCCATGCGCGACAATCGACCAACTGCCTGCTGATCAAGTTCAACTGTATCACGGGCTTCTTTTGATAATTCTGACTGTGCCAGCAAATCGACTTGTCTTGCTTCAAGTCTTTGTTTTGCTTTTTTGATATCTATCGTCATTTCTGTGCTTTCCTGATAGACAATGATAGCGATTTGGAGCGAATGATAAAGTCAGGAAATCGTATGCTTGGCTGCACAAATGGCTTATTGATATTCCTGTGATTGCATAATTCGACAATTGATCCTAAATACGCTGTAATTTGAAGGTGTGATGTACACGCTTAATGAAACGGAATTCCGAACATGTCCGATGAGAGCTTTATTCGCGAGGTCGAAGAAGAACTTCGCAGTGACCAGCTGAAGAGTTTTTGGGAGCGCTTTAAGTGGTTTATTATCACTGGTGCGGTTGCAATCGTAGTCCTTACCGCGGGCTATCGAGGATGGTTATATTTTTCCCAGGAACAGGCAAATGTCTCTGGAGATCAGTTTATTCAAGCGCTCGAATTGTCTGATGGTGGCCAATTGGATGAAGCGATTGCGAAATTGGAAACGCTTTCCAATGAGGGTTCAGGGGAATACCCAGCCCTTGCCCGGATTCGTCTGGCTGCGGAGTATGCCAAGCAAGAAGAATATGACAGGGCGGTTGAAGCTTTTGATTCTATTGCAAATGATACAGGTTTTGATGCAACGCTGCGTGATGTAGCGCGCTTGCGTGCTGGATTGCTGCTGGTTGATAGTGGGAGCTATGATGATGTTGCCAATCGGTTGCAGCAATTATCCGGTGCTGCAGAACCGTTTCGACATACAGCGCGTGAAGGGCTTGGCCTATCTGCCTGGAAAGCAAAAGATTTTGAGACCGCACACCGGTGGTTTTCAGATATTTCCAGCGATATAGCAGCACCATCAGGAATTCGATCTCGTGCCGGGATTATGCTGGATCTGCTTTCAGGTATCGGCTTTACCGGTGCTGAAGAAGACAGCAGCGACGAAGGCTGATATGCGATATGGCATTTACTGTCGCGATCATAGGCCGACCCAATGTCGGAAAATCGACGCTGTTCAATCGGTTGGTTGGCAGAAAACTTGCTCTTGTAGATGATACCCCAGGTGTCACACGGGACAGACGTTTTGCTGAAGGTTCCATTGGTGTTCTTACTTTTGATATAATCGATACTGCCGGTCTTGAAGAAGCAGATGAAGACAGTCTGCAGGGACGTATGTGGGAACAAACCCAGACAGCGATTGAAGAATCAGACCTTTGCCTTTTTTTGGTCGATGCGCGAGTGGGTGTTCTGCCTGATGACCGAACATTTGCACAGATTCTGAGGCGCACTGAAAAACCTGTCGTCCTGGTTGCCAACAAGATGGAAGGTAAGCCGGGGGAAGCTGGTTACTTTGATGCGTACTCTTTGGGGTTTGGTGAGCCGGTACCAATTTCTGCTGAACATGGTCAGGGCATGGCGGATCTTCATAATGCAATCGTTGAGACAATAGGCGAGGAAAGAGCTTTTCCATCTCAAGATGATGAATTGTCACCAGAAGACCGACCATTAAAGATCGCAATTGTCGGTCGCCCAAATGCAGGTAAATCAACGCTAATTAATCAGATGATCGGAGAAGAGCGTCTACTTACCGGTCCAGAGGCAGGCATTACCAGAGATTCGATTTCGGTTGACTGGCAGTGGAAGGGTCGGACCATTCAACTGTTTGATACAGCCGGCATGCGAAAGAAAGCCAAAGTTCAACAGAAACTTGAAAAACTTTCAGTTTCTGACGGTTTGCGCGCGGTCCAATTTGCAGAAGTCGTAATCATTGTGCTGGATGTTACAAAGCCCTTTGAAAAACAGGATTTACAGATAGCAGATCTTATTATTCGTGAGGGAAGGGCGCCGGTAATTGCCCTCAACAAATGGGACCTTGTAGAGGATCGACAGGCAGTCTTGAAAGAACTGGAATTGCAGGCGCAGGAACATATTTCACAGATTAAGGGGCTTAAAGTAGTCCCAATCTCCGGGCAAACGGGAGAAAATCTCGATAAACTGATGCAGGCAGTTGAAGAAGTGCATCGCATCTGGAACAAGCGAATTTCAACTTCACCGCTGAACCGTTGGCTGGAAGGGGTGCAATATCATCACCCACCACCTGCAGTCTCTGGTAGACGGATCAAGCTTAAGTATGTTTCGCAAATAAAAAGCCGGCCGCCGACCTTTGCTGTTTCTTGCTCGCGCCCGGAAGCTTTGCCTGATTCCTATAGCCGGTATCTGGTCAATAGCCTTCGAAAGGAATTCGATTTAGCTGCTGTGCCTATCCGTCTTTATATGCGTAAAGGCAACAATCCTTTTGCAGGCAAAAAGAAACGCTAAATGTTCCGAGCCATCAGGCTGCGACTTTGTTGACCACATCTGCAATATCATTAACGATCGTTTTGACCAGAGCTTCATCATCGCCTTCTGCCATGATGCGGATTAGCGGCTCAGTTCCTGATGCACGAATTACGATCCGGCCCGAGTTTCCTAACCGATCTTCTGCCTCGCGAACTGCATCCTTAACGTCGGCATTCTCAAGCGGCTGGCCACTTTTGTAGCGTACATTCTTAAGCAATTGCGGTACGCTATCAAACTTCTTGCAAACCTCGCTAACCGGTTTGTTGCCGGATTGCAGGACAGAGAGCACCTGAAGCGCTGCTACCAAACCATCACCAGTGGTAGAAAAATCAGACATAATCATATGGCCGGACTGTTCGCCGCCCAGGTTAAAGCCATGTTTGCGCATGTGTTCGACTACATAGCGGTCGCCTACTTTCGTGCGGGCAAGATTAAGGCCGATATCGTTCAAGAAACGTTCCAAGCCCAAATTAGACATGACGGTAGCAACAACCCCGCCGCCTGCAAGGCGATCTGTATTTTTCCAATATTCGGAAATTACGCCCATGATCTGGTCACCATCAACGATATTGGCTTCTTCATCCACGATAATTACACGGTCAGCATCGCCATCCAGAGCGATCCCAATATCTGCACGTGTCTCATGAACTTTTTTGCGTAATTCTGTAGTGTTGGTAGATCCGCAGTCCTGATTGATATTTTTACCATCCGGGCTGACGCCGATTTTTACTACGTCAGCACCGAGTTCCCATAGCGCATCCGGTGCTACTTTGTAGGCAGCGCCGTTTGCGCAATCTACTACAATTCTAAGTCCTTCCAGCGACATGTTTTTTGGCAAAGTGCGTTTTGCATACTCTACATAGCGTGCATCTACGCCTTCCACGCGCGTTGCGCGTCCAATATTGTGTGAACTTGCAAGACGGGAACTGATGTCCTTGTCCAGCATTTCTTCAATTTTCAGTTCAATTTCATCTGAAAGTTTGAAGCCATCCGGTCCAAATAATTTGATGCCATTGTCGTTGTATGGGTTGTGAGAGGCGGAGATCATGACGCCAATATCCGCACGCATCGAGCGGGTGAGCATAGCAACAGCAGGGGTGGGTACCGGTCCAAGTAGAAACACATCCATACCAGCTGACGTAAAACCGGCCACCAGAGCGTTTTCGATCATATAACCGGAAAGCCGCGTGTCTTTACCAATTACCACCCGATGGCGATGACTACCTCTGCGAAAGGCCACACCGGCTGCCATGCCAACTCGCATTGCTATTTCAGCAGACATCGGAAATTTGTTTGCTGTGCCACGAATGCCATCCGTACCAAAATATTTCCTGCTCATGGAAAACCCCTTGTCAATGATCAAGGTAAAACCCTGAACATAAAAACCCTCAGCAGAGTGTAAGTTTCAATTCAAGGCGTGGTACTTTAATACCACAGACCTTGCCATTCAAATTTTGATACAGTTTATGAGAAACAACGAAGTATTTCGTTAATGCTGCTGCAAAATTAAGTTGGCTGTGGCTCCATATCGCCTGAATCAGGTTCCTCACCACCCTTTTTCTTCTTGGTTGCTCCAGCAGTAGGTACTGCAGAGCCCCGTGAAGGTGGTTTGCCGGCGTCTTCATCACGATTAGGCGGCTTTCCGTTCAACAGGTCTTTGATCTCATCGCCTGACAGTGTCTCATATTCCAGCAGTCCCTGGGATAAAGTTTCCCAGTCTTTCTTCTGCTTCTTGAGAATCTTGGTGGCTGAATCATACGCCTCATCGATCAAGCGGCGAACTTCCTCATCAATTGTTTGTGCGGTTTCTTCAGAAACATTTTTTGACTGAGCAACAGAATGACCAAGGAAGACCTCTTGCTGGTTTTCGCCATAGGCAACCCGACCAAGCTTATCTGAGTAACCCCATTGGGTAATCATCGCACGGGCTAGTTTTGTAGCTTGTTCAATATCAGAAGCGGCACCTGAAGTGATGTTCTCTTTACCGAACTTGAGTTGTTCAGCGACCCGGCCACCCATCATGATTGCCAATCTGGAAATCATGTATTTGTAGCTCATAGAGTAGCGATCACCTTCGGGAAGCTGCATGACCATGCCCAGAGCGCGACCGCGCGGAATGATTGTGGCTTTGTGCACAGGGTCCGAAGACGGAACATTCATCGCAACGATCGCATGACCGGACTCATGATAAGCGGTAAGTTCTTTTTCTTCCTGTGTCATCGCGGTTGAGCGCCGTTCAGCACCCATCATGACCTTATCTTTTGCGTCTTCGAACTCTTGCTGAGTTACCAATCGACGATTGCGACGAGCAGCCATCAGAGCAGCCTCGTTTACAAGGTTCATTAAGTCTGCGCCAGAAAAGCCAGGTGTACCACGGGCCAAAATTTTCAGATCAACATTATCAGCCAGCGGCACTTTACGCGCGTGAACCTTGAGAATCTTCTCACGACCGGAAACATCAGGATTTGGAACAACAACTTCCCGGTCAAAGCGACCTGGACGCAGCAATGCCGGATCCAGTACGTCTGGACGGTTGGTTGCAGCAATCAGAATGATACCCTCATTGGCTTCAAATCCATCCATCTCTACCAAGAGCTGGTTCAAGGTCTGTTCGCGTTCATCATTGCCGCCGCCAAGGCCAGCCCCACGATGACGACCGACCGCATCAATCTCGTCGATAAATATAATGCAGGGAGCGTTTTTCTTTGCCTGGTCAAACATGTCACGGACACGGCTTGCACCAACACCGACAAACATTTCTACAAAATCTGAACCGGAAATTGTGAAGAAGGGAACATTGGCTTCTCCCGCTACTGCACGAGCAAGTAAGGTTTTACCTGTACCTGGAGGACCAACTAGCAACACGCCATGTGGTATCTTACCTCCCAAGCGCTGATATTTCTGCGGATCACGAAGAAAGTCTACAATTTCTTCCAAATCCTGTTTTGCTTCATCAACACCTGCAACGTCTTCAAATGTCACGCGTCCCTGAGTCTCGGTCAACATTTTGGCTTTAGATTTTCCAAATCCCATAGCGCCGCGGTTTGACCCCTGCATTTGGCGCATGAAGAAAATCCAGACGCCCAGAATGATGAACATTGGCAACCAGTTAATCAGGAAGGAGACGATGGAGGACCCCTCATTGGGTGGTGAGGCCTGAATTTCAACGCCGCGTGCCTCTAGTTTCCCAACCAGTTCCGGATCTTCAGGTGCATAGGTTTCGAACCGTCCGTTATTATCTGCATAAACGCCGGTAATCTGCTGTCCTGAGATCTTTACTGCCTTGACGCGATCACCTTCAACCGCCTGAAGGAAAGATGAATAGGCAATAGTATCTGTTTGGCCCGATGGTGCCGGGTTTTGAAACAGGTTGAATAGAGCGATTAACATCACCCCGATGATTGCCCAAAGAGCAAGATTTCTGAAATTTGCGTTCATTCAACATTCCCGAAAGACATTGTTCAGCTTTAAGAAAAGCGTTCGTTTAACAGAATTTAGGTGCTGATGGGTTAATTGCCAAGGTAATCTCGGATAAAAAACTCAGAATATGTTAATTATTCCGGCCTAGCCCACCAGCGGCAGCTCGTTTCTGAAGGTTGATCTAACCGAATTCATCAGTGTTAACAACGGATAATCAAAAGACGGGCAATAATGTTCAATCGCTGGACTAACGAAATTATGATGTAAACCGTCAATAGAATTACGCTTTTGTAGGAAAGGAAGGAGCACTTTACCATCATGGGTGTCGATAATCGGCGTAGAGGCTAAAACAGAGCGCGGTTTCCCAGGTAGTCGGATGCCATGTTCTTCTTCAATGATTTTTGCCCGTTCGTTTCCCAGCGCAGAAATTACAATCAGATTTGCCGTGTCATTGTGAACAAGTAACCGCCCGTCCCATAAAGTTTGTTCTCCGGAACTTACGGATTGGGTCGGCAAGTTGCGATTTTCGCGCAAAATACGGATTATCGTTGCATGACGTTCAAGAACGCAGTTGCCAACAGTTATACGTTGAAGGGATGCGCCATCTGAAGGTTCAGTGATAAATTCAATAAATTTCTTGGTAGATGTGAAATAGGTGCTTCCGCCTGCTAGGGCTATAATGATCTGCAAGACCAGATCACGAACCGGTTGAGCCAGTGTTTCCAATGCCTTGGTTTTAATTTCAAAAACCGGGCCTGGGCGGATCTTAAGGTGTTCGGACAGAAACTGGTGGGTTGCGTTCGAGACAATAATGCGCTCGCGCCCGATGAGGCTTGCAAATCTGCTAATTTGGTTGTGTGAAATTTCCAGATTATGCAGCGTATTGCGGGCACGTACACGCTCGTATGCCGTATCAAAGTTTGACGGATCCTCCACCCAGCTTTGTCCTCGTATTGTGAGGTATTCGCGTAGAGATTTTCGTGAAACTGATAAAAGTGGGCGGATAACTTTTGTCCCTTGCGCTAAGCTCATACTTGAGCCCATGCCTGCAAGACCACGGGATTGTCGGCTTTTTTTCCGCGCATTTCGCATTAAAACGGTCTCAGCCTGATCATCCTGCGTGTGACCGGTCAGAATGGTTTTGGCGCCAACATCCAGCGCAAACTCCTCAATTAGCATGTAGCGTGCCTGCCGGGCCGCTTCTGCAATTCCCGATGAAGGCTTCAGGCCCTCCCAGGCAAGGGTCAAGTGACGAATACCAAGACCTTCACATACACTTGCGACAAAAGCAGCTTCCGCTGCCGCCTCCGGTCTCAAGCCATGGTCAACTGTAACTACTTTGAGATTTGCCGAAACTTTTTTGCGCCAGGCATTTGCAAGATGTAACAAGGCAAGCGAGTCACTTCCTCCTGATACAGCAAGCAGTATCGGGGCACTGGTTTCCACATCTTGAAATAAATTTTCCGGGACTAGAATCGTAATAATCCTAATTAAGCGCGCATCGTGCTGCACGCTGCTCAAACGCAATATTGCGACGAATAGCGCGCGATGCATTGGGGTATTTTTCCAATACTTCGGCGAACGTTGCACACGCTAATTCACGTTGATTGAGGCCTGCAACAGACACACCTAATTTCATCAAGGATTGCGGCCCAAACTTGCCATTTGGCCAGCGTTTGTGCGTCTCAAGGTAAACCTCTGCGGCCTCACGAAATTGTCCACGCCCAAGATAACTCTCACCAAGCCAAAAGCGAGCCTCTGGTAGTCGAGGGTGGGTGGTGTAACTATTTGAAAAAGTAGTCAGTGCCTCTTCCGCATCTTCGTATCGGCCGGCTTGCAAAAGATCATAGCCGTGTTGAAACAGGCCATCTGCATCCTGGGGCAGATCAGAATTAACAGAATTACCAAGTGTAGCAGTCAGATCGAGTGGTTTGCCCAGCTGAGTATCGATAATATTGCCATTTTCATCGAATTGAATTGACCCCAACGTGCCCGAAAGATCTTGGCCTTGGCTTGCTTCGCCGTCGTAAATTTCCACACCGTCAATCGTCCGGCCTGAAGATTGTTGATTGCCGTCTGTCCCAGCTGTCACAGCTTGCTGGTCAGACGGTTCCGGCTTTCCCAAGCGAATAAATCCGTCACTATCTACGGTTTCGGTCTCGGAATTTGAATTAAGATTACCGCGTTCATCTTCTAGTTGTTGCAGGCGGAAATCATTATCTTCCTGCATCCGGCGAATGCGTTCCTGCATTTCAAGCAGCTGGAAATTGAGGTCTTCAATGCGTCCGGTCAATTGTCGGATCTGTTCTTCCAGCAAGCTGACACGATAGTCAGCATTGTTAGATTGCACCTTTATCACGGGTGCGTTTGGCTCCAAAGCTTGCGCTGGCATTATGCTGGCTGCAAGTAGACCAAATAAAACAACGTATTTTTTCATACAGTTTAAGCCCAGTTTGTATCTTTTGATCACAGGTAGAAAGACTAAGTTTCCCAACGGAAATTGTCCAATTACATGTGATCATAAAACGAGATGCAGGGTCAATCAAATTGCCCTGATAATCATCTTAAAACCAGAAGCAAAGTTAACCGGTTGGGGCTGCTAATACTGTTACAGCGCGGCGATTCTGTGACCAGCACGAAATATCGTTACAAACGGCGACAGGACGCTCTTTACCGAATGAAATAGTCCGGATGCGGCTTTTGGGCAGACCCTTGCTTACAAGGTAATCGCGTGTTGCTGCGGCCCGTCTTGCGCCAAGTGCCAGGTTGTATTCCCGTGTGCCGCGTTCGTCTGCGTGGCCTTCAAGTGTAATCGGGTAATTGGTATAGCGGAGCAACCATTGTGACTGGCGATCCAGGATGCCACGTGCAGTGACCGTCAATATTGACGAGTCAGTTTCGAAAAATACCCGATCTCCGACATTAACAGTGAAATCCTGCTGAGAGCCTGGTGTTGCACCATTGAGACCTAATTGCCCGGAATTATCCGGCAATTTGTCTTTCTTTGCACAGCCTGCAATTGCCAGTCCCATAAAAAGTGCAATAACGACTGGTGATCGGGCGATCGAATTTGAAGAAAGCATGACCCGTAACTCCTGTGATCCCTTGGTGTTTCTTAATAGCTTGTTCAGGTTAATACCGGTTCAATATTTTAGGTAAATAAACCGTAAATAACTTGCCATAGTGCGTGCCCTGCCTCAATTGTCAGATGCCATTTATCGACAAGCGAGGCGCATTGAACATGGCAATGTGTCTAAACCACGGCAAAATCTAACGTAGACCAAGCAATAAATGCAAGCTCTGTGAATATTTCTTCTCGATTAGTTCAACAAGGGCGACCAGGCTGGATCAGAGGCAAACGAAGGCGTCGGGATTTGCCGCTCATTGTAACCAGTTAAATCGATCGAAAAGAGTTTGGCGCCGCCATTGGCACCCGGGCTTTCGCGGAAGAACATCAATACCCGACCATTTGGAGCCCAGGTCGGGCCTTCATTATGGAAACCTTCGGTCAAAATGCGCTCGCCAGAACCATCTGTTCGCATAACGCCGATTAGAAATTTTCCACCCGATTGCTTGGTGAAAGCAATCAAATCACCTCTGGGTGACCAAACCGGTGTCGAGTAACTGCCGGTGCCAAACGAAATCCGTTTTGCTGCGCCACCACTGGCGGGCATTACATAGAGTTGCTGCCGACCGCCGCGATCGGATTCAAATACGATTTGTGAGCTATCTGGAGAAAAAGACGGTGCGGTATCAATAGATGTGCTGCTGGTTAGCCGTGCGGTAGATTTTGAGCTTAGATCAAGTGAGTAAATGTTTGCATTACCCCCGTCTTGCAAGCTCATCACTACTTTATTCCCGTCCGGAGAAAAACGCGGAGAAAACGTCATGTTTGGAAAATTGCCGACTACCTGGCGATTGCCGCTTTCAATATCCAGCAGGTACACACGAGGCTGTCCACCATCAAAAGACATATAGGTTACTTGCTGACGGGTCGGTGAGAAACGTGGTGTAAGCACCAGATCGTTACCGCTCGTCAAAGAACGATAGTTAGCGCCATCCTGATCCATGATCGCAAGGCGTTTAACGCGTTTGGTTTTTGGGCCTGATTCATCGACAAATACAACGCGTGTATCGAAATAGCCCTTTTCTCCGGTCAAAGCCTCATAAATCCGGTCGGAAATTATATGCGCCAATCTACGCCAGAACTTTGGTTCGATTTCAAAACGCTGACCGATGATTTCATCTCCAGCAAACACATCCCAAAGACGAAAATCTGCACGCAGCTTTCCACCAGTTGTTGTCACAACTCCGTTTACCAGAGCCTGGGCATTGATCTGCTGCCAATCCTGAAACCGTGGCGTTGTGTTTAAAGTGAGATTACTTTCGATAAAGGCCAGTTTATCAATTGGCTTAAACAGTCCCGAATTGCGCAAATTGGCTTCAATAACACCAACGATATCCTGAGCGACCTTGTCCCCTGCAAAATCCATGATTGCTATAGGGAGAGGTTCAACATTGCCTTTTGTAATGTCAATTTCAACCCGCGCTTGCGCGGTAAATGGCAGTACAAAAAACACAAAAAAAGCTACTATTACTTTTGCGAGTGCCATGATTTGAGTCTCCTCTTTACTCATCACCTTATACGCAACTTATGCGCTCGATCCTATTGAAACATCATAGATGGATGGAAGGTTACAACGATTTCAGACCAGGTTTCATATTTTTCTTTTGGCAGGAAGTCATAGGGTGCGCAACGCAAAGCATATCGTAGGGCATCTCGGGTGAATTTCTTTTTCTCCTGTTCAGAGCCGCCAGAAGCTTTACCTTTTGGAGAAACCTTAAACGAACCATCTGGATTAAGTTCCATGATGATGGTGATTTTGAGGTCTGATGAAATGCTTTGTCCGGCCTGTCCGGTGGAGCAACGGCTGATTCTCGAAATCAACTGATCTTCTTCTCGGCGAGAAAGCTTCTTTGCGAAATTAGATGTTGAGGTGCCCAATGCTGCTGTCTGGGTAGATTTTTTCTGTCCACCTGAAGCAGCTTTTTCAACCGTTTTATTGTTTTTGATTACATCACTAATGCTTTGCTCGTCGCTTTTCTTTGCGTCTTTGGATTTTTTTGACGGATCCTGCGTTGTTTTATCCCGTTCTGTAGTTTTTGCCGTATTTGGCTTTGGCGGACTGGGTTTGAGGCTCGGAATTGGAAGACTTTCAGGTAATGCAGCCAATTGGACATCCGCTTCGGTAGGAACTGGTGGTTCCTCACTCGGTAGATCTTCGGTAATTGGTGTAGCTGGATCACTGACTGCAGCAAGTTCTGTTGCAGGTGTTGGAACGTCTTCGTTTTCTTCTGTTGGTACAGGGTCCGGTTTTTCAATTGCCTGTTCAGGTTCTGGCGCTGCTGCAGTTTTTTCTACCGCTTTTTCAGCAGCCTCGGCTTCATTGTTTACGGCTTCGTCATTATTGCTGTCACCGATGTTCTGAGCGTCAGGAACTTCTTGCGGCGTTTCAGTTTGTTTGGGAGCGGGAGTTTCAGCTATATCTGCCTGTTTTTCACCAGCAGCCGGGGCACTTACCTCGCTGGTTTCAAAATCGATTTCAACACCAGAGAGTTCAATTTGCTCAATTTGCGGCGCAGATACATTGAGCAATCCCCAGGACAGAACTGCTGCATGTAAAATCGTTGATGTGACAGTGCCGATTTTCATCTGACCAGAATTACCGTTCCTACTGCGTCGGCAGGCTTGTCATGGTGAATTTTTTATATCCCGCAGCAGAAATTTGTCCCAATACCTTGGCGATAATCTCGTAAGGTGACGCGGCATCTCCTTTTATGAAGATCCGGGTCTCGAATTTTTCGCGGGTTTCTGAGATTGCTGCAAGGCGCGGTGTCAACTCATTTAAAGTTATCTCGGTCTCCTGAATAAAGACCCGGCCATCCTTTGAAATGGTCAGCGTAATTGGTTGGGTTTCCACATTCACCGGTCCTGCCTTTGTTTCTGGCAGGTCAACTTCAACGCCTACCGTCAAAAGTGGGGCAGTGACCATGAATATGATTAGCAAAACCAGCATGACATCCACAAATGGGGTCACGTTAATTTCGTTAATCGGTTGATGGCGTTTGTTGCGACGGCGTTTACTGCCGCCTGCCTGGGCAACTCCAGTTGACATTCCCATATCGATTAAGCCCTATTCTGCTGCGCGTTGGCGCGCATTACTATTTTTCTCATCAATCTGGCGCGAAAGTATGGCAGAAAATTCATCTGCAAATCCTTCCATGCGCGTAACAAGCTTACCGACATCAGAGGAAAGTTTATTGTAAAATACAGTTGCCGGGATCGCAGCCAGCAGTCCCAGTGCAGTTGCAAGCAGGGCTTCGGCAATACCTGGAGCCACCACTGCAAGATTGGTTGATTTGGAACCGGCAATTGCCTGGAATGAAACCATAATGCCGATCACGGTGCCGAAAAGACCGACAAAAGGTGCCGCTGATCCGATTGTTGCCAGATACATTAAACGGCGTTCCAGTTTTTCAGCTTCTTTCGTTAGCGAAACATCAAGTACTTTATCGATCCGGGTCTGAAGACCGATTTGAGAGTTTGCACCGCGTTCAAAGGAACGTTTCCACTCAGTCATGGCTGAAACAAAAAGTGCACCCATTCCAACCGGGCTTCTGTCCGACAAAGTGCGGTAAAGTTCTTCCAGTGATTGGCCGGACCAGAAGACTTTTTCAAACCGGTTCATCTGGCGTTTGGTGCGCGCAAACAGTACCCATTTATCGATGATAATGGCCCAACTCCAAATCGAAGCAAGCATAAGTCCGATCATGACAATTTTAACGGTCAGGGATGCTTCCATAAACAGACCAACCAAGGACACATCTATGGTAGAATCGAGTTCTGAGGATTCAAGCGCTTGGGCAAATGCAGAAGAAACACTGAAAGTTGAAATGATCATTTTAAATTGCCTATCTGAATATGGAGGGCACCTTGCAGAACCCACGGCTTTATCGTTTGCATAACGACAAGTGTGGTCAAAGCATGACGCAGGCTATACTTCGCACCCAAATTGTAACCGCTAATTCGTTTAGAAATCATTAGGGTTAAGGAATAGTTAGGGATTTGGGCAATGTAACTGGTCAGAGATCAAAAAGTATTAATTTCTTACCCGCTGAGCTTTTCGCGAAGATCATCGGGAAAGCGCTTTGCCCCGCCGCCATGATTGATGAAAGCAACTTCCACATCTGCGCCGCACAGCATGACTTCGATATCGCCCTCCTTGCGCAGGACTTCCTGGCGAAGAAAAGAGCGTGCACCCGTTAGCTTGTTCAGCTTTGTGCGAATGATCAATAAATCATCAATCTTGGCAGGTGGGCCGAATTGCAAGGTCATGCGGTGAATTGCAAAGGCGCTATCGTCTTCAGCTAGTGTCGTGTGGAAAATTGCAAGATGGCGAAGCCATTCGGTGCGCGAGCGTTCCATGAACTTCAAGTAATTTGAATGGTATACTACACCGGAAAAATCTGTATCCTCATAGTAGACGCGGATTTCCATTTCGTGGCCGTTTTCAATCAAACGGTTGGAAAGCGCTGTTTTTTCGCGTGACATCTTGTTTCAAACCTTTAATCTTCGCTCGGTTCTGATCCAAGTTCCCTTAACAGGATTATTATGTCGAATACAATTCTAGATGCAATTTGGCGGTTTCCGGTCAAAGGCTTTTCCGGCCAAAAATTAAGGTCAACCGATTTGCGGGCAGGAGCCGGCATACCGCATGACCGCCGGTTTGCGGTGACCGACGGGACGCTTGATACGGGCAGTTGGATGCCAGCACGCAGCTTTTTTATCAATGCTTACAGGGACGGTTTGCCTAAATTTGAGATAGTTTTTGATGATGCGGTCGTTTGTCTGACGAATACTGATGGTGCGCGCGTTGAATTCAGACCGGATGATTCTGACAGTCTTGAGGCTGCGAACAAGAAGATTGCGGAATTAATGGAGCCAGTTGGATTTGATCATGCGCTCCCGGCTCCGAAAATTGTTGAACGCAAGGGCGTGGTTGCAAACTGGGATTATCCCGATACACCTATTTCCATCATCAATGTGGCGAGCGTGAATGAAATCAGCGCTACGCTATCTGCTGACCTTGAGCCAAGAAGATTTCGGGGAAACCTTGTTATTTCAGGTATTCCTGCCTGGCAGGAATTTTCCTGGATGGGCAAGCGGATCCGGATAGGGGAGGCTGAACTGGAAATCCACCGCCCCATAGACCGGTGCCCGACGCCTGGAGTAAATCCTGATACAGGCGAACGTGATGTGGAAGTTACAAAGGGTATTCAGGAGCATTTCGGGCACGTATTTTGTGGCATGTATGCCAATGTCGTAAAAGCTGGTCAGATTGATGAAGGTTCGACTATCGAGGTAATTGGTGATGCAGAAATGTCCTGGCAAGCGGCTGCTGACCCTGAAAATGCCAGCGATTACAGGCTTTGGGCTAGGACCTGCGAAATAGTTGAGTATGAGATTTGCAAAGCTGGTACAAACATTGTGTTGCAATCAGCCACGCCCTGGCCATTGCCAAATGCGAGGCCTGGCCAGCGCCTGCGGATTCATCTTGGCGCCGGGCAATGGGCAATTGAATATATTGTAGCGATTTCCCCGGAGAAATTTCATTTGACCATTGAAGACAGCCAGACGGAGGATCCGGTTACAATGCGGCTACGAAACGGAATGAAGTTGGGCGACCTGCTTATTGTTTCAGGCCCATTTGGAAAGGGGTGATTAGTGCAAGCTCTGAATTACTCTTCTTCAAACAAAGTGCCCTGGCGTGCGGCAAGGTCTTTGGGTGTTTGAAGGCCAAGATGTTTCCAGGCGTTCGCAGTTAAAACCCGGCCACGTGGCGTGCGCTGAATAAACCCCTGTTGAATGAGATAGGGTTCAATTATGTCTTCGATCGCATCGCGCGGTTCAGACAAGGCTGCCGCGATGGTTTCAATTCCTACCGGTCCACCACCGAAATTTCTTGCAATTTGATTGAGATAGCGCCGGTCAAGTTCATCAAGTCCGATGGAATCGACTTCTAGTCGCGAAAGAGCATTGTCTGCAATTTCGGCAGTGACAGTTTCCGCCTCAGCTACATTTGCAAAATCCCGAACCCTACGCAGTAGTCTTCCTGCAATCCGTGGCGTGCCACGAGCGCGATTGGCAATTTCCCGTGCACCATCATCAGATAACGGTAACCCCATAATCCGTGCACCGCGGCGTACGATCAGTTCGAGCTCTTCACTGGTGTAAAAATTGAGCCGGACCGGAATGCCGAATCGGTCACGCAACGGGGTTGTTAAGAGCCCTAACCGGGTGGTTGCTGCCACAAGCGTAAATTTTGCCAAATCAATTTTCACAGAGCGTGCGGCTGGACCTTCTCCGATGATTAAGTCGAGCTGATAGTCTTCCATCGCTGGATAAAGAATTTCCTCAACTGCAGGATTAAGGCGATGGATTTCATCAATGAATAAGACATCGCGCTCTTCCAGATTGGTCAAAAGCGCTGCCAGATCGCCTGCCTTTGCTATCACGGGTCCTGAAGTAGAGCGGAAATTAACACCAAGTTCGCGTGCCATAATCTGGGCGAGCGTTGTCTTACCTAAACCGGGCGGGCCAACAAACAAAACATGGTCTAGTGCTTCCTCGCGTTTTTTGGCCGCTTCAATAAAGACCTTCAGGTTAGCTCGCGCCTGTGCTTGTCCAACGAAATCATCCAGCAATTGCGGCCGCATGGCGGTGTCGAGATCAATCTTGTCGTCGTCTCGAACTTCCGGAGTGATGATGCGCTCTTCGCTCACGATATTTTCCCAGGTAGGATATGGACTGTTTTGTTGAGCAATGCGCTATCCTGCCAATTCTTTCAAGCCAAGACGAATAAGCGTCGCGCTGTCTGCATCTTCCCCGGCTTTGTTAAGTGCCGCTGATACCGCCCCTGCTGCCTGTTGGGAAGAATAACCAAGATTGCCCAGAGCAGATACAGCATCTCGAACAGCGTTTGTTGCAATGCCCTCTCCTATATCGCTTGCTAGACCAATTTCGGCTGCCGCAGCACCTGAATATTGCGGTACCTTGTCTTTCAATTCTGCCACAATACGCTGGGCAACTTTTGGCCCGACACCGGGTGCTCTTGA
Organism: Pseudomonadota bacterium; assembly: GCA_039814425.1. GTDB lineage: Bacteria > Pseudomonadota > Alphaproteobacteria > Rhizobiales > Rhizobiaceae > JAALLB01. Next base: position 67,804 of record JBCCBE010000001.1, read on the forward strand.
AACCATGGCTTTGTCCTGTAAGGCAATGGCAGAGGCAAGTTCACCAGCAGACAAAGTTGATTGTATCGCAAGCGCCACTTTGGCACCTACACCCTGAACACTCTGGAGTAAGCGAAACCAGTCGCGTTCCAGTTGGTTAGAAAATCCAAACAGTTTAATTTCAGTTTCACGCACATGGGTTTCAATTGCAATGGAACAGGGTTCCCCGATATTGGGTAAACTCGTCAGCGTTCGCGTGGAGCAGTAAACTTCATAGCCAACGCCGTTGACGTCGATAATGACCGTTTCATCGCTCGTTGAATCAAGGATACCGGTCAATTTACCTATCATGTATTATGCCTCCCGTTGCACGCTATTGTGCTTCAACCTACAAGCTTAGAAAACGCATTCTTAATTAATCTTCATGCTGATCAAAGCTAATTCCAACAAAGCATTGAGATTTCTCAATGTTCAAGCGCACGCAACTCACTGATTAGTTTTTCTCTATGGGTGTGCAGTCCCTTGTAGAACAACTGGTCTGAGGTTGATGTTTCTAGTGTTTCGATGAACTGTGCTGCCAGCTCCCTGCGGTTTTTTCGCCGACTCAAAAGTTCAAATGGGTCAATGTGGATACGGATTGTGAATAAAATATCACCGCTTTCCGGAAGTTTGCGAAGGGTCTGACGTTCAACCCGTAGAAAATAGTCAAGGGCATTATGATTGTCGGGAAAATGCTCGCCGGCGCGATCATCGTGGTACAGGTTTGCATCATTGTAGATTGACCAGTTAAACCGCTCAACAGGTTGGTCAACAAGAAGATTGTCGAAAATTCTTTCGATCATAGCAGCATTTCTAGTGCCTTCCTGATATCCAGGTACGGGTTTGTGTATCTCATGCATCGGTTTGCCGAATTTTTCCCGCAAATTCCATGATGAGGGAAAACAGACCGAAGCAGAAACCAAGCGCCAGCCCTGTTCAGACTTGCGCATAATTACTAGATCCTCCTGAACCAGAAAGGCCGCGGACAATAGCGGCGGCATGGATAAATCATCGAGGTTAACCGGGTCATCGACATCTTTAATTACAATAGAATTTTTCTCGCGAGAATAAGTATCTGGGTATCTTTGCAGAAGGTGATCTACAAAAAGATCCAGCGTTTCCTGTTGTACGCGCTCACTTGCATTTTCAGCCACGAATACCTGTTGAGGAATTTCCCGTAACAGACGATGTTTTTCCGAAATATATCGCTGCAGGTTTTCATCAACTTCAACCCAGTCTTCAAGATCGAACGGTTGAAGGCCTATCGCAAATGGTACTGAGGATCCGTCATAAGGGGTATGTTTTGGAAGTTGGCCGATGGTCAAAACGTTGCTGCTATTTTAAGAGTGGAAATGCTGCGGCTATGAGCATGACAAATCGCGATGGCAAGCGCATCCGCGGCGTCATCGCTATCATAACTGGCTTTTGGAAGTAGCATATTGACCATTAGCTTGATCTGATTCTTGTCGCCGTGGCCTACGCCGATCACCGCCTTTTTGACCGAATTGGGCGCATATTCACTGACCGGTAATTTTGCCTTGGCTGGTACCAGCATGGCAATGCCGCGGGCTTGTCCCAGCTTCAGCGTCGCCTTGGCATCCTTGTTGACAAATGTTTGCTCCACAGCAGCTTCATTTGGAAGATGCAAACGCAAAACTTCGTCTAGTCCATCATGGATTTGGCACAGTCGATTACTCAATGTATTCTCAGTTGAGGAATGAATGGTGCCGGCAGCCACGAATTGTAACATCGAACCGGTTGCATCCACTATTCCCCAGCCGGTACGACGAAGGCCCGGGTCTATTCCAATTATACGAATCGCTGCTTGCATCTTCAATCCACTGCTTGTTACAGCAACAATTTACCAGAAAATGTGAACAAACAAGAAACAAATTGAATTTTACCTACTGAAAATTTCATATTTCGATGCTATACTCTAATAGGTTTCCAGGAGAATCTTCATGAACGAAACAATCGATTTGATGCTTCGCTCTGCGTGTTTGGGCATATGTATCCTCTTGGTAACTCATTTTGCTCTGCTGCGCCCTGTATCTCGAAAGACAATTTCAACGATTTCAATGCTGCTTGCAGCTGCAGGCGTCGTGATTGCTGGTTCAATGATCTCGAAAGAACTAGCGGTGCAATATTCAGCATGGGAATTTGTGAAGACTTTTGTTTTTGCAACCAGTACGCCGTTGATTGCCTGGGGCATACTCGAACTTTTTGAAGATGATTTTCAAGTTAAGACTTGGCAACTTATTTTTATCGGGTTGGCAATCCCATCGCACTTTCTAACCGATGTAAATCCGGCTTTCGGTATAGTTTGCCATGTTTCATCGTTCCTTATCTATCTTTATATCGGCAGTATCGCTGTTGGGACCCACAAACATGATTTAGTTCATGAGCGCTGTATGTTCCGAAAGTATTTCATGAGTGCAGCCGCTTTGGCAGGTATCTCCTTTACCACGCTTCACTTTATTTATGGTGATGATGGTTCACCTGTTTGGTTGTATTTCATGAAAGCCACTATCTTGCTGGCGCTTTCAATCATGCTGGCCTATTGGGCTCTCAAGGTTCGCGAAAATGTTTGGGCTATGCCGCATTCGCAATCCTTAAAACGTCCAGAATTTCTTTCACCGGTTGAAGCCAGTTTGCTTACCCGGTTGCAGGATTCAATGCAGGAAGAAATCTGGCGGCAGGAAGGCCTTACCATTGGAAAGCTGGCTGAAGCGCTGAATGGACCAGAACATCGTCTGCGCAAGGTTATCAATCAAGGACTGGGCTATCGAAATTTTGCAGCTTTCGTGAATGAGCGCCGCATTGAGGCGGCCTGTGAAGTGTTATCTGACCCAATTAAGGCAGACACACCGATTATAAATATCGCCTATGATGTTGGTTATGCGTCGCTTGGCCCATTCAATCGTGCATTTAAGGAAATTGTCGGTGAAAGTCCGACCGAATTTCGCAAGCACGTTTTTTCCCCCGCACAATAAATTCTCTTTTCATGTATCAATTTTGAAAAATCCTTGCCGATTTTAAAAAAGTCGAGCCGATTTTAAATCCGGCGAGAATGTTCCTTCCGTTTGGTCGAAATTGCAATTGTCTTCGAAAAAAGACGCAAACAATCGAAAGGAAATAACATGTTTACCAGAACCAATTTCGCAATTTTTGCAACCGTCGGATTCATTACTCTTGCTCCGGTTGTCGCCTCCGCCCAGAGTTCGTTGGCTTCAGGTGTCTTCTCGTGGCCAACTGGTTTAGATCAGATGACTACCACTAAAAAAGACCATTCTAAGCGTTATGGAGTATCGATTGTTCCTGATTTCTTCGCTCCCAAGCGCAATGACAAGAAAAAAGACAAAAAGTAAGTTCTCTTACATTCAATAACTTTGATTTGGCCGCTCCTGGTTATGCTGGGTGCGGCCAATTTTTTGACTTATTGTTGGGAGAAATTTCGATAAACAATCATTTGGTGTGGTGCATTGAAAGATTTGATTATCGATTTTGATATAGGCCTGTTGATCATAATAATGTAATTACGAACAACTTGGTTTGGGAAAGGTGCAATTATTACCAACAAGTTGGGCAAATTTAATTGGGGTTTTCCGGTTAACGTTTCTATTCAGAAACCGTTGAGCCTGCTTTGTTGTGCCGCGTTTTTGTCTCTTGCAGCATGTGTTGACCCAGATGGCGGTAATTCTGATCTGACTTCAAGCTGGGTCATGCCGCAAGATCCACAAGAAAAGATTGGCGAGAAAGAACATCCAGCCGTAATCGCCAGATATGGCGGCGTTTTTGAAGATACCAAAGCCGAACGTATGATTGCGGTGATTGTCGGCAAGCTGGTAGCGGTTTCAGATGATCCATCGCGGGTTTACAAAATCACTTTGCTTAACTCACCCAAAGTGAATGCATTTGCCCTGCCAGGTGGATTTCTATACTTAACGCGCGGACTTCTGTCTCTTGCAAATGATTCATCTGAACTTGCTGCAGTTATCGCTCATGAAATGGCACATGTATCCGCCAATCATGCGATCGTTCGACAGGAACAATTACGATCAAAGGAAGTTGGCGAGCAGGTAGTTTCAGATGTGCTGCAGGACAATGCTGCAGGGAAGATTGCTTTGGCGGCCAATCAAATTAGACTTTCCAAATTTTCCCAAAATCAAGAATTGCAGGCTGACACCATTGGCATTCGTATGATTGGAAACGCTGGCTATGATCCATTCGCTGCGGCCCGGTTCCTGGAGACCATGGCCGATTACCAGAGGTACTTATCAGGTAATAGCTCTTTGATTGGTGAGGAGAGTTTTGTGTCAAGTCATCCTTCTACGCCTAAACGAATTGAACTTGCCAAGCGACATGGGCGTTTTTTTGGGTCACCTGGTATCGGCACGCGCAGTCGTGATCGTTATCTGGAGGGCATAGATGGATTGCTTTATGGTGATACGGCGGAAGAGGGGTTTGTGCGCGGCCGGGTATTTGCCCATAAGGAATTAAAAGCACGATTTGTGGCGCCACCCGGATTTCGAATTGAAAATCAGGCGAAAGCTGTACTGGTCTCTGGTCCAAATGATGTGGCAACGCGGTTTGATGCTACGGTACTTTCGCCCCGTTCGAATTTAACAAGTTATATAAAGAGCGGATGGATTTCTGGGCTGGTCGAAGAGACCATCCGTGAAGAGCGGGTCAACGGCCTTGAAACTGCTTATGCGAATGCTGTTGGAGAGGGCTGGCGGTTTAAAGTTCGGGTTATTCGAAATGGTAGCCAGCTGTATCGTTTCATAACCGCTGCTCCTCAGACAAACACCAATCTTGATGCGGTTTCACGACAGATTACAAACAGCTTCAGATTACTCAGCGATAGAGAGCTTGCTGAACTAAAGCCATTGCAGCTTGAGATAGTTGAAGTGAAGGCTGGAGATACGGAAGCGTCCCTTGTTGGTAAAATGCAAGGCATTGAAAGATCCATGCAACTTTTCAGACTGATCAATGATTTGAAAGCTGGCGATATTCTTTCTCCAGGTAGCAAAGTCAAGCTTGTCACCAACGGATAATCTGTGCTTGAAACATTGAGAACGTAGACTGATTGCGGCCAATTGCAGGTCCGTGGAATTAAAGCTTCTAATGTCGAACAAATCATCCGCAGCTAAGGGATTTGGAGTAACCGCCGTCCTGGGGCCAACGAATACGGGCAAAACCCATTTGGCAATCGAGCGCATGATTGCCCATCAAAGCGGCTTGATTGGTCTGCCTCTTCGTCTGCTTGCGCGTGAGGTTTATACGCGGATTTCTCAAAAGGTTGGGGTGTCGCAGGTGGCGCTCATTACGGGCGAAGAACGTATTGTTCCAAAAAACGCTCGGTTTCACGTCTGTACCGTTGAGGCGATGCCCGACACGACTGATGTGGATTTTGTTGCGATTGATGAAATTCAGCTAGCAATTGATCTGGAGCGTGGACACTTTTTTACGGACCGGATCTTAAATCTGCGTGGTCGGTTTGAAACCATGCTCCTGGGCGCAGATACGATGACCGGTCTTTTGCGCCAACTTTTACCGGGCATCAATATTGTTACGCGTCCGCGTATGTCTTTGCTTGCCTATGCAGGGCGCAAGAAAATCACCCGAATGCCGACGCGTACAGCGATCGTGGCGTTTTCTGCAGATGAAGTTTATGCAATTGCTGAATTAGTCCGGCGCGAACGCGGTGGGGCTGCGGTAGTAACGGGTTCTTTGTCACCGCGTACACGTAACGCGCAAGTGGCGCTGTATCAGTCTGGCGATGTTGACTTTCTCATTGCAACCGATGCGATCGGCATGGGGTTAAACCTGGATGTTAATCATGTGGCCTTTGCACAGGATTCCAAGTTTGACGGATTTCAACATCGCAAACTCACCGCAGCAGAGATGGCGCAGGTTGCTGGCAGAGCAGGGCGCTACACGCACGATGGCACATTTGGCGTTACCAGTAGGGTAGCGCCGTTTTCTGATGAACTTGTTGAAGCGCTCGAAACCCATATCTTTGAACCGGCTAAGGTTATGACCTGGCGCAATCGAAAACTGAATTTTTCATCTGTTTCCGCGTTGCAAAAATCTTTGGAAGAGCAATCGGGAACTGCACTGTTAATGCGGCCGCCGCCTGGCACGGATTTGGTGGCGCTTGAAACTCTTGCCCGCGAACCGGAGGTCCATCGTTTTGCGCAGGATGAGGATCATGTTCGGCTTTTATGGGAGGTCGCCAAAACGCCCGACTATCGCAAAATATCTCCATCTTCTCATGCTGAAATATTGTTGGAAGTCTATACAGGGCTTACCCGTGACGGGCATATACGAGAAGACTGGTTTGCGGATTTGGTTGCACGGGCAAATAACCCAAAAGGTGAAATAGATGCACTTTCTGCCAGAATTGCTAGTATTAGAACCTGTACTTATCTTTCAAACCGGGAAAACTGGCTTGAAAATGTAGCCGAATGGCGCGAAAAGACCCGGGAGGTTGAAGATACGCTTTCAGATGCCTTGCACGAAACCCTTACCAAACGTTTCATTGATCGCCGAACAAGCCTATTAATGAAACGACTGAAAGAAAACAGAATGCTGGAAGCAGAAATCGAAAATGACGGCACCGTCAAAGTCGAAGGACATATTGTAGGTCAGCTCCGGGGCTTCCGGTTTTCTGCAGATGGTTCAAGCGGTGGAAAAGATGCGAAAGCTTTAAATGCAGCGGCTGCCAAAGCACTCTCGTCCGAGATAGAAAAACGAGCAGAGCGTTTGTCTGCTTGTCCCAACAGCGATATCGTTCTTTCAAGTGAAGGCATGTTGCGTTGGATTGGTGAGCCCATTGCAAAACTGGTCAAAGGCGAAACCGCACTCAAGCCACGTCTTATTATGCTTGCAGATGAACAGCTAACAGGGGTGTCGCTGGATCGGTGTGTTGCTCGTCTTGATCGCTGGATAGCCAACCATGTAAATACGCTGCTAAAGCCGTTGTCTGATTTGGAAAATTCTTCCGAACTTAGTGGACTGTCAAAAGGGCTTGCTTTTCAGATCGTTGAAAATCTTGGCATTATTCAACGACGGGATGTGGCAGAGGACTTGAAAAACCTTGATCAGGATATGCGCGGGGCGATGCGGCGTAATGGTGTGCGTTTTGGCGCATATCATGTTTTTGTGCCAATCTTGTTGAAACCTGCACCCACCCGTTTGATCTGTCTGTTATGGGCCGTGGCCAATGAAAAACTAAATGCGACCGGGTTGTTGGAAGTTCCGGAGGCTTCAGCAGCAGGTCGAACATCTATGGCGGTAGATCCGGCTTTTGATAGCAAGTTTTATGAATTGGCTGGCTTTCGCATCCTGGGCGAGAAAGCAGTTCGTGTTGATATTCTTGAACGGTTTGCCGATCTCATTCGTCCAACCACAAGTTGGACACCATCCAGCGATCAGGCAAAACCTGATGGGGCAATCGATGGGCGCAGCTTTTTTGTAACTCCGGCAATGATGTCGATCTTGGGCGCAACCCATGAGGATATGGAAGTTATCCTGAAAGGATTGGGGTATCGCTCAGAGGCGAAGCTTGAATCAGACATTAAGCCTGAAACTGCGGCCGGTGACAGCAACGAAAAAACACAGCCCGAACAAAATCCGGAAGCTTTGGAGGAAACCTCGGAAAGCAGTGAACCTCAAGAAGCGGTGGCAACTGAAGCCTCCCCTGAACAACCTGCGGAGCCTGAGGAACCCAAAAGCATTCTCATTTGGCGGTTTGGCGGAAAACGCGACCGGGGGAATTTCAAGCCGCGTCAGGCAAAGGCAAAACCGCGTAAGCCAGGTGGCAAAGGCAAGCAGGGGACGAATAAAAACCGCCATCAAACAAAACCAAAACCTGAAAAAGAGTTCAATCCAGACTCGCCTTTTGCCGCATTGGCCGCATTGAAGGAAACGATTTCCAAGTCCGAATGAGTGCCGAGCCCTCAAAATCTACCCAACGTATCGATAAATGGTTGTGGCATGCGCGTTTTGCTCGCACGCGCAGTATGGCGCAAAAACTGATCAAAGGCGGGAACGTTCGCATTGACCGCAGGAAAGTGTCTTCTAACAGCCAAACTGTCTGTCGAGAAAATGTATTGACCATTACCTTGCCGCGAGAGGTGAAAGTTGTGCGCATTTTGGGTTTGTCAGAGCGTCGCAGTTCTTTCCCCCAAGCCCAGCTTTTGTATGAAGACTTGACGGAACCAGTGCCGAAGGCAAGAAAAGCCGAACCTACCAAAGAAGATTTAATGCGACGCGGTATGATAAAAGGCGCACGTCCGGACAAGCAAAGTCGCCGTATTGCCATACGCATGAAAAAGAACTTTATTAATCAACGGGATTAGAGAATCTCTGACCTCAATTTTGGTCTATTGCGGCAAGTAGAGTCCTTGTCACGTTCTTGCAAACCCTGTAACGGAATGCGTCAGGAAGTGTAAAATCGGAAGTTACAATGACCTACATCGTCGACGATAATTGTATTAAGTGCAAATATATGGATTGCGTAGAAGTTTGCCCTGTCGATTGTTTCTACGAGGGCGAAAATATGTTGGTTATTCATCCTGAAGAATGCATTGATTGCGGTGTTTGTGAGCCAGAATGCCCGGCAGAAGCCATCAAACCGGATACCGAGCCTGGCCTTGATAAATGGCTGCAGGTTAATACCGAGTTTGCGGAAAAATGGCCGAACATTACTATTAAAAAGGATCCGCCTGACGACAGTAAGGAATTTGATGGTATGGAAGGAAAATACGAGAAGTATTTTTCACCGGAGCCCGGCGAAGGCGACTGATAGGCCGTATCCAAACTAAAATTAACTATATGTTGCGATAAAACCTTTGAAATTCTCGGTTTTTTGCATGCGGGTTGAAGAATCTGTAAATTTGTGTTACCAATACGTAAACGTGCATTAGGCCGTTTCATGGTCATGAGATCAAGAAAGAGAATTTCCAATCGTATTTCATTTCAGCACACTCCGGCATTCTTCTTTTAAGGTTCGGAGCAACGAAAGTTCGTTCATTCGTATCATCGGATAAGCAGGATACAGGCGCTTCATTCTGAAAGAATAAAGCGCTTTTGTGTGTTGGTTGCAGATAACAAATAGCCGGGTAATCGGTATAAAAGGGAGTAAGTCAGTATGGCAGGCGGAAAGAAAACAATGCAGCGTCAGGGGTTTAAGACTGGCGAATTTGTCGTCTACCCGGCTCATGGGGTTGGCCAGATTACTGCTATCGAAGAGCAGGAAGTCGCCGGCTATAAGTTAGAGTTATTTGTTATCAATTTTGCCCAGGATAAATTGACCCTACGTGTACCGGTTACAAAGATTGAAGCGGCTGGCATGCGTAAGCTTTCTGATGAAGCACGGATTGCCAAAGCTTTGAAAACGGTTCAGGGCAGAGCGCGGATCAAGCGCACTATGTGGAGCCGCCGTGCGCAGGAGTATGAAGCGAAGATCAATTCAGGTGATCTAATTTCAATTGCTGAGGTTGTGCGTGATCTCTTCCGTTCAGAAAACCAGCCGGAACAATCCTACTCAGAGCGTCAGCTTTATGAAGCTGCACTTGACCGTATGGTTCGTGAGATTTCAGCGGTTAACAAGATTTCTGCTACTGAAGCAGCAGCTGAAATTGAGAAGAATCTTTTGAAGAACCCACGCAAGGGGCCGCGTTCAGAAGAAGAAGAGCAGGAAGAAGCTGCGTAAAAAACTTATACAGCAGAATCTGTATGCAATAAGTTACATGGCCCGGTTTTCGGGCCATTTTTCATCTATTTTTCAATTTAGTAATCGATTGGAATAAAGGCGCAAACTAGTATATAGTCTTCGGTACAGGGAGCTCGTGTTTTATCGCCATCTATGGAGGCTAGAGCATGATGCATCAAGAAAACATCGGGAAAAACCTGATTAAGGCTGCAAGTAAAGCACCTTATCTTGAAAGAGAAGAAGAGCACCGTTTAGCAGTTCTTTGGGCAGAAAAGCAGGATCAACACGCATTACATCAGTTGACCTCTGCACATATGCGCCTTGTAATCGCTGTAAGTGCAAAGTTTCGTCGTTATGGTCTGCCGATGTCAGATCTGGTTCAAGAAGGCCATGTTGGGTTACTTGAAGCAGCCGCGCGATTTGATCCGCACCGAGAAGTTAGATTTTCAACCTATGCTACCTGGTGGATAAGGGCTTCTATACAGGACTATATCCTTAGGAACTGGTCGATTGTTCGTGGGGGAACCAGCTCCGGGCAAAAATCCTTGTTCTTCAACCTGCGTAGACTGCGGGCGAAAATCACTTCAAATGATAAGTCGATAAACAATCAGGACTTGTATATTGAACTTTCCAAGGCAATTGGCGTCTCTGTTAAAGATGTAGCGACGATGGACGCACGCCTAAGTGGACCGGATGTATCTCTCAATATGCCGGTTTCCACAGATGAAGAATCAGGTTCTGAACGTCAAGACTTTCTGGAAAGCGATGCGCCCCTTCCTGATGAGATGGTTAGTAATATCATGGACGGGGAAAAGCGCACTGAATGGTTGCGTTCAGCACTTAGCGTGCTCAATGAACGGGAATTGCGGATTGTTAACCGCCGCCGTTTAAGTGAAGATGGCGCTACTCTGGAAGAACTTGGCGGAGAGTTGGGTATTTCCAAGGAGCGGGTGCGCCAACTTGAAAATCGAGCATTGAAAAAACTTCAGACAGAGTTGGTTAAAGAAAGTCCGGAGATTACGCAGCTCGTTTGAAAGGCGCGTTTTAAACCAGTTCGGGCTGTAATCAGGTTGGTGACCCAAAGTATGTTGGCTTGGCGATAAACCGGCCATACTTTGTTCCGATAACAATTTTAATCGGGGTGAATGCGCTCATGCCAGACATGGGCGCCAGCCAAAGCTCCATATTTTTGTTCTTTGCCATTTCTTTTACGTTGCGATGGCTTTTTTTGTGTCCAGCAACAGGTATGTATCGCAACTGACAAACATAGGCGTAGCCTTTATATCCACTTGTTTTGATTTTTCTGGTGGACTTGTATTTCAGCTCTATATCGTAGCGCGTTTCACCATCAAAAATTGGGAATTTATTGTTGCAAACGGTGGAGCCATTAAGCGTACCGTCCGCATTTACCGGAATTATCATTGGGCTGGCTGGATCTAGTACGGATACAAGGTGTTTATCTTCCACAGGTATATAGGCTGGTGCTTTCCGCACTTTCCGTTTTTTGGCAGATACGATTTCCACATCCGTCACCCGTTCATTGGTAAAACCAAGTTTTACACTTTCTGGCTTCTTTTTACGTTCCAGAACCGAGACTGAATGAGTTTGTGGTTTCAGCGCGTTATTCGAAACAGCGCCTATACTTGCGACGTTGCCTGTAGTAGGGGCAAACCAGCTTGCAAGACCGCTCGTGCCACCTTTTCCGTTCACCGAATACGTTTTTCCATTGGAAGCGATATTGAACTTCGCTTTGCCTATTTCCAATCCTCCGAATGTCACGGAGTAATGTGTTTCATGCTGTTTTTCCTCGGCATGGACCGCGCTTGCCAAAAATGAGAATGCAGCAATAGCAATTGATAAAGATTTGCCGTTGAAAATACGCATGATCAAAAAATTTCCGTTCGTCATTCGATAGGAGTAACACTCACAATCTGAATACGAGCTGAATTGGGCAGAATTGCAACCAATCTTGATTCAGTGAAGGGTGAAATGACAGGTTTCGCTTGACCTTTTTTCTGTTCAGTCTTAGAAACCCTTCAACTTCCCGAAAGTGCGTGTGAACAATTTCGGCTATGCATTCAAGACATAGTTATGGTTCACTTTGAAACTTCGGATAATAGAAATAGCCAGATTATGGAATAGTAGGATGTCCAGACGTTGTGAACTGACCGGAAAAGGTGTGATGAGTGGCAATAATGTCAGTCATGCCAATAACAAATCCCGTCGCAGATTTTTGCCGAATCTTGTTGATGTGACCCTTTTGAGCGAATCCCTCAATCAACGGTTTCGTTTGAGAATTTCTACGCAGGCTCTGCGTACGGTTGAGCATCGTGGCGGTCTTGACGGCTTTATGTCTAAAGCAAAAGAAAGCGAATTGTCTCAGCGCGCCCGCGAAATCAAAAACCAAATTGCAAAAGCTAACTCTGAAGCTGCCGCTTAGGTTTTGCTCTCCATTAGGCTTTTTGCGGGGCGTGTGCCCCGCTTTTTTTTAGGTGTTTGGCGTTATGACCCGCAGTGAAAGTGTATTACCGTTTATCCTGATAATGGCGGCCGTTGTTTTGGCTTCCAATATCTTGGTTCAGTATCCGTTCCCGCATTTCGGCTTACAGGAGCTTTTGACTTGGGGGGCGTTTACTTATCCTTTGGCATTTTTGATCAATGACATAACCAATAGGAAATTTGGACGTGCAGCTGCCATAAAGGTGGTCGGTTTTGGGTTTCTAATTGCGGTTGTTTTGTCGATCTATTTTGCAACGCCAAGAATTGCCATTGCCTCTGGTTCAGCTTTTCTGGTTGCTCAACTCATTGACGTCGGCGTATTTGATCGCTTGAGGGAAAAAGTCTGGTGGATGCCGCCAATGGTCTCCACAATTATTGGGTCTGCTGTGGATACTGTGTTGTTCTTTGGATTAGCTTTTGCGCCAATGTTTGCAGGCATTGATGGGTTGTTTGGCTTCGAAGATGGATCGCTTGGGTTTCCAGCAGGAATATTTGGCATTGCCATGCCGCTTTGGGCATCCCTTGCTATCGGTGATTTCCTGGTAAAAATGCTGGTTGGGCTGTTTGCGCTTATTCCATATGGCGGATATTTGAAACTATCCCAAGCCCGGGTCTGACCGCTCTAATTGGCAAGCAGGAATTCAAGGATCAACGTTTGTTGGGACTTGGAGAAATTGTCATCCGAAATCATTGTTAAACGGGTTCCTTCATCGTCAGTCTTGGAAACTGCCAACCCTTCCATGTTATCAATTTTATAATTGTTATTGACTGAAATCAAAACTTCACCGTCTAACGTATTTCCTGGTTTTATATCTTTACCGAGTATTCTGCGCAGACGCATATATACACCGGAAAAAAACGAGTAATACCGCTCTAGTATCAAAAGATCACCGTTCGGCAGAAAAGCAGCATCGGTGATTGAATAACTATCGTGGTTCTGTACTGACAGTTCCTGCGGTAGATTATCCTTCCCAATCAAAAAAGCCCGGTGATTTCCGGCGTCATTTAAAGTGTATTCCGTTATGACAAGCAGCTGTGCATTGTTCCGATCATACGCTACGGCTTCAGGACCTTTGTTTTTGGGGAAATCCAGGCCAGTAAAGTCATGGACCTTGGCTTTCGGATCGACAAAAAGTTTGTGATCTTTTTCCCTAAACGTGACTACCCGGTCATTGCGCTCATAGCCCAGTACAATCCGATCACCAAACAATTCCAATGCTTCCGCATCCTTGTCGATAGCGCCGGTGATAGTTCTGCCATCCGCCGCTTTCACGCGCGTAAGGCGGGCGTTTTCGATGCCAGATATATTGCCCTTCTGACGTATTATATTACCAGTTAAAAAACGCGCCTTATCGGTGATTGCTTTGATTTTACCGGATTCCTCTATAATTCGAATTCCGGAAAAACCACCGAAATTCTCATTTGAGCTTTCAAGGATAAGGCCACCAAGGAAAGTAAGACTACCGAATTTGGTTTGATCTGGATTGCCAGGCTGAAAAGCTGTGATCGGAGTGGCTGTTATGACTATCTTCTTTGCATAAGCCTGATGAAAAGTGGGTATCAGGAGCAATACAAGTCCAAATGCTATAGCCAATCGCATTTTAACTCGCTTTGCGCTTATGTCCGCGTTTTTTGGGGCGATCTGAAATCTCCGGATTTTCTTCAAAGAGATCGGCAAGTTGCTCTGTTATCGCCCCTGCTAGTTCTTCCGCATCAACGATTGTAACAGCCCGACTGTAGTACCGCGTAACATCGTGACCAATACCGATTGCCAGCAGTTCAATCGGTGAATGGCTTTCAATGTCTTCAATGACATGACGCAAATGGCGTTCCAGATAATTGCCTGGATTGACCGATAGAGTAGAATCGTCAACCGGTGCTCCATCAGAAATCATCATCAGAATACGACGTTGTTCTGGTCTTCCCATAAGCCGCTGGTGTGCCCAAAGAAGGGCTTCCCCATCGATGTTTTCCTTCAACAACCCTTCGCGCATCATTAGTCCGAGGTTTTGACGTGACCGGCGCCAGGGCGCATCCGCAGATTTGTAGATAATGTGGCGTAAATCGTTTAATCGACCGGGGTTTGCTGGTTTTTCTTTCTTCAACCAATATTCACGCGACTGCCCACCTTTCCAGGCTTTCGTAGTAAAGCCTAAAATTTCGACCTTCACGCCGCAACGTTCCAGCGTCCTTGCAAGAATATCGGCGCAAGTTGCTGCAACAGTAATTGGCCGGCCGCGCATTGAACCTGAATTATCTAGCAGTAGCGTGACAACGGTATCACGGAATATAGTGTCGCGCTCCATCTTGAAAGACAAAGGTGTCATGGGATCTGTGATGATCCGGGTTAATCGGGCGGTATCGAGAAAACCTTCTTCAAGGTCAAAATCCCAACCTCGATTTTGTTGTGCCATCAGGCGGCGCTGCAAACGGTTTGCAAGGCGTCCGACGACCCCTTGTAGATGAGAGAGCTGCTTGTCCAGAAATGCACGCAGGCGTTCCAGCTCGGCTGTATCGCATAGTTCTTCGGCAGATACTTCTTCATCAAACTGGGTTGTATAAATCACATAGTCTGACTCAGGGGGTAAATCAGAGAACGGAAGATCAGGTCTGGTCGATTCGCCCGGCGTCTCATCGTCGCGATCTTCTTCATCAAAATCATCGCCGCCCTCCGCTTCGGTTGCCTCCATTTCGCCGGTTTGCTCTTCGTCAGCTTCCGACTCCATTTCATCAGGTTGGCCTGCGTCTTCACCACTAGATTCTTCGTTATCGCGCTGACCCTCTTGCTCGTCCTCGTTTGGTTCGTCTTCTGAATCCTGATCTTCATCCTGTTCAGGATCTTGGTCTCCAAGTTCATCGCCCATATCAAAAGCAACCAGAAGATCCCGTATTGCTTCTGCGAACGCGGCCTGATCTTCAAGATCGCCTTGCAGCGTATCCAGCTTTTCACCAGCCTTGGTTTCAATCCAGTCGCGCCACAAGTTGACAAACTGATCTGCGCTGGCTGGCGGCCGTTGTCCCGTCAATCGCTCCCGGACCACCATCGCGACTGCTTCTTCTAGCGGGGCATCTGAACGCTCTTGTGCGCCGGAATAATTCTGTTTGGCGTATTTATCATCCAGCATATGGGCAAGATTGTCGGCTACCCCTGACATTCGGCTTGCGCCAATCGCTTCAATCCGTGCTTGCTCTACAGCATCGAAAATTGCGCGCGCATTATCTCCTTCGGGAGCTAAGCGGTTGTGGATTTTAGAATCATGACAGGCTTTACGCAATGCCATCGCATCGCCAATCCCACGGGTGATGGCAAGCTGCTTTCTGGTAAGCTTCTTTGCTATATCAGGCAGGCGAACCTGCTCTCCCGACATTCCCGGTTTGTCATTGGAGAACGTAACTTCAAGTTCGTTATTTTGAGCAATTGCGCGCACGCAATTAGCCAGCGCCTGTTTTACTGGTTCATAATCTTGTGCCTTTGGTCTGGCACTCTTTGAATTGTCACCTGCGCTAGCCATTGAAACTCATACTGCTCAGGCAATAGCTAGCTTGGTTACGTTTTCTGAGATTTCTTCACCGAAAGCTCGCTGATAGAACTCGCTTATTGTCACGCGTTCCAATTCATCACACTTGTTGAGGAAGGTTACTTTGAATGCAAAGGCAAGATCCCCAAAAATCTCATGGTTCTCCGCCCAATTGATTACGGTTCTTGGGCTCATAACAGTAGAAATATCCCCATTTACAAAAGCAGCACGGGTCATATCGGCAACACGCACCATCTTTGAGACCATTTCCTGGCCTTCCGCAGTTCCGAAAGACTTAACCTTGGCGACAATAATATCCACTTCGTTATCGTGTGGCAGGTAATTCAGGGTTGTTACCAAAGACCAACGGTCCATCTGTGCCTGGTTGATCTGCTGGGTGCCATGGTAAAGGCCGGTTGTATCACCAAGCCCAACGGTATTTGCTGTAGCAAAAAGCCGGAAAGCTGGGTGTGGAGTAATAACACGGCTTTGGTCCAGCAAGGTAAGGCGACCTGAAGATTCCAGCACACGCTGGATCACGAACATTACATCAGGACGTCCCGCATCATATTCATCGAAAACCAGCGCAATGTTGTTTTGATAAGCCCACGGCAAAATCCCATCTCGGAATTCTGTTATCTGTTTGCCATCCTTTACAACAATTGCATCTTTACCAATCAGGTCGAGACGGCTGACGTGGCTATCCAGGTTAATTCTCACACAAGGCCAATTGAGACGTGCTGCAACTTGCTCAATATGTGTGGACTTCCCAGTTCCATGGTAACCAGAAACCATCACACGACGGTTATAGGCAAATCCTGCCAATATTGCGCGCGTGGTTGGTCCATCAAACAGATAATCAGGATCAAGTTCCGGAACGTGTTCTGATCGTTCGGAATAGGCAGGAACTTCCCAATCACTGTCAATTTTGAAGGTATCGCGGACCGAAATTGTCGTATCCGGCAGGGCCTGTGACATTGCCGTTCTCCAGTGATAAATTGTTGTTTATATCCGGCGAGCTTGCCGGGTTAGGTTGACAAAGGTATCTAACCTTCTTCTGTCGCGTTTACATGCCCTTTTTCAAGTGCAGAATCCACCCTGTTTTAGAATTTTATAGGATTGGATTATTTGCCGCAGGCGCTCTTCTGCACTGCGATCCCCGCCATTGGTGTCCGGATGGTGTTGTTTAACCAAAGCTTTATACTTCATTTTAACTTCATCAGCGGATGCAGAGGCTGGTATACCGAGGTCAGCAAACGCCTTTTTTTCCAATGGTCTGAGTTTGCGAGCAACACCGCCACCACTGACTTGCCCGGTTCTTCGCATAGAGCGGGCAATCATCCGATCAGCAATCGCTGCTCTTGGGTCACCATCTGAGTATGGGGTTTTCTTACCATCTTTATTCACACCTACCGTCCAGGTCGGGCGATTGCCGGTTAAGGCGTCTTTCTGAATTTTCGCAATGTCATCGTCGGCCAAACCAGAGAAGTAATTATAGGACTTATTATATTCCCGAACGTGTTCAATGCATAGATTTAGGTACTGACCTTCCCGGTCGCGTCCCATCGGCGCTTTATGCGTGCCCGGTTTGTCACACCCTTCCCACTGGCAGGTTGGTATGGTCTGCTGGGGAGCGCCCACTTTCTTGCGACTTTTATTGATACGGATCGAATCGAAATATTTTGAATTTGTGCTCATGATCTAATTATGGGTAAAAATACTCTGCAAACAAGGATTGACATTCATTTGACCGCGCAGCAAGAAGCGCGGTTATCGTAACTCCGGGGAATTTACAATGCAACGTGGTCCTATCGCCGAATATCTGTATACACGATTGACGAATGTTTTTGAACCAAATCATCTTGAAATTCTCAATGAAAGTCATTTGCATGCCGGGCACCACGGCCATGATGGTGAGGGAGAGACCCATTTACGCATTCGCATTGTATCAAATGCGTTCGAAGGTATGAACCGGGTCGCGCGCCACCGAGCAGTTTATGAAGTCGTTCAACCCAAGATAGATGAAGGTCTTCATGCTTGCGCGATAGAGGTGAAAACACCTGAAGGATAAAACGCTGCTGTTTTGAAGCACTCAACGCGTCTGCTGCATCCGGGCTTCAACTCCGATTGGGTTTATTCATTCACATCAAATGAAAGCAATTGTTCGGTTGTTAGCGGAACATGATCATGGTCGCCATTTGTGAGCAGATTTTGCGCAGAAAGGGCCGGCAGATGGAGTGCTCGAATTATAACCGGCGGTGCTGCTTCTTCTGGGATTTGCCAAATTTTCATTTTGGCAGCCCAGAAACCGATAATTGGTTTGGCGCTACTTACACCAAAGGGCAAGGCAAAGAACGGTCCCATGAAAACTGGAAGCGCAATGAGCAATCCTGCAACGCTGACGTTTTGAACGCTTACAAGGATTGTTATGCCGGCGACACCAAAAATCATTTGTGGCCAAAGATGTTTGGCAACGCGGCTAACAGGTAGTGCTTCTACGCTACGAGCCTGAGCAATCCAACCATTTGCTTTTCTTAGGATAAACAGGCGGAACAGGAATATTGTATTGGCTATTGCCATGATCGGCGCAAGCATTATTGAAAAGAAAATTTCTGTGAACCAGCTAAAAACAATTCTTGGCGCACCGCCAAATTGTTTGCGCAATTCTCTATTCATCATTGTATCGAGGAAGGAAGCAATTTTGGGTGCGAAAATCATTGTCATAATGGTCGCAAATAGCACCATGCCCAGGCCTCCTGGCGCAATTACCACGCCGCTCCATTCCGGGAACGCACAACTAAGTGTGGCCAGAACCACAAATGTCATCCATGCCGGTGAACCGATGAACATTAAAATCGCCAATACGAGTTGAACACGGCTGGTTGGGTGAAGGTTCTTTTCCTTAAGAAGGCGGAAATATTGCATATTGCCATGGCACCAACGCAGATCACGGCGAATGAATTCAAGCACATGAGGGGGGTTTTCCTCATAAGAGCCGCCTTCTTCTGCAAGAACCCGGCATTCATAACCGCCGCGGCGCATAAAAGCTGCTTCGACTTGATCATGGCTTAGAACCCAGCCTGAAAGTGGTCCGGAACCGGGTAGTTGCGGCAGATTACAATGTTCCATGAAAGGCGCTAGCCGGATGATTGCATTATGCCCCCAATAGGGCCCACAATCTGCTTGCCACCAGGCACTTCCAAGTGTGTATGACTTCATTCCCAGACGCATGCCAAACTGAAATGCGCGCGTAAATCCACTTTCAGAAGGCAGACCGACGACAAGACTTTGCAAAATACCCAGTTTTTCGTTTTTCTGCATTAGGCGTACCATGCGCAGAATAGCGGACGCCGACATAACACTGTCTGCATCAAGGGTCAGCATATAGTCATGTTTATGGCCCCAACGGTCGCAAAAATCGCCGATATTTCCTGCCTTGAAGCCAGGATTGGTTTCGCGTCTTCGGTAGGTGATCTCTATTTTGTTATGCCAGGAGCGTTTTAAGCGTTCAAATGCTGGCGATTCTTCGGCAATAATTTCCGGGAATGAACTATCGCTTAAAATATAAACATGAAATTTGTCCGCGTGACCGGAAGTGACCAGACGAGCAATCATTGCATTGAGGTTACGATAGACTTGGTCAACTTCCTCATTGCGCACACACATCGCAATTGCCGTGGAGGTTTCGATTGCCTCATTATCGGAAATTGCATCCAGTCCTGGGAAAACATAAGCAGCCGGCTTTTTCGTGAACCTCAGCAGCAGGAAACCAATAAACGCGTTCCAGAAACCGATTACAGTCCAGGGGAGGGTAATCAGAAAACAGGCAAACATGGCATATTCAAATAATGAAAAACCTTGCTCTGAGAGAACTGAGAACATTACATAGCCCAAACAAGCCATAGTAGAGAAAACTAAACCGGCAAATATATACCGGCGAACGGTCTGGGACATATTAAGCATCCAAAATTTAAAATTGTGCATAGACTTATCAGAGACACTTGAGTCACAAGTATGGCTGTCAAACCTAATTTCCAGATCAATAGCAGAGCCAACCTGAATTGTGACTGAACAATTTAAACAACAAAATGTTACCGAAAAAAGTCCAATGCGATTGGTATATCCGCAGAAGGGTCAGGTAGAATTACAACCGGTTAAACTGGGTGGATTGACGATGAATGAAGTGGCAGTCAAGGCTCTGTTTAGTGGTATCAGCCGTGGCACAGAAGCCCTAGTTTATAACGGTTTGGTGCCGGAAAGCCAGTGGAACGTGATGGCATGCCCTCATATGGGAGGGCATTTTCCTTTTCCTGTTAGTTACGGCTATCAAATGGTTGGTGAGATTGCTGCCTGCGGAACGAAAGTTGAAGGTTTTTTGCCTGGCGATAGGGTGTTTGTTCTTCATCCGCATCAAAATATGTTTCACGTGTTTGCGCAGAATTGTACGCGCTTGCCGGAAAAAGTCCCGCCAAGGCGGGCGGTTTTGGCTGCAAATATGGAAACTGCGCTCAACGCCATATGGGATGCACAGCCGCATGACGGTCAAAAAATTGCAATTTTCGGTGCAGGGGTTGTCGGACTTTTAACCGGTTACGCATTGAAAAAAATTACTGGAATTTCTCCAAAGATACTGGATATCAGTCCCCAAAAGCGTGCTGTAACGAACCAGTTGGGGTTTGAATTTCAAGAAATATCGGGGCTGGGAACCGATCAACGCTTTGATCTTATGTTTAACACAAGTGGTGCTCCATCAGCACTACAAACTGCAATTGATCACGCAGCATTCGAGGCGAAAATTGTGGAAATGAGCTGGTATGGCGATCGTGATGTACGGCTTAATCTTGGCGGGAATTTTCACTCCGGACGTTTGACAATATCGGCCAGCCAGGTTGGTCATGTCGCTCCGTCAAAACGCAAGAGCCATTCTTATGCCCGGCGGATGCGTGAAGCGTTAGATCTGCTTGATGAGCCTCTGCTTGATAAACTTATTGAGCCAGAGATTGAATTCACCGAGCTGCCAAACCATCTCCCTGATATCTTTGAACCTGGCAGTGATTTGTTGTGCCAGCTTATACGCTACTGAAATTTAAAGGAAAAATATATGTTTGCTCTTGAAGTGCGTGACCACATCATGATTGCCCATTCTTTTAAGGGCGAGTTTTTTGGACCTGCTCAAGCTATGCATGGGGCAACTTTTGTTATTGATGCCTGCTTTCGTTCATTGGAACTCGATGCCCATAACGTAGTGATTGATATTGGTGCGGCACATGACGTTTTGAAAGACGTACTCGCTCCCATCAATTATGCCAATCTCGATGCTGTAAAGGAATTTGATGGTGAAAATACTACAACTGAATTTCTGACTCTTTACATCTGGAAGAAACTTGCCGCGGCTGCCACGGCCGGAAAATTGGGCCGTAATGGAGAGGAATTGCACTCCATCAAAGTGACATTGTCTGAAAGTCACGTTGCGCGAGCGTGGTATGATGCAGAGCTGCATGATTAGGCCTGGAAATTAAAACACCGATGAA
The DNA here is from genome assembly GCA_039814425.1 of Pseudomonadota bacterium. Taxonomy (GTDB): domain Bacteria; phylum Pseudomonadota; class Alphaproteobacteria; order Rhizobiales; family Rhizobiaceae; genus JAALLB01. The sequence goes on from JBCCBE010000001.1 coordinate 89,091, forward strand.
CATTCTTTTTGTCTATCCCGGCGATATAAACCTGCCCACCGGCGGCTATCGATATGATCGATCGATCCTGGCCGGTTGGCGCGAGGCGGGAATTAACGTCGAAAGCATTGGCCTTGTTGGAGAATATCCTTTTCCAAGTGAACAAGAAAAGCAGTTCGCGATGGATAAGTTGGGTAATTGTTCACAGTTTGATATCGCGGTCGTTGATGGATTGGCCGGTGGTGCTCATCCCGAGCTGATCGCAATGCTTGCAGCTCAAATGCCTGTTGTCTTGCTTGTTCATCATCCGCTTTGCCTTGAGACCGGGATTTCCCAAAAGCATGCCCGAATGTTGGAAACGACAGAAACGCAATCCTTGGCAAAAGTTGATGCTGTTGTAACGACCAGCGAAACCACCGCGAACACTGTTCAATCCATGTTTGGCTTTGCCGGTAAAGATACTCATAGCGTCTTGCCCGGTGTTGATCGCGGCACCCGTTCCAACCCGAAAAAACAAGGACCGATTGAGTTGTTGTGCGTTGGTTCAATAATTGCGCGAAAAGGACATGCTGATCTGGTTTCAGCACTTGCTGTGAACCAAAATCTGGATTGGAGCTTAACCTGTGTCGGCAAAACCGATTTAGATGCAGATTTGTTTCATTCGCTTCGTAAACAGGTTGAAGCACTGGTACTTGAGGACCGGGTAGCGTTTACCGGCGCTTTGGATGAGGCCGGATTGGAAACAAAGTATAATCGTGCGCACGTCTTCGTTTTACCGTCCCATTATGAGGGATACGGCATGGCCTATTCTGAAGCGATTGTGCGCGGCATTCCGGTCATTGGAACAACTGCTGGAGCAATTTCCAAAACCGTTCCTCCTGCCTGCGGTATTCTAGTTGAGCCTGGCAATGTTTCGCAGCTCTCGGATGCGATAAAAACCATGATTTTGGATCGTGACCGATTGGCTGAATACCGATCAGCCTGCCTGGTAGCAGAAGCAACCTTTCCCACTTGGCGTGCCTCTGCTGATCAGTTTGCTAAAATTCTGAAAGAATACATATGAGTGGATTTTCTGAAGAATGGCTAAGTGCGCGTGAGCCCGTTGATCACGCAGCGCGCGGCCGCCTCATTCTCAATGAGATTGCCCGCTTTTTAGAGCCGTTGGATAGGATTAAAATTGCAGATATTGGCACTGGGACGGGGTCCACGCTACGAGCAATTCAACCTGTGATTTCAAGACCAATCGATTGGCATGTAATCGACAATGACAAAGCGCTGCTTGACGCACTTTCTGATACGCTCAGAGACAATGACGCAATCAAAACCTCCTGTACTGATCTTGCCGTTTCCACTGAGCCGGTGTTTCAAAACGTGCCTGATCTCGTAACCACTTCAGCGTTTCTTGATTTGGTTTCCAAAAACTGGCTATCGCAACTGGTTGCAGAATTAGCCCTGCAGAAAAAGCCGTTTTATGCCGCCTTAACCTATGATGGGCGAACGCAAATTAGCCCTTGTCATCCATTGGACCATGTGGTGCTAGATCACTTCAACCGTCATCAGAAAACAGATAAGGGATTTGGTCCATCGCTTGGACCAGGTGCAGCGCAGACAGCCATTGGTTTGTTTGAAGAAGCTGGATTTAGCGTATTGCAGGAACCATCCGATTGGGTTGCAGATTTCAAACACAATAGATTTCAGGAAATGCTGCTTGAAGGCTGGCGTGATGCGGTAGTTGAAATCCAACCGGAACTAAAAGTACAGTTTAATGCATGGTATGATGAAAGAATGAAATTCATAGCGGATGGTTCATCCAAAATTCGTGTCGGGCATATAGATTTTTTTGCAGTTCCTAAAGCTTAGAAAGCCGTTAAACTGCATTTCTGCGAAAGTCACAGTCAAACAAGACATCTTGTCCAAGTGGATAAAGCGTAACTGCCGGGCGTATTGCTTCTTGCAGTTTATCGATCGGAGAAAGCTCAAGCCCTGGCAAGCCTCCGCCAAGTATCACTGGTGCCATTATTAGATGCAGGCGATCCATCATTCCCGCATCAATGAAATTTGACAACGTACGGTTGCCACCTTCCACCAAAATTCGCCCAAGGCCAAGTTTTTCAAGCATCATCACAATGGCTTTTGGGCAAATTTGATGATTGGAATGAGGCATCTCAATCACACAAGCCAATCCTTTTGCGGGATGGTTTACACCGGCACAGGTGATGATTTTTACGTCCGAAATTCCGTCGTGGAAAATTTTGGAATTGGTTTCTACACGCCCTTGTGGGTCTATTACAATTCGGACTGGGTTCTTCCCACTGCAAAAGCGGACTGTCAAATTGGGATCATCTGCATTTACACAACCCACGCCTACAATTACGGCATCCACAGCGCTGCGCAATGCATGTAAATGGTGCAATCCAGCCTCACTATTGATATATTTAGATTCACCGCTTTGGGTCGCTATGAATCCATCCAAAGTCTGGCCCAATTGACCAATTATTAGTCGCGGTGCCGAACGGAACGCCGCAATTGGATCTGAGGTGCTTACCTTGAGAGGCAGATTTTGTGCAATATTGTTCATAGGTTCTGAAGAACAGTTTGAACCTGAATATAGTCTGAATTTGGGAGGGTTTCCGACATTGTGATCAATGCAATTATTTGTGATTGGTCTTGAATGATTTGGATTTTCAGGCACCATCTAGACGATAGGGAGTTTGAGTATGGCCAAAATAACTCAATTGGGGGAGGGATTTCGCGGATATTCATTTGCAATGCGAGTGTTGCATTGGCTGATGGCAATTATGATGCTGTTCATGATTGCAGCTGGTATCTACATGGTGAACGGCAATTGGGGCGGTAAGTTCCCGCCCCTGCGTGGTCAGCTTTATGACATTCATCGTGGAACAGGGTTTTTACTGTTTTTGCTCGTGGTATTGCGATTGCTGATTTATCGCTTCACCACTCCGCCATCTGATTTACCAGCCGGGATATCACCGGTTCAAAAACAAGTTTCGCAAATTGTGCATTTCCTTTTATACGCAATTTTGATTATTCAGCCGATATTTGGCTGGTATGCAACTAATGCTTGGGGGGTTAAAAACATCTCTGTTTTCGGTTGGTTCAATTTACCCCAGATTGCAGAGAAAAATCGAGAACTGGGAAATCAGCTACTGGAGTTTCATGGCTATTTTGGACTTGCGGCGACTGCCCTTGTTGCAATGCATATCGGGGCTGCTGTGTTTCACCATTTCGTATTAAAAGATGAAGTATTAAAGCGAATGCTGAAGACTTGACGTTGACGGATTATTTGCCAAATTTTTTAGGATCCGGTGATCTACGCTCTGCAAATGATTGTCCCAGTTCGTTGGATTCTTCGCTATCAAGATAAGGTCGCAACAATAAATCATGTGAAATGCGCCCAAGGCCGCTTACGCCGCCATGACGTGCATTGAACGCAGCTTTGATTGAAGCAACTGCAAAGGATCCGCGTGCCGCAACCTCCAGCGCAAAATTTCGAGTTTCAGCTGCAAGGTTGGCATCAGGAACAACCCGATTGATCAAGCCAATTTCCTTAGCTTCCTGTGCAAGGATTTTCGGGTTGCAATACCACATTTCCTTGGCTTTCTTTTTCCCCACCAAGTCTTCCAGATACCAGGTACCGTATCCGGCATCAAAAGAACCCATCATGGGACCTACCTGACGAAAAACCGCGCTTTCCTTGGCAATTGTAAGATCGCAAACAACTTGTAATACGTTACCGCCACCTACAGCGTAGCCATTTACAGAGGCAATTACCGGCTTTTGCAGACGATCAATAGACTCATAGATTTCAAGTGTTGGTAAAACTCCTGCATAAAGCTGGGTATCTTCCATTCCTTCCTTGCGACCACCAATACAGAAAAACTTATCTCCTGCTCCGGTTATCACCAGTACCCGGGTTCGAGTTTCGCGTCGGATCTCGTTAATGCAATCGCGAATGTCATGGCACATCTGTGGGGTAAACATATTGCCGTCGTCTGGTCTGTTAAGAGTGATGGTGCCTACCGGCCCATCTTCTTCGTACAATATAGTCTCAAACGACATGCGCGATTCTCCTGCAACTAGGTAGGGATCATCATGCAATGGATTGTACCGCACTGCCAGTGATAAAGGAATTCAAACAGGCAAACAAAAGCCCGGCGGACCGGGCTTAAGTAATACCAAAAAGCTATAGGGATTAGCTAGAAGTTACTGATTTCAACGTTACTGGTTTTGGCGGCTGAGAGCCTGGCATGTTTTTCAAGCTGCCCATTGTCTTTTCTATGTCTCGTGATTGCTCGAATACAACATCAGCTGCACGGCCAAATGCGACTTTTAGCGAATACATTTCGCAAGTGCTTGCGAGCCGCAATCCCAATTCACGCATATGAACGCGATTATAACAAAACTGTGCAATTCGTGCCCGTTGCATTTCAGGCAATGCTTCACCAATCTCAACTGCGTTTGCTGGACCTGACAGGATTTCCTTCAGAATTTCACCTTCTGAGCGAACCAATTCCTGCGTTTCATCTGACTTTCGTTCTGCCAACATGGGAATACCCTCATATACTTACCGTAGGGGTAAGTTGCAGTGTTCAGTGTTAACAGGGCGTTAATAGCGCAGGATAAATTTTAGATATTTTGTAAATATTTAAATCTTGGTGCGTAAATTGCAGGCAATCTAATGCGTTTCCCCCAATATATAGCCTTTTGCCACCTCAGCGATGCGATCGGGCCCCAGTATCGGCGGAAAAAGGGTTTTCAAATCCCCATTTGGACCCAAAAGATAGATAAATGATCCGTGCGCGTAAATTGGGCCTTCTTCCGGATGTTCATAAATCAGCGACTTTTCAACTTTAAAGGCGTCGTAGGCTTGCTGCAATGCTGAAGCGCTACCCGTTAATCCCACCATTCGATCATGATAGGCAAGCATGGGTTGTTTCATGTTTTCAACCGTGTCGCGTTCGGGATCCACCGTGATTAAAACCGGAGTGATAAGGATTTCTTCGCGATCAAGATTGGAAACTGCTTCTACCATACGGGGTAGGGCCACGGTACAAATTGCCTTGCAATTGGCGTATCCAAAAAAGATCAGTTGATGATTTCCATCCGGGTCATTTGAGGTGCGTTCGTTGCCATTGTGATCAACTAACCGGAAATCACCACCCTTGATGTCAGGAAACCCCAATGTATTTGGTGTGGTTTCCTGCTGATGTTGCAGGGCTTCGTCCATGTTTTTATGGACGACCCCATCATGGGCGGTAGAAGGGTTTTTCAAACCGGTCACAAGCAAAAGTGCCAGGCATATAATCGAAATGAGTTTAGTAAAGTTTTTCATCGATTTACCCGCTATTATTGATTTTCTACGCGATATTGTTCGTCAGCTTCATGTCCTAGGCCAAAGTAACCCTCAGCTTCAGTCTGCTTGATAACCCGAGGATCACGCCGAAACCACGGGCCTTTGCCAGTTGCTTCTGGATTGCGTTCTTTCCACGCTTTCGTCCAAAGTTTCGCTTTTTTCCATTCGGCAGCTCCCGCATCGCGGATAAACTGAACCATATAAAACTTAGCGTTGTAGGACTCTACGTCTCCGATCAACAAACCGTCGACATCAACCTTTTTGTTGCAATAAGGAACGAGATCATGCACCGGCCCGTTAAATGACAGCTGTGCATTTTTCAGTACCAAAACAAGCGTGTTGTCTTTGTCGCGAACAATACCCATCAACCTGTTGCCACTGCCGCAGGTTTCTGCGCAATCTCCGCTCAACTCGCATAAAATATCGACAACCTTGCCGGAAAAAGTAGCTTTTTCTTCATCGATAAACCCGAATTCTTTTGCATTACTACCGTCTGAAAACTCTGCTCCCATAGCGAAAGTTGTCATGGCCAGCGAAATTAATGCAACGCAGGTGATTTGTAGCTTTTTCATCCTTTGTTCCTCCTACTTCTTTTTCTTTGGAAATGAGAAAGGCGGAACGGAGCCATAGTCGAGATGGTTTTTGTTCGTGATACCATCATTTGCGACAATTTTCTCAACAATCAGATAATTTATTCCATCGCGTACATGGTGAATGCCTTTGGCAGAAATCACGTCTGATTGGATTTCCATAATTGCATCACTCTGCACCTGCGGATCTTCGCCTTCGAGCTTTAAAACCATGTAGACGTCACCGTCGTCGGTGAGTACGCCTACCGGTATGCCACCAGCTGCACACCATAATGCGCAGGTATGATGTGCACTTCCCACAACTGCGTCTTCACCCCCCATTACACCCGAAAAGTAACACCAAGTGTCAATCACTTCTCCCTTGATCTGAACTTCTTTGCCGGTTGCAGCCAGAGCGCTCATGCCAACAAGATTTGCACAAACGGCAATAACCGTCATAAAACCCATAACTAATCGCATCGATTCCTCCTGATCTTCGATTTAGCTTTAGGATAAGATGGAATTGTATGCTTTGCCTAATCACAATTTCGAGTTCAGAAAATGTCAACAGCCCCATCTGGTCAGCGAATCACAGCACTTGAGGAGGAGATCTCGCATCTTACGCGGGTAAATGAAGAACTTTCGGATGAAATTTCCAGCCAATGGAAGCGCATTGATGTATTGGAAAAAGCGGTCAAGCAGTTCAAACTTCGTTTAGATGCTGTCGAGGGTGGTGAAGGTATATTGTCAGAAAACACCAAACCACCGCACTGGTGATCCTTTTGGAAACGATTCAGACATTAACCTCACGATTTGCTACTAACGGATTGCTGGATTGGATAGGGGTTAGGCCCGAGCGATATGCAGATCTGATAGCACTGGAATCAGTGGAAATGTCTCATGCTGGTCTTATTGGTGATCATTACCAAAGTGGTGGAAAGCGTGCGGTTACCCTTGTTCAGCATGAGCATCTTGTTGTCATATCCAATTTTCTAGCGGGTAAGCAGGTTGAGCCGGGATTGTTGCGCCGTAACCTAGTCGTGTCAGGTATTAATCTTCTGGGGCTTCGTAACCGGCAATTCCGGATTGGTGATGCTGTTCTAGAGGGAAGCGGCATTTGTGCACCGTGTTCACGCATGGAAACTGCTTTTGGCAACGGTGGATATACTGCCGTGCGTGGCCATGGCGGGATTACTGCGCGTATTATTGAACCGGGAGCGTTGTCTGTGGGCGATGTAGTAGCCGCGATTTAGAGGATTCTGTTCTGTGGAAGATGAGGTTGTATTGTTTCCTTTACTTGCATGCGCGGCCAGTTTCAGGAATCCTTTTACCTGGTTGAATTAGGAATGCCCCTTGCCCGTAAATCGTGCACCATCTGCTGCTGCAACGCCAATGATGCAGCAATACATCGAAATCAAGGTTTTGTATCCGGATTCTCTTTTATTTTACCGGATGGGCGATTTTTATGAGCTTTTCTTCGATGATGCGGAGACCGCCTCCCGTGCTTTGGGCATTACGCTTACAAAGCGTGGCAAACATGACGGTGCGGATATTCCCATGTGTGGCGTACCGGTGCATGCGGCAGATACCTATTTACAAAAGTTGATCGTATTGGGTCATCGGGTTGCCGTTTGCGAGCAAACCGAAGATCCGGCTGAAGCAAAAAAGCGGGGATCAAAGGCTGTTGTTCGCCGCAAAGTCGTGCGTCTTGTGACGCCTGGAACAATCACAGAAGAAAAACTGCTGGATCCGACCAGTTCAAATTTCCTTATGGCGATAGCAAAAGTACGCCGCAATGAAGACCAAAAACCGGTAGGACTTTCCTGGATCGATATTTCCACAGGTGCTTATTTCGTATCAGCCTGCAGCCAGCAGCATTTGGCAGCAGCGATTGCAAGTGTGGAGCCGCGGGAAATCGTGCTATCTGAAACACTGTATCAGGATGAAGATTTTCGGTCTGCTCTGATTAATATGGATGACCGTTCAATTACTTTGGAAGCACCCTCGTTTTTCGATAGCCAAATGGCTGAAGAAAGGCTGAAGGCCGCTTTTCAAGTTAGTATGCTGGATGGACTGGGGGCATTTTCTATTTCCGAGGTGTCAGCAGCAGGAGCGGTTCTTGCCTATGTGGAAAAAACGCAGATTGGTGAACGGCCTGCCCTACAAAGACCGGTACGCAAGACCGATGACCGGACGCTATTTATTGATGCGGCAACGCGAAGCAACCTTGAGCTGATGCATACCCTTTCAGGCGAGCGAAAGGGGTCTTTGTTTCATGCCATAAACAAAACCGTAAGCGGACCCGGTGCTCGACTTCTGGCGGAAATGATGACCGCGCCTTTGTGCGATGTGAGTGAAATTATTGACCGACAGGATGGCATTGCGTTTTTTCTTGAGCATCGTTCGTTGGCGCAGGATATTCACGCATGCCTTAAACAGGTGCCAGATATGGCGCGCTCTGTTTCAAGATTATCGCTTAACCGGGGTGGGCCACGTGATTTGACTGCAATCAATACTGGCCTTGCCATGGCCCAGATGATTGCAACGCGATTATCCGATGTCCCGCAATTGCCCAAAACCCTGCAAGATTGCCTTGATCACATTCTTGCCCTGCCTTCCCAACTTGGCCTCATGCTTGACAAGATGCTTGCTGAAGAAGTGCCTGTTTTGGCGCGTGATGGCGGGTTTATCCGGTCAGGCTATCACGCAGAGCTAGATGAGTTACGAGCACTACGAGATAAAAGTCGGCAGGTGATTGCCTCCATGCAGACTAAATATGCCCAAGAGACCGGGGTCAAATCGCTCAAGATTAAGCACAATAACATGTTAGGTTATTTCATTGAAGTAACCGCGCAAAATTCTGATGCGCTTACCAATGAAGCTGGCAAGGCAATCTATATTCATCGCCAAACCATGGCAAACGCGATGCGGTTTACAACCACGGAGCTGGCGGATTTGGAAAGTAAGATTGCGAATGCGGCAGGACAGGCAATTACAATCGAATTGTCACTGTTTGAAACCATGGTTGGTGAAATAATCAGCTCATCTAAGTTTGTTGCTTCTGCGGCCAACGCACTTTCCAGGTTAGATGTTTTTTGTAGTCTTGCTACACTTGCAGAAAGTTGGAATTATTGCCGGCCGAAAATAGATGATAGCCTTGCCTTTGAAATAGAAGAAGCGCGGCATGCGGTTATAGAGCAAGTCTTATTTAGAGATCACAAACCTGGCTTTGTGGCCAATAGCTGCGATTTGGGTGGCGAAGCGGCAGGCAAAATATGGCTGCTCACCGGTCCTAATATGGGCGGTAAATCCACATTCTTGCGACAAAACGCACTGATTATAATCCTGGCACAAATGGGCTCTTATGTTCCTGCGAAATCCGCCCATATCGGATTGGTAGATCGTCTATTCAGTCGTGTTGGGGCAGCAGATGATCTGGCGCGCGGACGCTCGACTTTTATGGTGGAGATGGTTGAAACTGCAACCATCTTGAACCTTGCAGGCAAACGCTCATTTGTGATTTTGGATGAAATAGGCCGTGGAACCGCAACCTTTGATGGCCTCTCGATTGCCTGGGCTGCAATTGAAAATCTGCATGAGGTAAATCAGTGTCGGACGCTATTCGCCACTCACTATCATGAACTCACTTCCCTGGCTGATCCATTGGACCGGTTATCCAACGTCACAATGAAAGTGAAGGAATGGGAAGGCGAGGTAGTTTTTCTGCACGAGGTTTTGCAGGGAAGTGCAGACCGCTCCTACGGTATACAAGTGGCAAAACTTGCCGGGCTTCCACCTGCTGTTGTAGCCCGCGCTCGAGAGGTGCTGGAACAACTTGAGTCAACCGAACGAACAGGTAACCCGAAAGCCCTGATTGATGATCTGCCGCTGTTTTCTGTCACACCAAAACAACCGGAAAAACCGGCAGCTCAAGAAGGAGAATTAATTTCATCGCTTGAAGCGATTATGCCGGATGAGCTGACCCCGAGGGAAGCGCTGGATGTGTTGTACGCGCTTCGAAGCAAGGTGCTGGGTAAAGACTGACTTTAACTATAGTCCATTCTGCTCAGCTAATTCTTTCAGGTTTACCTGCGGCCTAGGACCAATGTGCTGAATAACTTCTGCGGCAGCCAATCCGCCAAGCCGGGCACAATCGACAAGTTCACGATCATGCGTAAATCCATAAAGGAAGCCCGCTGCATAAAGATCACCTGCACCAGTTGTATCAACAAGTTCATCAATCGGGTGGGCTGGTACCTCTATATTACGTTCACGACTGACGATAATTGACCCTTTTTCACCCATGGTGACTGCGGATAGCATGCAATCCTCACGAATAGCAGACAGCCCTGAATTCAGGTCGGAAGTCTGGTAAAGGGACTTCAGTTCGCCTTCATTGGCAAAAACCATGTCGACCGCACCTGAGCGCATCAATTCAAGAAATTCATCGCGATAACGGTCTACACAAAAAGCATCAGACAATGTCATTGACACCAATCGATCATTGTCATGCGCAATTTTCGCTGCTTGTCGTATTGCATCTTTTGCATCAGCAGGATCCCAAAGATACCCTTCAAAATATGTTACCTTTGATTGTTTAACGAGATCAGCGGAAATATCTTCCGGGGCAAGTTTGCTGCATGCGCCAAGAAATGTGTTCATTGAACGCTCACCATCCGGTGTGACGAAAATCATCGAACGTGCAGTTGATAAATCATTGCTTAGAGGTGGGGTTTCAAAATGTGCGCCGATCGCCTGGATATCATGCGTGAAAATCTTTCCCAGCGAGTCATCGGCAACTTTGCCGATATACGAAACACTTCCGCCAAGACTTGCAATTCCTGCTGCTGTGTTCCCGGCACTGCCACCAGAGGTTTCAATTGCCGGTCCCATTGCGGCGTACAGAGCTTCGGCGCGCTCCATGTCAATAAGGTTCATTGCACCTTTTACAATGTCGTTATCTACGAGGAAATCACCTTCGCAGCGGGCAATAATATCAACAATCGCATTGCCGATTGCGAGCACATCAAATTGGGTATCGGTCATTAAAGTTCTCTTTTGCAAAAATCTTGGCTCTTTTAACGGTGTATTTCTGTTTAGGAAAGTGGTTCTTTTGGTAAATTCTTGTTTCCTAACTGAATTATTCCTATCTCCCAGTTTGTAACGGGAGAAACTGATTTGATAATTGAGTCCGCCAGGCTTGGGATAAATGAAGTATTTGCTCAGCGCGCGCGATGGGTAGTGCTTAAGGCTATCGGACTGACCATTTTGCTGTTTTTTGGTGTCTGGCTCGGTTTACAGGGCTTGGTTTCGACCTATCTGCTACCGTTCATTGATGGCTGGACCTGGTTGACGGCAACAATTCTGTGGTTGCTCGGCGCTGGCGTTGTGATCGGTGGCGCATTTTTACTAGCACCTGTAACCGCAATATTTGCCGGTATATTTCTGGATGACGTGGCAAGATTTATAGAGGCAGAGCGCTATCCACAGGACATGCCTGGTCAAGAATTGCCGCTTAACACCTCGCTATGGCTTGCTTTCAAGTTTATGTTGGTTGTGCTGTTTGTAAACCTGCTTGCGCTGTTGCTGGTCATTTTACCGGGTGTGAATTTTGCAATTTTCTTTTTTGTGAACGGATACCTTTTAGGGCGTGAATATTTTCAGTTTGCCGCCATGCGATTTCATTCAGAGCAGGAAGCAAATCAATTACGTAAAAAGTATGGATTAGAGATTTTTCTCTGCGGACTAATTATTGCCGGTTTAATGGCAGTGCCGATCTTAAATCTGCTTACACCGGTTTTTGCGGCCGCCATGATGGTGCATTTCTATAAGAGCGTTGCTGAAAGCGAGCCAGTTTCTAGTGCAAAATTGGGACGATAGATGCAGGTACATCGCAGGTTTTCTCTTTTGACTTGCAAAGATCGGCGATGATGCAAACTTCACACTTTGGCTTGCGGGCAACACAGGTGTAACGCCCGTGCAAAATTAGCCAATGGTGGGCATGATAGAGAAATTCTTCCGGAATAATCCGCATCAATATTGTTTCGACGTCATCGGGAGTTTTTGCAGGCGCTAATCCCATGCGAGTACCGATGCGTAGAATATGCGTGTCGACTGCCATAGTGGCTTCTCCAAAGGCCATCGATAGTACGACGTTTGCTGTTTTGCGCCCAACACCTGGAAGCGTGACCAGCTCTTCGCGGGTTCTCGGCACCTCGCTGTCAAATTCTTCAACCAGTTTTTGACTTAAAGCGACAACGTTTTTTGCTTTATTACGAAAGAGCCCAATGGTCTTGATGTATTCACGAACTTTTTCTTCGCCAAGTGCGAGCATTTTTTCAGGTGTATCGGCAACTTTGAAAAGGTCCCGTGTTGCCTTGTTGACGCCGGCATCTGTTGCCTGGGCAGAGAGCGCCACTGCAACTACAAGCGTGAATGGATTTACGTGTTCCAATTCACCCTTTGGTTCTGGTCGTAGCTGACGGAACCGGCTGAAGATTTCTTCCAGCTCTTCTTGTGAATATTTTGTTCTGGGAAGACGCTTATTACGCGGCTTTTTTTGTGCGACCATTTAATCCTTCCCTTATTCAACAATCAGCGTAATTTAAGCGCGTAAATACCATGGGCAGATCATTGAAAAATAACAATCCGAAACCGGAGTTTTTCGCAGAATTAACGCCGCACCGTTCGCTTGGACGCGTTGGGTTTTTTGTGCTGATGGGTTTTGTATCAGTTACCTGTTTTATGTCAGGCATGATGTTTTTGCTAATGGGGGCATGGCCGGTTTTTCTGTTTATGGTACTTGATGTACTGATAATCTGGCTTGCCTTTAAGATGAATTATAGATCAGCGCGGGCGCGCGAGACCGTAAGCATTTGCAGGTCAGAACTCACGGTTCAGAAGTTTGATCCAGCAGGCCGTATGGCTGAATATCGGTTCAATCCTTTTTGGACCCGGTTTGAAGTGGAACGGCATGAAGAGATCGGCATCACACGCATGCTGCTCAAAAGCCGGGAAAATACGATTGATATCGGCGGATTTCTAAATCCGCAGGACCGCGAAAGTTTTGCCCACGCACTTGCTGGTGCGCTTGGTCGGGCACGGACGTAGCCGGGTTTCACCAATCGATAAATAGATGCAAGTTTCGGGTGGCAGGTCGCCGTTCCAACAGATATCTTTGGCGCATGAAACACGATTTACATTCTCCAAAAGCCCTGCGATATGGTGGGCATATTCTGGAAGCTGATCCGCGTGATGGCGATTATGCTCTGGTCCGAAAAGCTGTCGAGTTCCTTTCACTAAGATGGCAGGACCAGCCAAGTCTGGCTGAACTTGCAAACTGCCTCGGCCTTGGTGAAACAGCGACACAGAAACTATTTACCCGTTGGGCAGGTATCTCGCCGAAAGAATTTAGTCAGGCGGTTACTTTGGACCACGCCAAACGTTTATTGCGCGATGAAGAATTACCGATCTTGGATGCAAGTTTTGAACTTGGCCTGTCATCTCCTTCGCGGTTGCATGATTTGTTCGTGACTCATGAAGCTATGCCGCCAGGTATCTGGAAGGCAAAGGGGGAGGGACTTGAACTGCGGTATGGATTTCATGCCTGTCAGTTTGGTCAGGCATTGGTGCTTGTAACTGGTCAGGGCGATCAGACTTCGCTCGTTGGGCTTGCCTTTTGCGATGCTGGCGAAGAAAGGCTCGCACTTGAGGATATGAAGGGGCGTTGGCCAAATGCCAACTACAAGGAAGAATTGGCCTCGACAAAGAAAACGGCAGCGCGAATCTTCAACCTGGAAAACTGGGCTAATAAAACGCCTTTGCGTGTAACATTGATCGGGACAGATTTTCAAATTCGGGTCTGGGATAGTTTATTGGGCATCCCGATGGGCGAAGCCAAAACCTATTCAGACATAGCAACAGCAATTGATAATCCCAAAGCCGTTCGTGCAGTAGGCGCTGCTGTCGGTCGAAACCCGATATCCTTTGTTGTTCCCTGTCATCGTGCACTGGGTAAATCCGGCGCACTTACGGGCTACCATTGGGGTCTAACGCGCAAGCGCGCAATGCTTGGCTGGGAAGCCGGTATTGCCGCTAGTTGATAAAAAATATCAACTTACTAAGAGTATCCATTCGGGTTGTTGGAGCTTGACCATTGAAGACTTTGCATTATTGATTTATGGCGAATGAACTTTTCTGCTTCATGTCACCCAAAAAGAGCGCCAGAACACAATGAGCCGGACATTATTTCTCCAGGATATTCTTTCTAACGTTTTTGAACGCGGCCGTATGTTCCGTTCAGAAAAAGATAGCCGTGACATAGTTGAACTATGCGATGCTATCCTATCCGAACAGGGGGAAGTCTCTGGTAGTAAACTAGCGGCAAATATACTTGTCCGTTTTCAAAGTATGGAATTGGAAGACAAGCGAAAGTTCTTTGTGCATCTGGTGGAAAATCTCGACCTTGATCCCGAACTGATAATTGAGTTTGCACAGGCTTATGCCCAAGAAAAAAGCCCGGATGCACTCAAGACCCTGACTAAATTTGCAGACCCACAGCGAAGAGAATTGCTGCGCAGAATCAACCAGACACCTGGAGCAACCGAATTGCTGGTCGGTATGCGGGAGGATTTACTCAAATTACTATCACAAGAACCACAATTGAAATGCCTGGATGTTGATTTCGAGCACTTGTTTACCGCCTGGTTTAACCGTGGATTTTTAGTTCTAAAACCAATCGACTGGAAAACACCTGCAAATATTTTGGAAAAAATTATTGAATATGAAGCGGTCCATGCGATCAATGATTGGGATGATTTGCGCCGAAGACTGCAACCGGAAGACCGCCGCTGCTTTGCGTTTTTCCACCCTGCAATGCCTGAAGAGCCGCTGATTTTTGTAGAAGTCGCACTTACGAAACAGGTTCCGCAATCTGTCAATAAGCTGCTTGCAGAAGAACGCGATACAATTGACCCGAATAACTTTGATACGGCTGTATTTTACTCCATCTCAAACTGTCAGAAGGGGTTACTGGGGGTTTCTTTCGGAAATTTCCTTATCAAGCAGGTGTTGCATGATCTTAAACTCGAATTCCCGAACCTAAAGAATTTCGTAACACTCTCGCCTATTCCCGGTTTCCGGAAATGGTTGGAAGGTGAATCTGCTAATTCTGGCAAAGAAGTATTGGCATCAATTCAAAAAGTGCTTGATATCAGTGAAGTTGGTACAGCATCGGAAAGACTGGCGCCTTATGAAAAGCCAATGAAAGTTCTCTTGGCCAAATACTTCATGACTGATAAACGCAGAGACGGAAAACCGATTGACCCGGTCGCGCGTTTTCATCTTGGCAATGGCGCATCATTACTCCAGTTCAATTGGATGGCAGATATATCGACAAATGGTCTTAATCAGTCCGCATGTATGATGGTGAACTACAAGTATGACATCTCAACGGTTGAGGAAAACCATGAGAATTATGAGCATGAAGGTGCTGTCAATACAACGCGTGAAATTCGCTCACTTGCCAAGCAGGAATTGAAATAAAACCTGTTACCGCATGGGTTTATCCCAGGTCATCAAAGAGTGGAGTTGAAAGATAACGTTCTGCGAAACTTGCAAGAATAACGACGATATTTTTTTTCTGCCATTCTTTACGCCTGCCAACCTTTATTGCCGCTGCCAATGCAGCACCTGAAGATATGCCAACCGGTACGCCTTCCAGTCGTGCAACTTCTCGTGCCATCGCAAAGGCTTCGTCATTGGTTATGGTGATTATTTCGTCATAAATTTTTGTGTCCAGAATGGCCGGTGCAAAGCCGGCACCAATTCCCTGAATTTTATGAGGGCCGGGATTGCCGCCGGAAAGGATCGGGGAGTCCGCTGGCTCAACGGCGACGATTTTCAGCTTAGGATTCTGTTTCTTTAAATAATTACCAGCACCGGTGATCGTACCGCCAGTACCGATGCCGGAAACGAATACATGGACCCGACCCTTTGTATCATTCCAGATTTCAGGCCCGGTTGTGCGACGATGAATGGCTGGATTGGACGGGTTTTCGAACTGTTGCGGGATGACCGATCCTTTGATCTCAGAGGCTAACTCTTCTGCACGGGCTATGGCACCTTTCATGCCTTTGGCACCTTCCGTTAGGTCCAGTTCCGCACCTAAGATTGCAAACATCTTACGGCGCTCGACAGACATGGTTTCCGGCATAGTAAGGATAAGACGATAGCCCTTGGCAGCTGCCGCCAAAGCCAGGCCAATACCAGTATTACCAGAGGTGGGCTCAATTAATGTGGTGCGACCAGGTTTGATCTTGCCGCTCTTTTCCATCGCCTCGACCATCGCCACACCAATGCGGTCTTTGACGCTTGATGTTGGATTAAAAAATTCCAATTTCGCAAGCAGGTTGGCTTTCACACGATGTTTCTTTGCAAGTTTGTCAAGCCGTACAATTGGTGTGTCGCCAACTGTATCCGTAATGCTTTTGTAAATTTTACCGCGACCCTTAGTTGCCATTTTCCGGTCTCCTTATTTACCTTGATTAGAACACAGAGAAAAAGAAAGTACCAGATCACAACTGATCCTCTCCCATACCACGTCCGCATAGCGAAAATAGTTCAGGCAATGTGCAATTAAG